>NZ_JBEXUX010000053.1:0-72676 GCF_040629175.1 Embleya sp. NPDC005971 | reverse complement strand
CTCGCGCGTTCGTCCGCCCGCCGTGGCCTCGGCGAGGATGCGGCGATACGTCCGGGCCAGCGCCGGATTGCGCATCCGGGCGCCGCCGGAAAGCGGCCGACGGCCCGATGGAACCCGCAGGACGGGAAACAGCACAGGTCCGTCCCCCGGGGCACACGCCCGCCCCCGGGACCGCGTGGGACTACCTGAACAGGCGGTCGCCGCTGTTGGCCATGCGGTGGGTGCCGCTGTGTCCGTTCACCCAGTCACGGACCATCTTGACCGCGTTGCCGCACTGCCAATTGTTGTCGTAGTCGCGCACCCCGGTGAAGGCGCCGTAGCCCGCGATGATGCCGTCCACGCGAGCGTTGCCGAGGAGCTTGTCGACGTACCACGGGTCGTTGTAGGTGGTCGTCCAGGAGAACGTGGCCGCGAGTCGTCCGGCGGCGCGGTCCCCGGCACCCTTCTTCAGCTCCGCGCAGGTATTCCAGGTGGCCTCGGTGCAGTTGCCGAACCCCTTGGTGATGTCGCTGTCGCCGTAGTCCATCGCCCGCTTGCCGTTCGGGAATCCGGAACCGGATCGGTTGAACGCGTTCACGGCCTGATCGCGGGTCCCGGTCGTGGTGATGCCCTCCAGCGGGCCGAGCCTGCCCTCCAGGCTCTGCCAACCCCGGCCGCCGATGTCCGGCGTGTTGCCGCCGTGGTACTCGTAGAAGCCGTAGAGCACCTGGATGCCGGCGGCCGTCAGGCGCTGTGCCTTGTCCCGCAGTCCGGCGACGCTGCAGGTGCGGTTCGGCGCCTCTCCGCAGTAGTTCGGGTCCTTGATGTCGAGCCAGACCAGCGACAGACGGCGTCCCGCGTTGGCGTTGGAGAGGATGCGGTCGATCATGCTGTCGAAGCTGGGGCCCAGCCGATTCTCGCCGGCCGAGGAACAGTCGTGCCAGGCACGCCATTCGTTCGGATTCCACCAGGCACAGACGTCCACCTCGATCGCGTTGGCGCCGTGGTTGATCGCCGCGTCCACGCCGTCCAGGGTGTCGACCCGGTGCGCGATGGCATAGATCGCCTGACGCTGATCGGCCGCCGCCGCCGGAGTCGTACCGAGCAGGGTGACGGCGACAAACCCGCACAAGGCCGCCACCAGCGCCGCCAATTGCCGTGGCCTGGTGCCACGCCGTGGGTGAGTGGTCAAGACGCTACTCCTTCGTTCGGGTCATTCGGGTGTCCCGGGGCGCACGACCACCGAGCGTCGACATCCGCGTCGACGTCGGCGGGCGGGTGCACGCCGGATCGGCTGCCGCAACGTTCGGCGCGCACGCTCGCCCGCAGAGCCGACCGGCTGAGTCGGGCCCGCAATCGCCGTGACGCCATTGGCAGTTGGTCCATCGGCTGCTGACGCCGGGTTCTTGAACGTGAGCATCACAAACGTCACGCGGCGGCCACGGATCGGGTTGCATGCGCTTGCGAACAACCGCGGGCGGCATAACCGACCGGCGCGGCAGCCGGGCCGGCCGCTCGCCGAAACGAACTCGGAGAATCACCGGGTCGTGTGGGGGAGGCCGCGCGCGGCCTCTCCCACCCGACCCGGCGCGGCTCGGACCTGGGCTCCGCAGAACACGGCGGCAACGCAACCGGCCACAACATCGACGGGCTCCTGCGCGGCACCACCCTGCCACCGCGCTCATCCGACTCGGCCTGGCCGACTTCGCGACCACCGTCGCGGCATCCCCGGCTCTCGAACGGCTATCGACCCGTCCATGGGGACGTCGGACGACAAGGGCGCCGAGGCGCTCCGCACCGGTCGCCCGCTCGGGCATCCACGGGCGGCGGCCCTCGGCCACCACTTCATCACCACCACGATGCACAAGCGCGTCGCCGCCGCGCCCGACCCCGACCACGCTCAGGAGCCCAACGGCAACAACGACAAGGCTTACCGCTACGTCACCGGGCGACCGACCCGCCCGGGACGCGCGAGTGTGAAAGTCGCCGGGCGCGGCCCCACCGCAGTGGTTTCGATGCCCCACACCCACACCACCACCCGTCCGACACCGAACCGGTATGTGCGCAGCCCCCGACCCACCGGGACCCGCCGGTCGGTAGGGCGCCCGGAGCGCGATGCCGCGTCCGACAGCGGGTTCGGGCGCGGACACGATCCGCCGCTTCGGCCACCGGCTCCCGGACCCGGCCGACGCCGACGCGTCGCTCGTGAACGCGGCCGAGCCCCCTGGTCGACGGCGACATCACCGGCGCCTGCGTCACCGCGATGTCGCCGCCGCGCCCGGATCGGGGCGTGGTCCGGTCGGACCCAAGCAGGTCCGGTCAGACCTTGGTCCACTGGGCCCACGTCAAGGTCCAGCCGCTCCAGCCGTTGTCCGCGTCGATGACCCGCTCCGGCGAGTTGATCACCTCGACCACATCGCCGACCAGCGAATTCGCATAGAACCAGGCGCCCGGTTTGCCGGCGTCGCCACCGCCGACCACATCCTCCAGGCCGACACAGCCGTGACTGGTGTTCGACCGGCCGAACGGCGGGTTCGCCTTGTCCTTGAACCAGTGGTTGCCGTGCACGTAGGTGCCGCTCGTGCTCAGCCGCATGCTGTGCGGGACGTCCGGGATGTCGTACGAGTCGGCGCCGAATCCCACGCTCTGCCCGGACATCCGGATCGTGCCCTCCTTGGCCATGATCAGCATCTTGCCGTTGTAGGTGGTGAATTCGTCGCTGCCCAGGCTGGCCGGCAGCTTCTTGAGCAACGCGCCGTCGCGGGTGACGGTGAGGGTGTGGGCCTTGCTGTCCGCAACGCTGGTCTGCGCCCGACCGACGGTGAAGGTGACGGTCTTCTTCTGCTTGCCGTAGACGCCCGGGGAGGTCTGCTTGCCGTCCAGGTCCAGCCGGAGGGTGACCTTGGTGCCGGGCCGCCAATACTTCTCCGGACGGAAGTCCAATCGCGTATTTTCCTTGAACCAATGACCCTTGATTTCGACTGCGGGCTCCGAGGTGACCGTCACCGACCGGTTGACCAGCGCCGTGTCGGTGACCGCCTTGCCGAAGGTCAGCGACACGATCATGCCGACGCCGTAGGTCTCGTTCGCATCGATGTTGAAGTAGCCGTAGTTGGTGTTCGCCGGGGTGAGTGTGGTGAACGAGGACTGCATCGCCGACACCAGCCCGGCAGCGTCCGTGGCACTCGCGGACACCGCGTACTTCATTCCGGTCTGCAGTGCCGCCGACGGGGCCCAACTGGCCCCGTCCGGTGCGATGGCGCCCTCGACGGCCGTGCCCTCGGCGGTCTTCACGACGACCTCGGTGAGCTTCCCGGCGGTCGCGGTGACCTTGAGCGCGCCGTCGGTGGCCACGCCCGTCGCGCCGTCCTGCGGGGTGACCGTGACCACCGCCTTGGACGTCTTCGGCGCGTCGCCGCCGGGATCCTTGGCCCGAGCGGTGGACTTGCCGTCGCCGGGGCCCTTGCCGCCCTTGTCGTCCTTCGAATCGCCGCTGCTGCACGCGCCTGCGCCCAACAGGGCGACGCACAGCGCCAACGCCGGCAGGACGCGGCGGGCGCGCCGCGCCGGAGACCTCCTCGGGTCTTCTCGGGTGGTATTCGGCATGCGCTCTCCTCGGTTGTGGTTCCCGAGGGAATGACAACCGCGGCCACCGAACACGTCACGGGGTCTGCGCATGACGTGTATCACCGCTCGAACCGGGAACCGGGAGCACCCGAACCACGGTGTGAGCAGCGGAGGTTCGCCGCCAGGCCGGCTTGGGCATGGGCATGGGCATGCCTGTCGACCCCGCCTGTCGACCCCACCCCCCGGAAGTCCGGCCGACCCGGCTCGGTCAGAGCTTGCGGGCGACTCCGCCGAACTCGATCCATTCCGCGGTCTCCTGGGTCGGCCCGGGCGTTCCGTCCGGGCGCCAGGTGGAGACCTCGACGAGGCCGGGGTCGAGCAGTTCCAGACCGCTGAAGTACGTCTCGACGTCCGCCGCCTCGCGGACGCGCCCCCAATTGCCCTGGGTGGCGGTGAGCATGAAGTCGCTCAGACGCTCGCGTACTTCGGAATCCGCCGAGACCAGGTGCGAGATGACGACGAAGCTGCCCGGGGCGAGTCGGTCCATGACGCGTCCGACCAGAGCCGCCGGTTCGTCGCTGTCCGGCAGGCAATGCAGGACCGAGACGAACAGCGCCGCGGTCGGCTCGGTGAAGTCGATCAGCTTGGCCACGTCGGCGTTGCCCATGATCGCGTCGGTGTCCCGAAAGTCCGCGGTGATCACGGTCGTTCGGTCGTTGTCTGCGAGAATCGCGCGTCCGTGCGCCAGCACGATCGGGTCGTGGTCGATGTAGGCGACGCGCGACGCCGGGTCCACGCGCTGTGCTATCTGGTGCACGTTGTCCTGGGTGGGCAGGCCGGATCCGTGGTCGAGGAACTGCCGCACGCCGTACTCGCTCGCCAGCACCCGGACCGCGCGCTGGAGGAAACGTCGATTGTTGATCGCGAGCGCCCGTGTGCCCGGCGCCGCCTTGGACAGTTCCTCGGAAGCCTCTCGGTCGGCCCGGTAGTTGTCCTTGCCGCCGAGATAGTAGTCGTACATTCGCGCCACGCTGGGAACCGTGAGATCGAACCCGCCGGGCGGGCCGACCCTGGCCTGGCCCCGGGCTTCATCCTGCGCGTCGATCGGGCGCTCTGCCATGCGAATCCCCTACGTATATCAGGCGATTGACTGCGCGTCACACGATATGAACACGCCGGACACAGCCTAACCGATGCTTGATCGAGTCCATGTCCTGCCATGCTGTGGCCCCGCCGCGACACGAGATCACCTCCCGCCTCCGGCCGGCCGATCGCCGCCGGCCCCGTCGAAGGCGCCTGCCGCCGGCCGACCGCCTCGACAGCCCCGGCGCCCGTTCGGGACTCGACGGCACCGAAGCCCGAAGCCCGTCCACGCCGAACCGACACGAGTGGCATACCTACGGGTCGCCGGTCGCCGGTCGGTGCCGACGCCGAACGGCGGCACCGGTCACCCGCGATCCCGCGACCGCGACAGGCGCCGTCCGCTCCCGCCTTCTACCGTGGAGAAATGGCCCACCCCCACCGAGCGTCGGAGAGATCGCGATACTCGGGCGCGACACGCACGTCCCGGACCGACTACGCCGGTGCCGTCTACGGATCCCTGCTCGCGGCCTCCGTGGTGGCCACCGCCGGGACGCTGGGCCAGTACCCGCGACTCGAACTCAGCATCCTGCTCATCGTCACCGGTCTCGTCTTCTGGGCCGCCCACGTCTACGCCCGCCTGGCCGGTGAACGCGTCCGCGGCTCACGTCCCACCCCTGCCGAACTGCGCCGCGTCGCACGCCACGAACGGTCCATCGTCGAGGCCGCCGTAATCCCCGCGGTAACCGTGGCCGTGAGCCCCCTCCTCGGCCTCGGACTCGCCGCCACCGCATGGCTCGCGCTCGGCATCGCCGTGATCCAGCAGGTCGTCTGGGCCTCCCTCGGCGCCATCGCCGCCGGCGCCGGCCGCAAGCAGGTGGCCGCCGAAGGCGCGGTGAACCTCCTCCTCGGCCTGACCATCGTCGCCGCCAAGGCGGCGCTGGGCCACTGACCGGCACCCGGTTCGCCCGAAGCCGCGCAGCGGTACGCATGCCGGGTCGCCTTGTCGCCCGTCGGTCCCGCCGTCCGCGCCCCCGCCCCGGCACCGGTCCGAAGCGAGGCTCGACCCCCACGCGGGCAACGCTCCGCCTGCCGACACCCGTTCGACGCATCCCGGCCAGGGCGGCGATCAGGGGCCTGCCCACTCCCCGAGCATGCGGAGCGTCGAAGCCGGCCGGGCCGACCCTGGGATTCGAGGCCCGGGGCGGTGAATTCGTCCGCATGGAGCACCGACGGTGCGCCGACCTTCCGCTTCCCCCTTTCGGCCCTGAGGCCGCCTGTCCCCGACACCTCGGCAAGATGGCGGTGTCGGCAACCAGGATGGCGGTGTCTGCAACACGGAAGACCACGCCGACGGGCCGAACGAGCACGTGGGCTCACACCACACCCACGTCCGTCCCGGTCGCCGGTGGTCGAAACCGTCGGGTGCCCCCGTGCGACGGAAGGCGTGGCAACACGAGGCGGGCCCGGTCCGTCCCGGCGCTCGCCGTGAACCCTCCGCGACCGGCGCGCGAGACTACGCCGCACGTGCCGAGTCAGGGCTGCCCCACCCCGGGAATCGACCGAGAGTCGAGATGCGTCCCCACCCGTCCGCTGCTGCAATGACGAAGGTGACGGTCACCGGTCGGTCCCCGAGCCATCCCCCGCCGCGAAAGCGCGTGGGCGGACCGTACCGAAACACTCCGACGACCCGACCCGACCGGACGAGGAGCCCACATGAGCAACGAACCCAACGAGCCCGGCCCGATCGACTACCTGGTGATCGAGTTCCCCGGAAGTCGGATGACCGGCGAGGGCCTACCCCTCCTGATCGATCTGGTCGATCGCGGCATCATCCGGGTGCTGGATCTGATCTTCATCCGCAAGGACTCGGACGGATCGGTCCGAGGAGTCGAACTCGCCGACCTGACCGGAGACGATCGCCTCGACCTCGCCGTCTTCGAGGGAGCCTCCTCGGGGCTGCTCGCCCAGGACGACATCGACGACGCGAGCAGGGTGCTGGAGCCCGGCAACTCGGCAGCCGTCCTCGTCTACGAGAACGTGTGGGCCGGCCCGCTCGCAGCCGCCTTGCGCCGTGGCGGAGCCCGGCTCGTCGCCAATGGGCGTATCCCGGTCCAGGAGATCGTGGCGTCTCTCGACGCCGCCGAGACCAGGGCCTGAGCCGCTTCCGAACGCTGTTCCCGCATCAGTGAGGAGACAGATCATGCCCGGCCTTCTTCGCGGCATCGCCCGCACCGCCGTCGTCGCCGGAACCGCCACCGCGGTCTCCAACCGGGTCTCCCGGCGCCAGGGCGGTCGCTGGGCCCAGCAGGAATCGCAGCAGACCGCGCCCCAACCCGCCTACGCCGCCGAACCCGCCCCACCCGCACCGGCGGACGACATGAGCAGCAAGCTCGCCCAACTCAAGGAGTTGGGCGAACTGAAGGAGCAAGGCGTGCTCAGCGAAAGCGAGTTCGAGGCTCAGAAGGCCACGATCCTCGGCTCCTGACCTCGGGTCGGAGGACATCGGCCCGCCGGAAGCGCCTGCGGCGCGGCACCGGGCGGGCCTCGATCCACACGAGCGGCCCGTCCGGCGCCGCCATCAGGATCGCCCTGATCGTGACCTATCGGCGGCGCCGGACGCTCGTGGGACGGCACGGCGGATGCCCGTTCACAAGCCCCACGCGGGACGCACATCACGGAACCCCCGCCCGGTCGCAAGCGCCGAAACCTCGGCTTCCACCCGCTCCGCTGGCGTAACTCGGAGTGCATGACTCGGTACGCTCTGCACATATTCAAGCCGTGTACGGCAATTCTTCCGCAGCCGCCCGGAGAGTGACATGAGTACGCAGTCAGAGCCGCCCCACGACGGGTCCGCCCGGGCCGACCACGTGCCGGACCACCACCGGGGCTCGCGCGCGGGGCGGATCGCGATGAGCATCGTCTCGGCAGTGTTGATCACGCTCACCTGCGTCCTGGTACCGGTCTCGCTGATCACCGTGTGGGTGCACGACATCGTGCTGAACACCGATCGATACGTCTCGACGGTCGCCCCGCTCGCGTCGAACCCCGCGATCGAGGCCGCGATCGCCGACCGGATCACCGAGGCGGTCGACGTTCGGGTCGACGGCAAACAGGTCACCTCGGACCTTGCGGCCTGGTTGGAGTCCCAGGGGTTGCCGCCTCGGGTCGGCAACGCCGTGAAGTCGCTGGCACCGCAGTTGGACGACGCGGCGACCCAGGCCGCCCACAAGGCGGCGACGCGTTTCGCCCGGAGCGACAGGTTCGAGACCGTCTGGAAGAGCGCCAACCGCACCGCGCATTCGGCGCTCGACCACGCGCTCACCGGCAAGGGGCGGGGCGCGGTCGGGGTCGACGAGGGCACCGTCACCCTCGATGTCGGCGCCGCCGTGGACTCGGTCAAACAGGACCTCGTGAACGCCGGAGTCAGCCCTGCGGACAAGATTCCCGACGTCGACAAGCAAATGGTCCTCGTCCAGTCCGACAAGCTGGAGAAGTTCAGGAACGCGGCGCACGCGCTCGACGTGCTCGGCAACTGGTTGCCCATCATCGCCGTCGTCCTCGGCGCGATCGGGGTACTCCTGGCCCGGCGTCGACGCCGGGCCCTGGTCACCACCGCCCTCGGCGCCGCCTTCGGCTGCCTGGTCGTGGCCATCGCCCTGGTGATCGCGCGGCGCTTCTATCTGGACCACCTGCCCGCTCAGGTGCAGTCCCCCGCCGCGGCCTCGGCGATCTTCGACACACTGCTGCGCTTCCTGAAGAACAGCCTCCGCACCGGGATCGTCCTGGGTCTGGTCGTTGCCATCGGCGCCTACCTGTCCGGGCCGGGGCGACTGCCGCTGGCCCTGCGCGGATCGATGGAGCGTGCGGCCGACTCCGTCGCGCGGTGGGCCGACACCCACGGGCTGCACACGGGGAGGACGGGCACCTGGGTGGCCGCTCACCGTCGGTGGCTCGCCATCGGCGCGCTCCTGGTCATCGCCCTGTGGTTCGCGCTGTGGAACCACCCGACCGGGCTGACGATCCTGCTGCTCGTGGTCGTACTCCTGGTTCTGCTCGCGATCATCGCGCTGTTGGCCGCGACCGGACGAACGACGCTCTCACGGACACAGACCACGAACGGGCGACCGGGTCCGGTCGGTGGCGGTACGCCGTGATCCGCTCGACCCCGGATCGGGTCCGGCGACGAGCGTGACGGACCCCGGGCACGACGCGGTCGCGATCCCACCCGCCCACGCCCGGGTCCGGCCGATTTCGGTGTCCGCCGCGGCTCGCTCGGCGGCCGTCGGGTCGCCTTCCGGTCGCGTGGCGGGGCACGCCGGTCGGGGCCCGCTGCTCAGCCGCTTCGGATGAGGTGGACGAGCGGGTGCCGCCGTAGACTTGATACCAGGCCGCCGTACGGTGCGAGCATCGGTGTCCGCACAGTCGCGCGGAGCGCCCGGGCGGTGGCGAGCACGCCGGAGAAGGCGAAAATCCCGGGCGGCATCCAGCGGCGTATCCCACGGATACCGGATGGCATGCCGGGGGGCGGTCCCGACTTTTGCAGATCCCACCGGGGTCGAGCGAAGGAGACCGACAATGGACTATCCACTCCTGAACGCGTTCTGGACCATGCTCTGGTTCTTCCTGTGGATCCTCTGGATCATGCTCCTCTTCCACGTGTTCGGGGACATCATCCGCGACGACTCCCTCAGTGGATGGGCCAAGACGGGCTGGCTGGTCCTGTGCGTGATCCTGCCGTTCATCGGCGTCTTCGTGTACTTCGTCGCCCGCGGGCGCGGGATGGGCGAACGCGACCGCCACCGGGTCGAGCAGCAACAACAGGAATTCCGCTCCTATGTGCGGGAAGCCGCGGCCACACCGGGCACGTCCGAGGAACTGGCCCGCATCGCCGAGCTCAGGAACGACGGTGACCTCACCGTCGAGGAGTACGAACGAGCCAAGGCCAAGATCCTGGCCTGAGGTCGCGGCCGAGGCGGGACAGCCTCCGGGCACGCACCACCGGGTCGCGGGACGCGGCCCGGACACGAGACCGAGAGGCGACAGCCGATGTGCCGATGGCTTGCCTACACGGGAACGCCCGTACTACTCGACAACATCCTGTACAAACCGACGCACTCGCTGATCGACCAGAGTCTGCACTCTCGGTTGGGCGTCGAGACCACCAACGGCGACGGGTTCGGCGTCGGGTGGTACGTGCCCGGCATCGACGCTCCCGCGCTCGTCCGGGACACCGGTCCGGCGTGGAGCAGCCGTACTCTCCGGGAGATCGCCGAGCACGTCAGCTCTCCGCTGATCTTCGCTCACATACGGGCGTCGACCGGGACCGCGGTGCAACAAAGCAACTGTCATCCGTTCCGACACGGGCGCTGGATGTGGATGCACAACGGCGCCATCGCCGATTTCCACCGCGTGAAGCGGGACCTCGCCCTGGCCGTCGATCCGCAACTCTTCCCGGACATCGAGGGATCCACGGACTCCGAGCTGATGTTCTTCCTGGCCCTGACACACGGCTTGGAGCAGGACCCGCCGGGGGCCGTCGCGCGGATGGCCGGTCTGGTGGAACGCATCGGTCACCGGCACGACGTGGAGTTCCCGCTGCAGATGACCGTCGCGCTGAGCGACGGACAACGGTTGTGGACCTTCCGCTACTCCAGCCGAAAAGCCTCACGCTCGCTTTTCTACAGCACTCGCGTGGAAACGTTGCGAGCGTTGCACCCCGATACCGGGTTCCTGCGCGGAATATCCGACGATACTCGCCTGGTCGTGTCGGAACCGCCCGGCGATCTGCCCGGGGCGTGGAACGAGGTCCCCGACGGCAGTTGCGGCATCGTGCAGCCCGGAACGGATGAACTGCTCGAATTCACACCCCTGCCCGCATAGCGTCCACCGCTTCCACCACCAGCGGCGGGCGCGGCCGGGATCGCTACGTCCGCGCCGAGCGGGGTTGGGTCGTGGGGATGCGCCCGGTGAAGAACAGGGCGAGGAGAGCGCTGAGGGCGAGGACGGCGAGCGCCGCCCGCAGGCCGTCGAGTCTGGCTGCCTGGTTCTCCTCGATGGCGGCCTGTTTCACCTCCGGCGTCAGGTGGGTCTTGTCGAGGGCGGAGTCGAGTTGCTCGTCCGACAGGAAGGGCGCGCCGCCTTCGAGTTCCACGGTCGCCCGGCTCGTGACCGACGCCGGAATCGCCGGGTTCCGCTCGATGGCGGCCAGGAACGACGAGGTCATGGCGGCGATCAGCAACGACCCGGCGAGCGCCGTGCCGATCGAGGCGCCGAGGTTGGTGACCGCGTTCTGCACGCCGCCGACCTCCGCGCTCCGTTCGTCCGGGAGCGCGGATACCGTGACCGATCCGAGCTGCGACGCCAACGCGCCCATGCCGAGTCCGATCAGCAGGAGCGGCACGGTGACGATCTCGGGGCCCGCGTCCGCGTCGAGCGCGGCCATCATGGCGACCGCCCCCGCGAACAGTGCCAGGACGCCGAGTCGCACCACGCGTCGCGGCGAGACGTCCGGGAGGAAGCGCGGGATCAGGATCGCGGCGGCCAACAGCGTGAGCGAGAGCGGCAGGATACGCGCACCGGTCGCCAAGGCCGATAGGCCCAGCGCGATCGACAGGTAGAGCGGAACGACGAAGAACACGCCCATCTGCACGAGGTACTGGAAGAAGAACATCGTCAGACCGCCGGTGAGTTGCCGATTGCGCAGCATCGACGGATCCACGAGCGGATCCCCGCCCCGGGCCGACAGCCGGGTCTCCCAGGACAGGAAGAGCAGGACGAGGGCCACTCCGGACAACATCAGCCACACGACCATCGAGACCCCCAACCAGGCCGGCGCGTCGGGCTTCGGCCGAAACCACCCCCACTCGGCCGACCGGAGCACGCCGAATACGAAGACCCCGAGCCCGGCGGCGGACAACACCGCGCCGACGACGTCCAGGCGCTCCCGCGCGCCGACCGGCGCGTCGGCGACCCGGGCCGCGAGTACCAGGATCACCGCCACGAGCACCACCTCGCCGGCGAAGACCCAGCGCCAGGAGAAGTAGGTCGTCGCCACACCACCGATCAGCGGGCCCGCCGCGATCGCCACGGCCCCCGCCGCGGCAACGAGCCCGTACGCGGAAGGGCGCCGCTCCGCCGGGAAGTTTCCCGCCACCAGCGCCACGATCGCGGGCAGGATGAGGGCCGCGCCGACTCCCTCCAAAAGCGCCCAACCCAGCAGCAACACCGACAGGTTCGGGGCCAGCGCCGTGGTCAGCGAACCACACCCGTAGATGCCGCACCCGATCATGAACCCGCGCCGACGACCGATGAGCCCGCCGATCTTGCCCCCCGGAATCATGAGCATCGCCATCACGAGTGTGTAGGCCGTGATCGCACCCTGGATCCCGGTCACCGTCGTGCCCACGTCCTCGGCCACCGTCGCGATCGACACGTTCATGACGGAACTGTCCAGCGCCATCAGGAACTGCCCCAGGACAAGCGGAATCAACACCAGTCGTGGCCCTGCGGAACGCACCGGTTTGTCCATCGCGGCTGTCATGGCCACATGGTCCCAACGTCGCGTGCGAGGGCCGATCCACCGCGCCGCGACGTCAGCCGGATGGCCGGATGGCGGGCGCCGACCTCGAAGTGTTGTGTAACGAGGCCCGAGGGGTGGTACCGAGTGCGGCGAAGCCTGCGCACGACTCCGCTCCACCATCACCCACGTGAGGACAACCATGGTCCTTGATCTCGTCCTCATCGGAACGGCCATCACCCTGGGACCGATGCACAACTCCGCGTTCATTCTGTTGTTGTCCGCGGACAGGGGGTTGTTGCACGGGCTCGTGTTCACCCTGACCTGGCTCGTGGAACTCGTCGTGGTGGTCGCGGCGGTGTTGCTGCTGACCGGGGGCAACCCGCCTTCGCGACACAGCGCGCCCTCGACGACGGGTCTGGTGATCAAGCTGACCGTGGGCATCGCGCTGGTGGTCTACGGCGAGCGCAAACGACGCAAGGGCGTCACCCGTTCCCGGGGGAACCCGAGGTGGATGGCCCGGCTGGACCGTGTTTCCCGGTGGACCGCGGCCGGGCTCGCCGTCCTGCTCCAGCCGTGGGCGATGGTCGCCGCCGGCGGCGCCACCGTGATGAACGCGAACCTGTCCTCGGCCGTCACGTTCGTGGCCCTGATGGGCTATTTCCTGCTCGCCTCGGCCACTCTGCTCGGGATGGAGCTGTACGCGACCTTCGCACCGGCCCGGGCACAAGACGAACTCGGGCGGCTGCGTACCGCCATCAGTACCCACCAGGACCAGGCGATCGTCATCCTGTCGCTGCTGCTGGGCCTGTGGTTGGCCGCGAAGAGCACGTACGAACTCGTCAAACTCGCATAGCCGCAGCCACCCCGAACACACCGGGGCCACCGGGGAGACCGGGCACGGCCGCTTCGCGCACTCGACCGCGTGCGAACCCCCGAGCGGCGTATCGGCGCGTCGAAACCGGGGGCTCAGCCCTCGGATTCGCGGATCGAAGCGGCGATCTCGATACCCAGGGCCTCGGCGATGTGGGAGGCCGCGGTCATCACTCGCGCGGTGCCGACCACGGGCGCGATCGCCACCAGGACGTCCTGGATCTGCTCCGGCCTCAGGTCCGCCTCCGAGCCGGCCTCGAAATGGGCCACGTAGGACACCGGCGGCGCGTCCATGGCGACGAGAGCGGCGATACGAGTGAGAATGAGGGCCTCCCGCGTCAGGCCGCATCGTTCCACCGAGTCGAGGGTCATGGCGGCCAGGGTGTCCAGGACGGGCGTGTCGGGCGATGTAGTCATGATGATCTTCCTTGCCGAATGCGGTGCCCGGCGGGCGTCACGCGCCCCGATGGAGCGCGCACGCACGCCGGCCTGCGATCCCCCTCTTTCGACCCTAGAACCGCACGTCCCCGAAGGCACCTCGGCGAGACGGCGGTGTCCGCGGGGCCGAACCATCGGGCCGGTGGCATCGTCCGCGCCGGCGGGATTCATGGCGACGCGAACGCGGCGGAAGGCGGCGGGATTTGCTCCCCGATCTCGTGTTCGTACGGCGGGCGAATCCCTTCGCGATCGGCGCGCATGCGCGTGCGGCGGACACCGACGGCGACGACGCCTCGTCGCCGTGTCGTGCCCGCTTCGCGACTGTTCGTCCCCTAGGCTCGCCTTTCGCGACATGGAACCTTCGACCGGTGGAGGGCGGGAATCGACCGCGAACCGCTCATCCGGACGCAGGCATCCTGGCTGCGTCCCGCCTTGCTGCTGCGTGTCCTCAATCGGTTCCAGAAGATCGCTGGTTTCGATCGTTCGATGGCTCTGGCCTCCGGTGCCCTGACCGCGCTGATCCCGCTCACGGTGTTGAGCGGTGCCGTCTTCGGCAGTGAGGCCGCCGATCGCATCATCAACCGCTACGGGCTCACCGGTGCGGGTGCCGAGGCCGTCAGGTCGGTATTCTCCGCCGAAACCACGAGTACCGGGGTCGGTGTCTTCGGCACGGTGTTCCTGACCATCTCGGTGCTGAGCTTTTCCCGGACCATACAGCGACTGTTCGAACAGGCCTGGGACCTGAAACCGCTCGGTGTGCGCAATACCCGCAACGGCCTGTGGTGGATCTGCGCGCTCAGCGTCTACCTGGCGCTGACCGGGTGGCTCTACGTGGTCCTGGGCGGAGGACGCCTGGGGCTTGCCGCTGCGGTGTGCGAAGTACCACTGACCACGGTCTTCCTCGTCTGGAGCGGCTCGATGCTCACCGCGAAACGGCTTTCGGGGACGGTCCTGCTTCCGTTCGCCGCCGCCGCGGCGGTCCTGACCGCGGCCTATTCGGTGGTCGCGACCATCTATCTGCCGCCCCTGTTCAATTCCTACGCCTCGCGCCACGGCGCGGCCGGCGCGGTCTTCGGGATGGCGACGGTGCTCTTCGGTGTGATGCTCATCCTCGTCGTGTCGGCGGCGGTGGGGCGGGAGGTGCAGGAGGAGCTCGCCCGGATCCGTCAGGGTAAACGCCCGTCCCAGGACGAGGTCCGGCGCCAGTGGGACGACATCGTCGATCAGACGCGGTCGCGTTGGCGCACCGTGCGCAAACGGCCCCTGCACCATCGGCCCGAGGACTCGGCTCGATGATCACCGCACCGGCGATCGACTGAAAGTCGCGGCCCGAACGCCGGTGGTCACCACGGCCGCCGGGGCCGCCGGCGCTCCCCCGCGCGGTGTGCGCCGAACCGGGTCGAACGGCCCTGTCCGCCGGGCAACGCGGCCCTGTCACCGTGCCGACCTCGGCGGCAGGCTCGTGGTGTCCGCCCGAAGACGTCGTCGACGCCGCGGCGACTCGTCGCACAGCAGCCAGGGGGTTCGCATGTTGCACCGGAAGATCGAGGACGTCATGACGCGCGAGGTCGCCGTCGTCGGTCCCGACGTCGAGTTCCAGGACATCGTCGCCGTACTGGACGCCCGCCGGATCAGCGCCGTGCCGGTCGTCGACGACGAGCGGCGGATCCTGGGCATCGTTTCGGAAGCCGACCTGCTGCGCGCCCAGGTGGAGCAGGCCGAGGACGACCACCGCTTGCCCGGCCTGCGCCGGTTGACGAGCCGCCGCACCAAGGGCGAGGGCCACACCGCGCGCGACCTGATGACCACGCCCGTGCTGAGCGTGGAACCCATGTCGAGCACGCTGCGCGGCGCGCGTCTGATGGACCGCCACCACGTCAAGCGCCTCCCGGTGACGGACGGCCATGGTCACCTGGTGGGCATCGTCAGCCGCTGCGACCTGCTGCGCACCTTCCTGCGCCCGGACACCGAGATCCGGGCCGAGATCGAGCAGGACGTGTTGCGCACCGCGTTGTGGTTGGAGCCCGGCACGATCGGGGTGGACGTGCGGGACGCCGTCGTGTGCCTGTCCGGGAACGTGGACAACCGCAGCCTCATCGACATCGTGCTTCGCCTGTGTCGGGCCGTCGACGGCGTCGAGAGCGTGACCCACACCCTCACCTTCGACTTCGACGACAGCCACATCAGGCCCGGCCCGGCGCACTCCGTCCGCCGCACTCCGGGCCGTTGAGGAGGATCCCGTGTTCCACACCACCGGCCGGATCGGCCACATCCCCAAAGAACACCTGGACCGGCTCCTGGCCTTCGGCCGACCGGTCACGTTCGAATCGGGCTCCCGCCTGTTCGAGGAAGGCCGACCGGCCCGCAACTTCTGGTTCGTCGAAAGCGGCTCCGTCTGTCTGGACATGCACGTCCCCGGCCGGCACGCGGTCACTGTGGAGACCCTGGGCAGCGGGGAACTCATCGGCTGGAGCTGGCTGTTCCCGCCCTACCGTTGGCATCTGGGCGCGCAGGCCGTCAGCACCGTCCGCGCCCTGGAATTCGACGCCGCGGCCATGCGTGCCGAGTGCGAACGCGACCCCGATTTCGGGCGCGCGATCACCCTCGCGTGCGCACAGGTGATCGCCGGCCGGCTCCGGGCGAGCCGGCTGCGGCTGCTGGACCTGTACGGGCCACAGGCGTCGGCGGAGCAGGACCCCACGCAGAACTGACAGCCGGCAGGGCCCCGGACGACGCGCTCCCGGCGTCCCGGGGCCTGCGGCACGCCCGCGGGCGAACGGCGAGGACACGCCCGATTCATCGGTCCGGGGGTAGGCAACCGCCGGTCTCAGGTCCGGTGTCGCTCGTTGCCCTGGTGCAACTCGGTGACGTAGACCGCCGCTTGGACCCGGCGTTCGAGGCCGAGTTTGTTCAGGACCGCCGAGACGTAGTTCTTGACCGTCTTCTCCGCCAGGCCCAGGCTTTCGGCGATCTCGCGATTGGTCTGCCCCTGGGCGATGTGCTCCAGGACCTGCTTCTCGCGCTCGCTGAGTCCCGTGGGGCCGGGCTCCGCGGCCGGGCCGTTGCGCACCCGTTCCAGGACGCGCGTGGTCACCGCCGGGTCCAGCAACGACTGCCCCGCCGCGACCGCGCGGACGGCGGCGATCAGGTCCCGGCCGCGGATCTGCTTGAGCACGTATCCCGCCGCGCCGGCCATGATCGCCGCGAACAACGCGTCCTCGTCGTCGTACGAGGTCAGGATCAACGCGTTGATCTCGGGAAAGCGCGAGCGCACCTCGCGACACACGTCGATGCCGCTGCCGTCCGGCAGGCGCCCGTCGAGAATGGCGACGTCGGGACGCAGCGCGGGGATGCGCCGGGCCGCCTCGGCGGCCGAGCCCGATTCACCCACGATCTCGATGTCGGTTTCGCCACCGAGCAGATCGGCGAGACCCCTGCGAACCACCTCGTGGTCGTCCAGCAGGAACACGCGGATGGGCGATGTCGACACGGGCCTCCTCCGGAGGTCGGGACGTAGCTCCATTGTCGGACGTCGCGGACGTCCGTGCCTGTCACGTTGTCACCGTATCGGGCGGTGCAACCCCGGGAGAACGGTCGACAGGTCACGGTCGGTCGGCCCCTGTTCGGACGCCCCGACCCACGATCACGGATGTTCATCCGGCGAAGACGAAGACCGGTGGGGCGCGGTTTGACACGATGGACAGGAGAAGGGTTTCGACGGTCTTCGATTCCTCGGGAGGGGCTGTGGCGTCGGACGAGCGACCGGCACTGCCGCGCATGCGCCTGGACGAGCTGCTGGACGAGCTCCAGGCGCACGTGGAGGTGGTCCGCTCCACCCGGGATCGGGTCAACGGACTGCTGGAAGCCGTGCTCTCGGTCGGCAGCGATCTGGACCTGGAAACCGTGCTCCGGCGGATCGTGGAGTCGGCGGTGTCCCTGGTCGACGCCGAGTACGGGGCGCTCGGGGTGATCGGCGACGAGGAACGACTGGCCCGATTCCTGCCGGTGGGCATGGACGCCGACACGATCCTGCGGATCGGCCCCTTCCCCACCGGGCGCGGCATCCTCGGCCTGATCATCCGCGACCCGCACCCGCTGCGCCTGCACGACCTGTCCGAACATCCCGACTCCTTCGGCTTCCCACCCGGTCATCCGCCGATGAACACCTTCGTGGGCGTACCGATCCGCATCCGCGACACCGTCTTCGGCAACCTGTACCTGACCGAGAAACGCGGCGGCACCGACTTCGACGAGGACGACGAGGCGGTCCTGCGCACCCTTGCCGCCGCGGCCGGCGTCGCGATCGACAACGCCCGCCTGTACGACGACGTGCGCCGTCGGGAACGGTGGCTGGCGGCGAGTTCCGAACTGACCCGGAGCCTGCTCTCCGGCGAACCTCCCGCGGACGTGCTGCGCTCGTTCACCACGACCATTCGCGAGATGGCCGACGCCGACCTGGTGACCCTGGCGGTACCGGTGGCCGGTACCGACGACCTGGTCGTCGAGGCCGTTGCCGGACCATTGGCGGACCGGGTCCGCGGGCTGGTCCTGTCCGGCGAAAGCACCTTGATGGGCAAGGTGTTCAGCTCCGGCGAGACCATCACCCGCAGCGACCTGGGTCACGATCCCGGTGCGGTGGTGGCAAGAACCGTGGGCATCGATCTCGGCTCGGCGTTCCTGCTCCCGCTCGGCACTCCCGACAGCATCCGGGGGGTGCTCCAGGTCGCCAACCGGGCGGAACGTCCGGAGCTGACGGAGGCCGTGCTGCGCATGGTCGCCGGCTTCGCCGACCACGCGGCCCTGGCCCTGGAGATCGCCGAGCGGCGCCGCGACGCGGAGTTGCTGACCGTGCTCCAGGATCGCGACCGCATCGCGCGCGACCTGCACGACCTGGCCATCCAGCGGCTGTTCGCCACCGGCATGACCCTCCAGAGCGCGACCCGATTCATCGACCACCCCGAGGCCCTGGAACGCGTCGAATCCGCGGTGGACGCCCTCGACGACACCATCAAGGTCATCCGCTCCACGATCTTCTCCCTCAAGGCCCGGGACCGCGACACCGGCACCGGACTGCGCTCGCGCTGCCTGCGCGAGGTCGACGCCGCCACCGAAATCCTGGGCTTCGCCCCGACGTTGCGCGTCGACGGCCTGCTGGACACCTCCGTACCCGAGGCCGTCGCCGCGCACCTGATCGCGGTCCTGCGCGAGGCGCTGGCCAACACGGCACGCCACGCACACGCGAGCCGGGTCGAGGTCCACGTGGAGACCGACGACAAACACGTACGACTTCGGGTACGCGACGACGGAGTCGGTCCGCCGGCCACACCGACACGCCACAGCGGATTGGGGAACATGCGGGAGCGGGCCGAATCCCTGGGTGGTACCTGCTCGTTCGGGTCCACACCCGAGGGCGGCGCACTGGTGGAATGGCGCGTCCCGCTGGGGTGACGGCGTCCGACGTCGTTCGCCGCACCGCGCGACGAGAAGTCCGACCCGAGGCGGTCGTCCCGGATGCGTCGGGGGCGACCGCCCCTTTCGGTGTGGGGCCGTGCGGTTCACCGGCAACGTCCCAACGGCAACCGGCTGTTGGACCCGCCGGTTCGGGCCTCTCGGCCCTGGGAGGGGTACCGGGATCACGGGACATTGGCGTCACGGCCCAGGAGAGCTCGTTCGTGGCCGAGCGCCGAGCACCGGGCCCGGCGCCACCAGGGAGGGAATCGACATGGCAACCGCACACGATCACCGACGGTCCCCGCGCCTGCACCTGCCCCACCGCTCCGCCTCGGCGCCCCGAATCCGGACCGACGAGACCGGGCCCGACGTCGTGGCCGGCTCCCCGGCGATCGGCGCGGTGCACACCGGCGATGTCGCCGTGGCGGGCCTGCGCGTCCTGCTGGGCTTCGTGTTCCTGTGGGCGTTCCTCGACAAGGCGTTCGGCCTCGGCTACGCCACCGCGAACGGCAAGGGCTGGGTCGACGGCGGCTCCCCCACGAAGGGATTCCTGTCCCACGTGGACGTCGGCCCGATGGCCGGGACGCTGCGCGGCTGGGCCGGGGAGGGTTGGGCGGACCTGCTGTTCATGCTCGGTCTGCTCGGTGTCGGTCTCGCCCTGATCCTGGGCATCGGCCTGCGCTTGGCGGCCCTCTCCGGCACCGCGATGATGGCGCTGATGTGGATTGCCGAGTGGCCGCCCGCCAAGCACCTCGACAGCGGCAAGCCCACCGCCTCCACCAACCCTTTCACCGACTACCACGTCATCTACGCGATCTCGCTGATCGCCCTCGCCGCGATCGCCGTCGGCAGCCGACTCGGCCTCGGCGCCCGGTGGGCCCGGCTGCCGATCGTCCGCGACCACCGCTGGCTGCTCTGATCGCCGGGGGCTCGGCCGGGTACCGTCCAGGTGACGGGCCCGGCCGAGCCATGTGTGGTCCCGCGCCGATGCCGGTGGACGACACGCGGGCCACCGCCGTTTGCACCGTCGCCGGCCGTCCACACGAGGTGACGGTGACCGTGACGCCCTCCGGGGCGTCGGCGGCGGACTTCCGCCGCGCCGAGCGGTGGACACGCCCTGTCCCGGGTGGGCGCGACGCGATCCACCGGGACAGGGCCGTTCGGCCCTGGTCGAAGACCCGTTCGGGTTCGAAAGTGGAGAAATGAGCGAAGACCTCGTGACGAAACATCTCCTCGACCGCCGGGAGACGTTGGAGTTGATGGCCGGCGCACAGGTGGGACGTGTCGTCGTCAGCGAGGACGCTCTCCCGGCCGTGCACCTGGTGGCGTTCGCCTTCGACGGGGAGTCCGTGGTCTTCCGCGCCCCCGCCGACTCCACGCTCGCCAAAGCCGCCTTGAACGCGGTGGTCGCGTTCCAGGCCGACCACATCGACCCGACCACACATACCGGCTGGACGGGCACCATCACCGGCCACGCCTCCCGCGTCCACGCCCCCGCATCCGTCGCCCGCCTGGAGCACCTGCTGTCCGAAGCCGGTGCCGAGGAGAACCAGGCGTGGTTCTCGATCACTTCCGAGTTCGTCACCGGCCGGCTGATGCAGCAGACCACAGGCGCCCGTTCGCCTTCGGGGCAGGCGACGGCGCCCGACCCGGCGCCCTCCTCGGGCGGGTGAGTTCGAACCGTCCGCCCGACACGGCGATCCGTCAGGTGTTGCGGCCGACCGCTCCGCGGACGCCGTAGGCCGCGGCGCCGGCCACGATCACGACGGCCCCGGCGAGTACCGAGGCGAGCGGCAGGGCGAAGGCCAGGACCAGGCAGCCGGACGTGCCGACGATCGGCACGATCCGGGCCGGGCGCCCCTCTTCGGGGGCCAGGGTCCAGGCGGCGGCGTTGGCGATCGCGTAATAGGCCAACACGCCGAAGGAGGAGAAGCCGATCGCGCCGCGCACGTCCGTCGTGGCGGCCAGGACCGCGACGACGCAGCCGACGGCGAGTTCGGCGCGGTGCGGCACCCGGAAACGCGGATGGACGGCGGCCAGGGCGTGCGGCAGGTGCCGGTCGCGAGCCATCGCCAGGGTGGTACGCGAGACGCCCAGGATCAGGGCGAGCAGCGAACCGAGTGCGGCCACGGCGGCACCGACCCGAACGACGGGCGCCAGCCCCGGGACACCCGCCGCGCGGACCGCTTCGACCAGCGGCGCGGCGGCGTCGGAAAGTCGGTCCGGGCCCAGCACCAGCAGAACGGCGACGGCGACCGCCGCGTACACCACGAGGGTGATCCCGAGGGCGAGGGGGATCGCGCGGGGGATGGTCCGTTGCGGATCCCGGACCTCCTCGCCCAGCGTGGCGATGCGCGCGTACCCGGCGAACGCGAAGAACAACAGGCCGGCGGCCTGCAACACCCCGCCCGCGGAGGCGTCCGCACCGACGTCCAGCCGACCGGCGACCACGGAGCCCGACGCCAGGCACGCCACGACCACCGCGGCGAGCACCGTCAGGACGACGGCGACCACCGCCCGGGTCAGCAGCGCGGACTTCTGCACGCCCGCGTAGTTCACCGCCGTCAGCACCACCACCGCGGCGACGGCGACCGCATGCGCCTGTTCGGGCCACACGTACGAACCCACCGTCAGGGCCATCGCCGCACACGAGGCGGTCTTGCCGACCACGAAGCCCCACCCGGCCAGGTATCCCCAGAAGTCGCCGAGCCGCTCGCGCCCGTAGACGTAGGTGCCGCCCGACTGCGGGTAGCGGGCGGCCAACCGTGCCGAGGACGTCGCGTTGCAGTACGCCACCACCGCCGCCAGGGCCAGTCCGAGCAACAGTCCGGAGCCGGCCGCCGACGCGGCCGGGGCCAGGGAGGCGAAGATCCCGGCCCCGATCATCGAGCCCAGTCCGATCATCACGGCATCGGACACGCCCAGATGCCGTTTCAGCTCGCCGCTGCCGGCGGACGCGGACGCACCCATCTCGCACTCCTCTACGACGACGGCCGCAGGAGCCGATGGAAGGGCATTTCGACAACGGTGCACGGTATCGGGCGGGAATGTCGAACGGATGACGAGGAGTGGAACCACCGGGGTCGGGCACGCGGCCGCGGTGCCCTCCACCAGCCACGGATTCGTGACCGAACCCGGGGACGGTCCGGACGGACCGTCCCCGGGTTCGGTCACCTTCGGGCGATCATCGCAGTGGAGTACCCCGGTTCAGCGCAGGCGCCGCAGGTACGGATCGTGTCCGGGTCGCGGCGCGAGGCGGATGCGGGCGTCGAGCACGGTGACGCCGTCGGGCCGGGCCACCAGTGGGTTCAGGTCGGCCTCCGCGAGTTGCGGCACGTCGTCCGCGAGCCTGGACAGGCGGTGCAGGACGTTCTCGATCCCGGCGGTGTCGGTGGCGGACGCACCCCGATGGCCGTACAGCAGCGGTGCCCCACGCGAACCGGCGAGCAGCGCGTGTGCGTCCAGGTCGGTCAGCGGGGTGAGCCGGGCGCCGTGGTCGGCGAGCAGGTCGGTGGTCACGCCGCCGAGGCCGAACACCACCAGCGGACCCAATACCTCGTCCTGGGTCACCCCGGCGATCAGTTCGACGCCGGAGGCGGCCATGGGCTGGACGACCACGCTCTCCATCAGCGCGCCGATGCGATGCGCGAGGTCGGTGAACGCCTCGCGTACCGCGTCGTCGCCGACCAGGCGCAGCCGGACCCCGCCTACGTCGCTCTTGTGCACGATCTGCGGGCCGTACGCCTTGAGTACGACCGCTCCGTCGGCGCCGAGGGGGGCCAGTTCGCGGGCCAGCGCCACCGCCTCGTCGGCGTCGAACGCCTGCCGCCACGGGCTCACTTCGATGCCGTACGCGCCCAGCAGACGTGCGCATTCGCGCGGCGGCAGCCATCCTCCGTCGGGCTCGCGCCCCAGGTAGTCGGCGGCGAGCGAGCGGGCCGCACCACGGTCGACGTCGGGCAACGCCGGTACCGTGCCGCGCGGTCGAGTCAGCCACATCGCGCGCTCGTGCGCGTGGGCGAGGGCTACGGCGGCGGTGCGCGCGTCGTTGTACACCGGCACCGTCCCGCCCGCGGCGGGCAACAGCTCCACGGAGGCGGCGCGTTCGGGCGCGACGACCAGGACCGGGCGCTCACCCACCGCAGGTCCGCCCAACATGTCGCCGAGCGGGTCGCCGAGCGCGGTCGGGGCCAAGGCCAGTACCACCGCGTCCACGTGGCCCGCGGCCATGACCCGGTCCACGCAGCGGCGCAGGGTCTCGCCGTCGACGGTGGCGGTGGTGTCGACCGGGTTGGCGCACGCGGCACCGGCGGGCAGCAGCGCCCGCAGGTCGGCCTCCAGGTCCGGCCCGAAGCGCGGCACCGCCAGGCCCGCGTCCACGCAGGCGTCCGCGGCGAGTACTCCGGCGCCACCCGCGTTGCCGATCACCGCGACCGAGGCGCCGTCCGGCAACGGCTGGGAGTGCAACAGGGCCGCGACGGCGACCAGGTCGCCGAGGGTCTGTACGGCCGTCACCCCGGCCTGCCGGAACAGCGCGCCCCGCGCCACCGTCGGGGTGACCGCGGCGGCCGTGTGCGATCCGGCGGCGCGGCGCCCGGCGGCGGAACGGCCCGCGTCCACGGTCAGCACCGGCTTGGTGCGGCCGACGGTACGGGCGATCCGGGAGAACTTGCGCGGGTTGCCGAACGATTCCAGGTGCAGGATCGCCATCGTGGTCTGCGGGTCGGCCTGCCACCACTGGAGCATGTCGTTGCCGCTGACGTCGTACTTGTCACCGAGTGACGCGAACGTGGACACCCCGATCCCCAACCGGTTCAACTGCTCCGTCAACGCGATGCCGACCCCGCCGGACTGCACCGCCACCCCGGCGCTGCCGCGAGTGGGGACGGCCCAGCCGAAGGTCGCGTTCAGGGCCGTCGTCGGGTCGGTCTGCGCGATGCCCAGGCAGTTCGGGCCGACCATGCGCATCCCGTGCCTGCGAATGGAGGCGTGCACCCGCGCGGCCTGCTCCGGCGTGCCGCCCGAGGTCACCACGACCACCGCCCGCACGCCGACGCGTCCACAGTCCTCGACCACAGCGGGGACCCGGTCGGCCGGGACGGCCACCACCACCAGATCGGGCACTTCCGGAAGCAGATCCGGCGTCGGGAACGCCGGTACGCCGTCGATCTCGGTCGCCGTGGGATGCAGTACGGCCAACGACCCGGCATAGCCGGCCGCCTTGACGTTGTGCAGCAGCGCCCGGCCGACCGAGTCGGCCCGTCGCCCGGCGCCCGCGATCGCCACCGCGCGGGGCGCGAACAGCGGTACCAGGCTGGCCACATCCGCCAGAGCCTCGCGCCGTGCCACGGCGGTCAGGTAGCGCTCGACCGTCGGTATGTCACCGTCCAGCGGAATCGCGCAGCTCAGTACACCGGACACGAGACGGTTGCGCACCGGCATTCCCATGTCCTCCAGGACCCGCAACATGGGCCGATTCCACGGCAACAGGTCCGCCACCAGCGTGCGCATGCCGGCCGCGCGAGCCATCGTGACCACGTGCTCGATCAGCAGCGTGCCGATCCCCCGGCCGTGCCACGCGTCGGCCACCGCCAACGCCAGTTCGGCCTCGCCGGAGCCGATGGCGCCGTCGTACTCGACGACCCCGACCACCTCGTCCCCGTCCGGGGTGAGCGCGACCAGCGCGCCGCATCCGGCCCGGTCGGGCGTACTCACCCGCTCGGCGGTCTCGCGTGCCGCCGACTCCGACGCGCCGAAGAACCGCAGGTAGAGGTTCTCCGCCGACATGGCGGCGTGCATCGCCAGCACCCGGTCCCGATCCTCGGGGCCCGGACGCCGCAGCAGTACCGTCTCGCCATCGGCGGCCAGCGCCCAGATCGCGTGCGGTGTACCGACCTCGTGCATGGTCCCGTTCCCTTCGGCCGAGGCGCGTGCGCGCCGCTCGCCGCCAGCCTCGCGCCGAACCTCCGCCTCCGGCAGGGCCGACCGGTCCGGGGACCCGGGTCCAACGGCCCTGCCCGGGCCCGGCTGGGACGGGCAGGGTTCGAAGCGCGGGCCGACAGGTGATCGATCGGCCTCGGGAGAAGGAGTCGACAGTGACCGTGCACGTGGGAGCAACACCGATCGTCGTCGGTATCGAGGACACCGACGCGGGCCGGCTCGCCGTGGTCTGGGCAGCCGACGAGGCCGCCCGCCGCGGCCTGCCGTTGCGCCTGGTGCACGCCCTCGACTGGCCGCTCGGCGCCGACCGTCATCCCGAGTCGAACCCGCACCGTCAAACCTGGGGCGAACGCTTCCGCGCAACCGGCGTCCGGGCCCTGGACGCAGCCCGCGAACTGGTCGCGCCCCGCCACCCTCGGCTGAGCACGGAATCGGTCCTGGCCGATGGAACACCCGTGGCCGCGCTGCGCGAGCACTCCCGGGACGCGGCGATGGTCGTACTCGGCTCACGCCGCCTGTCCACAGCCGCGGAGCTGCTGACCACCGGCGGAATCGCGGTACCGGTCACCGCGCACGCGACGTGCCCGGTCGTGGTCGTCCGGGAACCCGAGCACACGAGCGGTGAGCCACCGACCATCGTGGTCGCGGTCGACGGGGGACGGCACTCCGAGCCGGCCGTGGCGTACGCCTTCGACGAGGCCGCCCGGCGCGGCGCCACGATCGTGGCGATCAACGTCCGCCAATTGCCCGGCGGCCTGTTGGCCGGGCTGCGCATGCGCGAGGAAATGCAGGAGGGCCGACTGCGCCTCGCCGAGACGCTCGCCGGATGGACCGAGAAGTACCCGACGGTGCCCGTACACCGCGAGGTCGCCGTCGGACACCCCGTCGCGGTCCTGCGCGAGGCCGCCGAGCACGCCCTGTGCCTGGTCGTCGGTACGCGCGGACGCGGCGGCTTCACGGGCCTGCTCCTGGGCTCGGTCGGCCACGGGCTGATCCACCACGCCCGTTGCCCGCTGGTGATCGTCCCCGGCCCGGACGACGAGCGACCGCCGAGCACGACCGAGCACGACTGAGCATCCGCCGGCCCGGGCACTCGATGTACGGCCACCACGTTCGACGCCTCGACGACCACCTCGAAAGGGATCCCCCACCATGACCCAGGAATCCACCTCCGGCCCGGCTCCGCTCCAGGGGCACGTCGTCGTCGGCTTCGACGGCTCCCCCGGCGCCGAACGAGCCGTGGACCTGGCCGCCGACGAGGCCGTCCGCCGACACACCACCCTCGAAGTGCTGCACGCCCTGGAGTGGGTCGAAGTCGCCGGTGGCGACGACCGCTTCGGACAACAACTGCGCGAGAACGCCCGCGCCATCGTCGAGCGGGGCGCCGCCCGGGCCCGGGCCCGGCACAACCACCTGCCGGTCGTCGCCACGGTCGAACTCGCCAACGCCATCGACGTGTTGGAGGCCACGAGCGACCGCGCCGCGCTGCTGGTCGTCGGCAGCCGAGGGATGGGCGGCTTCGCCGGCCTGCTGATGGGCTCGGTCAGCCTCCCCGTCTCCGCGGCGGCCCGCTGTCCGATCCTGGTCGTGCGCCCCGACCACGACACGAGCCCCGACCGCACCCCGAAGGCGATCGTGGTCGGTGTCTCCGGCGACGACTGCGGCCCCGCCATCGAGGCCGCCTTCGTCCAGGCCCGAACCCGAGACCTGCCACTGCGCGCCGTGCACGCGTGGCGCTATCCGCCGATGCCGGCCGGCAGCGTCGCGTACGCCCCGGCCGTGTCGATCATGGACGACTGGCGCATGATGGCCGGAACCACGCTGGCCGGCGCCGTCAAGCCCGTCCGCGACAAGTACCCGCAGGTCACCGTCACCGAGGACGTCATCCTGGACACCCCCACACACGCCCTCATCGCGGCAAGCGCCGACGCCGAGCTACTGGTCCTCGCCGCCCACCGACCCACCGGCCGCTTCGGCCCCAACCTGGGCCGCGTCGTACACGCCCTCCTGCACCACGCCAAGTCCCCCGTCCTCCTCGTCCCGATCCGAACCTGACCCACCCGGGAGACCGTCCGCCCTTCTCGACGGGCCCGCCACCGCAGGCACCGTCCACGTCCGCGCCCGACCCACCGGAGCCCCACTCGGCCCGACGAACCACCGAGCCGACGCGGATCGTTGCCCGGCTTCGGCCTCGGCAGGCCGCGCCGGCGGCCGGCCGTGGACCGCCGGACACCGAAGCCCGCTCCGAGCAACTCCGCGCACCGCCCGCACCGCAGAACCCCGTTGCCCGCCGTCGAACCCCCGTGAGAGCATCGAATCAACGGTCCGTTTCCTTTCATTTACGCTTCGCAACACAAATGAAAGAGTGCGGGCCGTTGCCATATCCCCGGTTTTGGACAATCCATCGAGATCCGCGAATGGCAGGCAACGTTTGATGCACGCAACAGAGCCGACAGAAGCCTCCATCGAGGATGCGAGCAACATCCTGGTCGCACCATCGATGTTGCAGGACAACGACTTGATCCGGGACTTCTTCGGGTCCACCATCACGCCGGAGGACCTTGCTTCCGGTGCGCCCGACCTCGCGCAGCGGACCGTCTACCTGTGCGGCGACATATCCGGGATCAGCAGCGATCAACTGCGCGCGGCTGCCCGGGTATTCGTCGTCCGGGAGCTTTCCCGCGGCTACCCCGAGGAACTCGACGAACCTTGGGCCCTCGTCGATGTCGGCCGGGTTCCCGTCCGCGTACACGGCGTCGGCGTGTACTACCGCCGGTTCTTCGAACTCGACGCCGATCACTTCGGGCGGATCCGTGCGGAGCACACTTTCCAGTCCCTGACGGAGTCCACCAAGCCCGGAACGGCCCATCGCAGCGGAATCTATCTGACGCCCGTCACGCAAGACGGTGACGAACTACATTTCCGCCTGCTCCGGTGCTCCACGAATCTCTCGGGGCCGACCGAGAGCTTCCGCGCGACCGACAGGCACATCGTCGAGGCGCTGAACCGCGAGGCCGCCGCCGTTTTCCGGAACCAGGCACCGCTGAATCACGTTCTCGCCCAGATCTACCACAACACCCTCGCCACGGCCGAGCGCAAACAGTCCAAGGCCAAGATCTCGGCCCATGCCGACAAGACCAAGGACATGCCCGCCAACGGCATCATGGCCTTCTGCACCTTCTATGACGGGCTCGACAAGCTGCAACCCCTGGCCGAAGACGCCTTCGACTACGGCGTGAAGGGCAACAGCGGACTGACAAGACTCCACTTCCGCCTCAAGAATCCGGCCGAAGCACACGACGGGGTCACGCTCCCCGCGCAGTTCACCGTGACCCTCCATCCCGGCTCGGTATTCTTCATGCCGTTGTCCACCAACCGCCTGTATACGCACGCGGTCCGGCCCTCGATGTTGGATGCCGAGTCGCTCCCGACCCGCCTGGGATACGTGGTGCGCTGTTCGAGCGCCGAAGCCGTGCACAAGGACGGCCATACGTTCCTCAAAGTGGCCGGAGATCTGGTGCGGCTGGGGCCACCCACGCCGGAGGGCATGGACGAGCTGCGCAGGCTGTACGCCGAGGAGAACAAAACCTCGTCCTTCATCGATTACGGTGACGATTTTCTCTTCAGCATGAACACGGGAGACTATGGTGCCCCCCGAGTCTAGGATCTCGGACGAGATCCTCTCCTGCGCTTTGTCGACCGAGGAGAATCTCTTTGCGGAGCTGTCCGCGTCGACCCGTTGGGAAGACGTGGGAAGAGGCCGGCGCGGCGCCGTGCTTACCAGGGTCGACGAGGCGGGTGATGTGCCCCTCGTGCGTACCACCACTCGATACGGCAGCCCGACGCAGCGTTTCCGGGCGGTGCACGAACGGCTGGCGCAACGGGTCCAAGAAAGCGCGGCGCTTGCGGTCGGCTTCAACAACGCTCTCATCGAGAGCTACACGAACGCTTACAAAACCATGGGCAGCCATTCCGACCAAGCCCTCGATCTGGCCGACGATTCGTTTATCGCCGTCTTCTCCTGCTACCGGTATTCCGATGCGAGCCCGCCGAGGAAGCTGATCTTCGAATCGAAGGGGTCCGGCGGCGAGAAGTTCGAGATACCCCTCGCCCACAACAGCATCGTCGCGTTCTCCGTCGAATCGAATCGGCGACTCAGGCACAAAATCGTATTGGATGCCCCCGTCGGCCGGACGACGGACAACGAATGGCTGGGGGTCACCTTTCGAACGTCGAAGACCCTCGTTCGATTTCGCGGCGGACATGCGTACCTCCCGCAGAATACGCGTCTCGTGTCGGCCGACGATGAGCAGCAGCACGAGTTCTACCGACTACGGCGCCGCGAGAACACGGAAGCGGACTTCGTCTACCCGCCGCTGACGTACACCGTCAGCGAAAGCGATCTGCTGCCGCCCGTCTGACCTCGTCGCGTGCCCACGGCCGAGGCGGGCGGCCCGCTCGCCGGCCCGGGCGATGCCATGCGTTCCGGGCGGACACGGTCCCCGGAGTGTGCCGTCGCCCTCGAACTCGATCCCGAGCCCGCCGACGAGGGAAATCGTTTGACGTTCGTCGGAGTTCAGCGGTCCGATGGTGTGCCATGAGCACAGGGCGGATGCATCCCGACGAACACCCCATCGACGATGACCTCGTGCGGCGGTTGGTCGCCGGGCAGTTCCCGCAGTGGGCGGGGATCGGGGTGCGGCGGTTTGCGTCCGGAGGCACGGTCAACGCCATGTATCGGTTGGGCGACGACATGGTCGTACGGTTGCCGCTGGTCGAGGGCGGAGCCAAGGCCGTGTCGATGGAGCAGGAGTGGCTGCCCCGTCTCGCGTCCCGACTGCCCACGGCCATCCCCGAAGTGCTCGGGGTCGGACAACCCGCCGAGGGGTATCCGTGGCCGTGGTCGGTGTACCGGTGGTTGCCGGGCGAGAACCCGGTGGCAGGGGCACTGGACGAGTCCGCGCTGCTGGCCGCGGATCTGGCCGAGGTCGTCACGGCGATGCGGCGCATCAACCTGCCCGATGCGCCGCAGGCCCACCGCGGCGGACCACTCGCCGCACTCGACGCGGCGACCCGGGCCGCGATCGAGGAACTGCGTGGGATGCCGGGGGAGGACGTCGACTGCGATTCCGTGGCCGCCGTATGGGAGGACGCGCTGCGCAGTCCGGGCTGGGACGGGGCGCCGGTGTGGCTGCATGCCGATCTGATGCCGGGCAATCTGCTGGTGAACGGCGGCAGGCTGACGTCGTTGATCGACTTCGGGTGCATGGGGGTGGGCGATCCGGCCTGCGATCTTTTCCCGGCATGGAATCTGTTGCCGGCCGATGCGAGGGAACTCTTCCGCGAGGCACTCGGTGTCGATGACGCGACCTGGACGCGGGGCCGGGGACGGACGCTCTCGCAGGCGCTGATCGCCTTGCCGTACTACCGCAGGACGAACCCGACGATGGCACGTAACGCGCGGCATGTGATCGGGGCGGTGTTGGCGGAGGCATGACGCCGGCGGCCGTGGCCCGGGAGGCCGGGGGTAAGGGCGGAACTCTCCGCCGCGTGGCGTTGCCGAACGCCGATCGTCGGCCGTCCCCCGCCGCCGCATGCAACGCGCGCTTGCCCGTCCGGGTGATATCCCGTGTCGTCGCCCATCGCCGGCGCGGGCGTCGGCAAGACTGGCCGTGCCCCGAGTGCCGAAACCGAAGGATTGAGATGGCGGAAGAGCTGTACGCGACCTTGAAGACCAACAAGGGCGACATCGTGGTCCGGCTGTTGCCGAACCATGTGCCCAAGACCGTCAAGAACTTCGTGGAACTCGCGACGGGCGAGCGGCAGTGGGTGGACCCCAACACCGGCCAACCGAGCACGGCCCCGTTGTACGACGGCACCGTCTTCCACCGCGTGATCGAGGGCTTCATGATCCAGGGCGGCGATCCCCTGGGCAACGGAACCGGCGGCCCGGGATACAAGTTCGCCGACGAGTTCCACCCGGACCTGGCGTTCACCAAGCCGTACCTGCTGGCCATGGCCAACAGCGGGCCCGGCACCAACGGTTCCCAGTTCTTCATCACCGTCGGCCCGACCACCTGGCTCACCGGGAAGCACACCATCTTCGGCGAAGTCGCCGACGAGGCAAGCCAGAAGGTCGTCGACGCCATCGCCACCGCGGACACCAACCCTCGCAACGACCGCCCCGTCCAGGACGTGGTCATCGAGAAGGTCGTCATCGAAACCCGCTGACCGCCGGGCTTCGAGACGACCGGGCTGCCTGCCCCTGGGTCGCGGGCGGGTCGCGGGCGGCACCGGTCGGCACGACACCGGCGCCGCCCGCGACCCGCAAGCACCGGGACACCGGGGGTGGCAACATCGACCACGTTCGCCCCCGTCCGGCCCGCGGCACCGGCTCGACCTACGCGTGACCGGGGCCGGTGTGGGCGGCGAGTGCGCTGCACGGGATCTCCCGTGTGGTGCGCCGGTCGTCGCGAGGGGATCCTCGCGGGCCGGCCTCAGTCGATGTCGCCGCGCGCCGACGCGGGGGTGTCGATCGCCGTGCTGCGCGCGGTCGGTCGGGCCGTGGTCTCCAGGCGTGCCCCGGTACGGGCGAACCGGCCCGGGCTGATGCCGAGAGCGCGCTTGAAGTGACGGTTCAGATGCGACTGGTCGTAGAAGCCGGCGGTCACCGCGACGGTGTGCGGTGGCATGCCGTCCAGCAGGAGACCGCGCGCGAGGTCGACCCGGCGTCCGGTCAGGTACTGGTGCGGGCCGATACCGAACTCCCGGCCGAAAGCACGGACCAGGTGGGTCGGGTGGGCGTGCAGCAGTGCCGACGCCGCATCGAGGGTGACCCCCTCGACGAAACGCGCGTCGAGCAGATCACGCAGTCGGTGGGCCAATCCGACGTCCCGCACCACGGCCGGTGCGGCGACTCGACCGAGCAGATGCCCGCGCAACCGCTCGGCGATGAACGCGAGCCTGCTCTCCGCCTCCAACTCCTCGCCCGGTCGCAGCAGCGAGGTGTGCAGTCGATGCACCCGCCCGCGCAGCGCGCGGTCGTCGAACTCCGGATGGTCCACGGCCCGGCCGATCAGGTCGTCGGCCAGGTGCGAGGAGTCCAGATAGAGCACCCGCTTGCGGAACCCGGTCGGGGTGGCCGCACTGCCGTTGTGCGGGACGTGCGGCGGCAGCAGGCTCACCGCGCGCCGCAGCACACCGTGCTCGTGCCGGTCCAGGTCGTACCTGACCATGCCGTCGTCCACGATCAGCAGCGTCCACGCCGCGTGCGTGTGCATCGGGTACGTGTGATCCGTCATGTGGGCGTGCAGCACCTCGCTCACGCCGGCCACCGAGGGCCGCCACGCCACGATCTCCGAGCCGGCACCCATGTCAGGATCGTACAAGACGGGCCTTGGCCACCCGGGGCACGATGCGGGCATGGAAACCCAGCTCGCACCCGTTCGTTTCGACACCAAGATCGCCGTACTCCTGCGCGCGGACCTGGCCGTGTGGCAGCGGTTGAACGTCACCGCGTTCCTGGTCAGCGGCCTCGGTACACGGATCCCCGAGGTGATCGGCGAACCCTATGCCGACGCCGACGACACCACCTATCTCCCGATGTTCCGCCAACCGGTACTGGTCTTCCAAGGCAGCGGGGAACTGCTCGCCTCGGCCCACGGCCGGGCGGTGGGTCGCGACCTGCCGATCGCGGTGTTCACCGCCGACCTCTTCGCCACCGGCAACGACCGGGACAACCGGGCGGCGGTACGGGGGGTCCGGCGGGACCGATTGGACCTGGTGGGGCTGGCCGTGCACGGGCCGCGCAACGTGGTCGACAAGGTCCTCAAGGGGGCGGAGATGCACCCATAGCGAGCGGCACACGCCCGGCCCGTGCCGGCTCCCCCTCACACACGCTTCCCGTGCGTCCCCTCACGGCCCGAAGGCGTGCCGACCTCGCGAGCCCATCCGGCGCCGCGAGGTCGGCGCGTCCCCCGGGCCCGACCCGAAGTCGGCCCTGCGGGGATCACTCGGAGACCTGCACGTACCTTCCGGTCCAGTCGGTACACGGATCCGAGAGGTCGATCTCGACCCCCGCCAGCGTCAACGCCTCGCGCAGGCGCCGCGCCGTCGCCTCGCCGACGAAGTGGTGCCGCAGGTCGAGCCGCTTCAGGTGGGTGAGCGATTGCCCGGCCAGCAGTGCCTCGATCCCCTGGTCACCCAACGTACCCATGGAAAGGTCGAGTTCGTCCAGACGGGCGACGATGGGGGCGTGCGCGAGGGCCGCTGCGACCCCGTCGGTGATCTCGCTGTCCATCAGGCCGAGACGGGTCAGCGCGGGCAGCCGCGCACCGTCCAGGATGTCCGCCAGGTCCTCGACGGTCGCGTCGCCGCCGTAGGAGGCGACGCCGAGCCACATGTCGAGATGGCGCAACTCCGGGAAGACGCTGTCGGCGACGGCCCGGACCACCCCGCGCGGCATCCCGCCGCTCTGGAGGCGGAGCGTGCGCAGGTGCGGGTACGTCCGGGTGGGCAGGGCCAGGCCCGAGCCGCCGCGCACCGCGAGTTCCTCGAGCCGGGGATGGGCGTCGAGGAGCGGGGTGAGGTCGGTCTGTTCGATATAGGCGATGTCCGATTCCTCACGCACGATGTCGCCGACGAACACCGCCCGCAGAGCGGGCAGCCGGTCGGCGAACCGGCTCAGGAGCGGTATCGGGCCATCGGTCGGATCGGGCGGGTCGGCCGCACCCCACTCACCGATGACGAGCGCGGAGACCCGTGCGGCGTCCACCTCGTCCAGGAACCGCGCGAACAACGCGGCGAAGGAAGCCGTCGCATCGTCGCAATCCCAGGCGTCCTCGACCCGCAGCCGCCAGGCGGACTCGTCGGGACGCACCCCGCTGGGAATGCGGATCGTGCCCTGGCCGTCGATCGTCGCCTCGACGACGGGCAGGCCCGCGAAGTGCGTCTCATGGTCCTCGACTGTCATTCGGCTGCCTCCGCGTACCGGTCCAACCGCGTTGAGCGCGGCTCCCCTTGAGGATCGCAGACCTCCCCGACAGGTATGCGTGTTCACCCTCGCGGGTCCCCGCCCGGCGGCTCCGCCGTCCGCCGCGAGGCGCTCGTTCCCGCCGGGCCCGGGGATGGCGCATCCGGGTCGGCGAGTAGGTGTACCGGGGGCTGTGGATCCCGCACCCGGTTTCGCGACACCGAGAGGTGGTATGGGCGCTAGTCCGACGATTGGTCCCGGTACTCGACGCGCCTGGGCCATTGACTGAGGTCAGCGGCACGCGCAGTGCCTGCGGAGACGGAGAGCCCGGTCATGCTCAGCCCGCGCGACATCCTTCGGGAGATCCACCGACACGACGAGGCATTCCGCCTGTTCTGCAGCGTCGCGGCCAAAGGCGAGAGCCAGGGCGGCTGGGAGAACGGGCGAATCGCCGCATTGGTCTCCGACCCCCAACTCGCCCCCAAGATCGCGCGGCACGGCGCCGACGAGGACAAGCACGGCCGCATCTTCAACGCCATGCTGCACCGTCGCGGGCTCGATCCGGTCGACGTCCCGCCGGAGACGGACTACTGCATGCTGCTCGAACGCCAGGGTCTCGGCCTCCCCCACGACCGGCTGCGCCGCGACGAGCCGCTGACCGAGGCGGACATCGTCGAATACCTGGTGCACAGCCGGGTCACCGAGCAGCGCGCCGCCGAGGACATGCGGATGTTGAGCCGGTACCTCGGCGACGAGCCCGACATCGGCAAGGGCATCCGGATGATCTGCGACGACGAGGAGAACCACCTCGCCTATTGCCACGAGGAACTGCTGCGCCTGTCCGCGAGCGGTCGTGGGGCGGACATCGAGCGCGCCCTGCGAAGGACCGCCCGCGCCGAGATCAAGGTGAACCGCGACGTGAGCCTCGCGGTGATGGGCCGTATGGGTCACCTGCTCCGCTGGTCGCGCGGTCGACGGCTGGCGCTGAGGTTCGGCATCCACGCGACGTACGCCTACGACCGGCTGTGGGGCACCCGCCGCATGGTCGCCCTGCGCCCCCCGAAGCGCGTCGACGCGATGGGCCCGAGGCCCACCGGACCACAAACCGCGTGACCCCGCCTGCCGGAAGGTCGCCCGCCCTGCGGGGCGCGTCGGGCTCGGGGGGTGCGGGCGCACGGTGCTCGGTTCGGCGGCCGTGGTCGGCGCGTGCACACAACGGCTCGGCGTGACAGGGCAGGACTTGACCTGTCACGCCGCCGGGTGCCGGGCCGATACTCGGCGAGCCACACCCATTCGGCGGTGGCGATGGAGGCGGGTGTCCGCCGCCTCCCTCGACGACACCGCCCACCGACACCGTGCGACGCGGCGTCGGCCGGTTCCGAGAGGCTTCCGCATGTCCCGTTCCGTTCTCCGCCCGCCGGCCCGCTGGGCGATATCCGCGGGTGCGGTGGCGATCGCGTTCGGCGCGATGACCGCCGTCGCGGTCGTACCCGCATCGGCCACACAGGCACCGAAGGCAACGTGTGCCCATCCCGCGCCGGAACCCGGCCCCGAAGGCACCCAGGTGCAGACCGGCACGAACTGCCCTTGATGGGTAACGAACGGGGACCGAAGCACTTCGGTCCCCGTCCGGTCGCCGTAGCCGTGGTCGGTCGGGCGCTTCTAGCCCTGCTTGACTGCCGAGATGTCGAACTGCAGCACGATCTTGTCGCCCACCAACACGCCGCCGCCCTCCAGGGCCGCGTTCCAGGTGACGCCGAACTCCTTGCGGGAGATGGTCACCGAGCCTTCCAGACCGACGCGCAGGTTGCCCTGGGGGTCGACCGCGTTGCCGGTGTACTCGAAGTCGATGGCGACCGGTTTGGTGGTGTCCTTGACGGTGAGGTCGCCGGTGACCCGGTAGTCGGTTTCGGACTTCTGCTCGACCTCGGTGGTGCGGAAGGTGATGTCGGGGAAGTTCGGCGCGTCGAGGAAGTCGTTGGTGCGCAGGTGCTGGTCGCGCTGCTCGACGCCGGTGTCGATGCTCTGCGTCTTGATCACCACCCGGCCGGTGGACTTGGCCGGGTCGGCGCCGTCGAGGTGCGCGGTGCCCTCGAACTGGTGAAAGGCACCGCGCACCTTGGTGACCATGGCATGGCGGGCGACGAAACCGATCCGGGTATGAGCCGGGTCGAGGACATAGTCCCCGGTGAGTTCGGAGATGGCGACGGTCATGGGCAGGTACCTCCGTAGGGTCCGGATCCCGACGGCGGCCCGCCGGGATCGTTCCCGCGTCACGCTAGGCGGCCGGCGATTCCCGATCCGGGCGGACGCGCGTGGTCGGGGAGAATTGCACCCTGGTGGCGGCGACGCCCACGATCGCCGCTGTCACGGGCCGTCCTGTCCGGAGGCCCGGGAGACACGGACGATGCCTGTTCGGCGTACCGGGCCTTCGTTCCGGCCGTACGGCTTTCGGCGCAACACCGCGACGTCCCGGTCGAAGGCCACGAACAGGTGATCCGTCGAGCCCCAGGCAAGTGCGGTACACGGCGTGGGCAGGGGAATCCGGTCGATGCACCGTCCCGCGGTCAGGTCCCGGATCCGCACGGTGCCGTCCTGGGAGCCGGTCACGGCGACCGGCCGCCCGTCCTGCACCGTGCACACGATGGCGAACACCGAGTAGGTGTGTCCGGTCATGGTGTCGCGGAGCGCGGGGCTCGGCAGGGCCCCGTGGCGACGGTGGTGGTCCGGACACCGGCCTCGATCCCGTCGTCGAACGCGCGCGCCGGCGCGGCGGCCCGGTAGCGGACCGCGTCCGTGTACAGGAGTCGACGACGGGCGGCCCCCGCGCTCAGCCCATGTCGGCGGTGCGGCCGGCACCGGCGTCGACCGGATCGTGCGCGGCTGCGGTTCGGTCCTGGTTCCGGCAGTGTCGGCCGGCCCATTGGGGAAGCGAGAATCCGTCGGCGGTCGTCTCCGCGCGACGCAGCGGCCGCCCGAAGGCGAGGATGCGGCGAGCCGCGGTGTGGTCTGCCGGTGCGTTGACGGACTCGACGCCCGCGAGGAGTCCGCCCTTGAACAGCAGCACGGAGAACGATCCGCCTGCCGGGTCGCCGAGGACCGTACTGTCCTCGTGGCCCTGCCCGAGGCCGGCGATCTGCAGTTTCGTCGAGAACTGTTCGGTCCAGAACCAGGGAACGGCGGTGTAGGGGGCCGGCGTGCCCGTCAGGCGGGCGGCGACGCAGCGGGCCTGGTCGACGGCGTTCTGGATCGATTCGAGCCGGGTTCGGGTCCCGGTGTGGGTGTTGGGGAATTCGGCGCAGTCGCCGACGGCGGAGATGTGCGGGTCGCTGGTGCTCAGGTAGGCGTCGACCCGGATGCCGTCTCCGACGTCGAGTCCGGCGTCGGTCGCGAGTTCCACGGCGGGTGTCACGCCGACGCCGACCACCACGAGGTCCGCCGGCACGAGCCTGCCGTCGTGGAGTAGGACGCCGGTCACGGCACCGGTGTGGTCGCCGTCCAGGCGTACGACCGTACGTCCCAGGCACAGCCTGGTGCCTTGGGCGCGGTGCAGGTCGGCGACGTGTGTCGAGGTCACCGGGGACACCGCCCGGGCCATCGGACGGTGGAGCGCCTCGATGACGGTGGTCTCGGTCCCCGCTTTCGCCCCGGCGGCCGCCACCTCCATGCCGATGAACCCGGCACCGATGATCGCCAGTCGCGAGGTGGCCGGCAGGCGGGCGCGCAGGTGTTCCGCGTCGTCTCGGGTGCGGACCTGGACGATCCCGTCCAGGGTGACGCCCTCGATCGGCGGGGTGCGGTTGCGGGCTCCCGTGGCCAGCACGAGGTGGTCGTACGCCAGGGTGTGTCCGTCGGTCAGCCGGACCCGCCGGGTGGACCGGTCGATGGCGGCGACTCGCGCGTGTCGCAGTTCGATGTGACGGCGCTCGTAGAACGAGTGGGGGCGCAGCTCGATCTGCGTCCGGGGCTGCAGCAGGAAGTTCTTCGACAGGGGCGGTCGTTGGTAGGGCAGGCCCGGTTCGTCGCCGATCAGGACGACGGGGCCGACGTGGCCGCGTTCGCGCAGCGACGCCGCGACCTGGAACCCGCCCTGGCCCGCGCCGGCGATCACGACGGTGGCGTCGGGCTTCATGTCGGGCTCCCCGGTACGGTCACGACCATCGGTTCGTCGGTGGGGAGTTGGCAACTCAGTCGGCTGTGGGCGGTTCGCGGCGCGTCGGTGCAGGCGAGCATCTGGTCCTCGTCGTCGGTCATCGCCGGGAGTCGGCGGGCGGCCGATTCCTCGACGTGGACGTGGCAGGTCGCGCACATCATGTTGCCGCCGCATTCGCCGACGATCCCGTCCACGTCGCCGGCGAGGGCGGCCGACATGACCGTGTCGCCGGGGGCCGCGTCGACGGTGACGCGGGTGCCGTCGGGTTGGATGTAGACGATCTTCGTCATGACGGTGTCCGAGCGGTGGTGGTGACGGGGATTCCGTATCGGGTGGTGTCTTCGTCCGTGACCCGCTGGCACAGTTCGCCGAGTCCGGTGATGGTGCCGCGGATCTCGTCGCCGTCGACGAGATAGCTCGGCGGATCGAGTTCGAATCCGCAACCACTCGGGGTGCCGGTAAGGATCACGTCGCCGGGGAGCAGGTCCATGGTGTTGCTGATCGACGCGATCAGGGTCGGTACGTCGAAGAGCATGTCGCTGCTCCATCCGTCCTGGCGGGCCTGGCCGTTGACCGACAGCCGCAGGCGCAGCGGCTCCGTGTCGGGGCTCCCGTCGTGCTCGTCGACAACGCGCTCGTCGCGCATGCGCAGCCAGGGTCCGGTGGCGCAGAACGACGGGAATCCCTTGCCGCGGACGAGTTGCATCTGCAACGGCGAGTGGATTCCGGCGCCCAGCGCCACGTCCCGCGCGGTGACGTCGTTGGCGATCATGTGGCCGGCGACGTGGCCGAGGGCGTCGGCGGGAGCGATCCGCCGCCCGGCCCGGCCGATCACGACGGCCAGTTCCAGCTCGTAGTCGAGCGCAGTCGTCTCGGGCGGCTTGATCAGCGGGTCGTACGGCCCGCACACGCTGCCCGGCGGCTTGAGGAACAGGACGGGCTCGGTGGGCTCGGTGATGTGCCCGAGCACGGCATTCGAGTGCATCGGGTAGTTGAACCCGACCGCGATCACCTTGCCGGGGCGCGGGACCGGCGGCCCCAGACGCACGTCCGCGCGGGCGATGTGGTGGCGCGTGTCGTGCAGTGCCGCCTCCACGAGGGGGCGGACCGTCGGCCACAGCGCGAGGATGTGTGTGGTGTCCGCGCCGGGGAGCCCGAAGGGCGCGAGAACCGGTGCCAGGGGCAGGATCGTGTGGTCGTCGACCAGCACGCCCGGCTGTTCGCCGCCGGGTCCGCCGAAGCTGACGATACGCATGTCGTCTCCAGGAAATGGGATGTCTGACGGGGATCACGGCGTCACCACGCGCGGGGACGCGTCGTCACGCGGGAGGCGCGTCCACGGGCGGGCGACGCGTCACCACGCGGGAGGCGCGTCGACGTGCGTGGCCCCCGCGAAGTGTTCGGGGTGCGCGCGCATCCATCGCGCGATCTCGGCCGATTGGGCGTGCCAGACACGGTCGTCGGCGTCGAGTCGGTCCATCAGGTCGGCGATGGCGGCGACCCTGTCCGGGGTGTCCTGCCAGAACACGTGGAACACGTACGACACGAAGCCGCCGGCCTCGATGGTCTCCTCGAGCAGTCGCCGGTGTGCGCGGAGCAGGACGTCCGGTCCGACCGGGTGATCGCCCGGGTCCTCCTGGCGCAGCCGGGTGAAACCGGGAATGTAGTAGGCGCCGTCGACGCCCGTCCACGGGTAGGGCAGCAGTGCCAGCCCGTCCTGGACGCCGTGGACGTCGCCGGCCAGCGAGGCGAACTCGAAGCCGTAAGCGCGCAGCAGCGTCAGCGAGTGGTCGCCGAGCAGGCCGGCGGGAGGGCGAGCCGCGACCGGCCGGATCCCCAGCCGGTCGTACCGGTCGAAGCTGCGGTCCAGGGCCGTGCGCAAGGCGGATTCGTCGGTCCGGGACCACGGTTCGTGCAACCAGCCGTGCCACCCCACGTCGTGTCCGGCGTCCGTGATGGACCGCACCGCGTCCGGATAGGTGTCGATGTTCCACGCCTCGACGTAGAACGTCGACCGCACCGGCCGGTCGCGCAGCATCTCCAGAACGTTCGGGAGTTCGGTGGACACACTGTGGTGACCGCCGACCGGGACGTGGGCGGGCCAGGACTGCGTCTGCAGTTCGGCGGCCTCGCCGAGGTGGTCGAACGTGACACAGGCCGCGGCGCGCCGCCCGCCGGGCCACCGTCCCTCGGTCATCCCCTACACCCCCTTCGGCGCGACCATCAGCGCGGTCATCGCGCGGAACACGAGGTCGTCGGTCCACGGCGGGTTGGGGTCGGTGAGCGTCATCGCGGGCAGACGTTGCGGCAGGAGCCGCAGCAGGATGTCGCCCTCCAGCCGGGACAGCGGGGCGCCGATGCAGTAGTGGCCGCCCGCGGTGAAGGCCAGGTGTCGGTTGCCGGCGCGTCGGATGTCGAACGTGTCCGGATCGGTGAAGCGGCGTGCGTCGCGATTGGCCGAGGCGATTCCGAGCAGCAGCTGGGTGCCCTCGGCGACGGTCTCGCCGTGCAGGTCGAACTCGTAACCGGCGTAGCGGGTGATGAAGTGCACCGGCGACTGCCACCGCAGCACCTCCTCCCATGCCGCCGGTGCCAGGTCCGGGTCGGCGGCGAGCAGTCGCATCTGCTCGGGATGGGACAACAACGCGTGGACCGCACTGGTCATCGCCGTCATCGTGGTGTGGTAGCCGGCGACGAAGAACCCGACGAGCGTCACGATCAGTTCGTCCCGGCTGAGCCGCCCACCTTCCTCCTCGGCCAGCATCAGTGCGCCGACCGGGTCCTCGGGGCCGAGCTTTCCGCGCATCGAGTCGACGATCTCGCCGATGTAGTCGAAGTAGAACTGCGCGGCCTCGTCCGCCTCCGCCAGTTCGTCCGCGCTGATCGGGGCGTGGGTCAGCAGGCGGTTGAGCGCGGGCATCTGCCGCAGCACCGTCCCCGCGTCGGCGGCGGGGGCATGCAGCAGTCGACAGGCGATCTCCGCGGGCACGCGCATGCCGAAGTGCTCGACGAAGTCGACTTCGCCGTCGACGGCGGCGAGCGCCTCGACGTTGTCGGTGATGATCCGCTCGACCCACGAGCGCATGTGGGCCAGCGCCCGCGGCGCGAACGCGGGCGAGGCGAGCTTGCGCAGCCGTGTGTGCGTCGGTGGATCCAGTTCCGGCAGCGACAGTTTGTGGAAGACGGCGCCGGCGCCGGTGCCGATGTCGGCCGGGAACTCGCCGGCCTTCGGCTGCACGCGCATCAACGGATCCTTGAAGATCCGCTCGACGTCCGCGTACCGGGTCAGGACGACTCTCGTGCCATCGGGTGCGACCCGGGCGACGGGGTTGTCGTCGCGCAGCCGCCGGTAGGCCGAGAAGGGATCGGCGCGAAACGTGGGGTCACCGAGGCTCAGGTACTCCGAGGCGGACATGGGGCTCCTCGTCGAGTCGTTGTCGTCGTGGGTGGTGGGCGCCTCTGCTTGCTTCCACCGACGGTACGTTCGACCGAACGATCATGTCTTTGGGAAAAACATGAGCTTGAGCCCCGGATTCCTGTGCTTTACACAAGCCTCCGGACGCGGTGTTCCCCGACGCTCCTCGACCCCGCCGGTCGCTACCGCGGTGCCGACCGGCACCCGATCACGGACCGGGCCAGCCCGGCGAACGTGCGCGGATCGGCGCCGGTGAGTTCGTGCCATCTGCTCAGTCGGTAGCCCATGGTGTTCGGGTGCACGTTGAGCCGCCGGGCGGCGTCGGAGAGGGAGAATCCGCAGTCGGCGAAGGCCAGGACGGCGGCGGCGAGATCGGGATGGTCCCGCTGGACCTGCTGGACGTCGGCGAGGATCGGCATCAGCCGGGACCGACTGTCGAGCAGCGTCGCCTCGAGCCAGGAATCCGCGAAACGCACCGCCGGTTCGTTCCACAACTCCGCCGTCCGCAACGCGCGCTCGGCGTCGACGATGCTCAGATATGCGCCGACCAGCCCCTGCCGGGGCAGCCCGATCCCGACGGCCGACCGGTCGCCGGCGATCCCGTGCACGGTCCGGAGCACGAGCACCGGGTCGCAGTCCTGCGCGATGGCGATCATCACGTCGCCGCGGACTCCGCACTGCACGACACCTGACAGTCGCCGGGTCGCGCGTTGCAGGTTCTCCACCTCGGGCGGGGGCCACGACGCGCGGGTCGCGCAGAACGCCTGGAATCGCCCCTCCACGTCGAACGCCAGCGCACGCGCGCTCTCGGCGACCTGCTCCCCCAGGGAACGATCGCCCAGCTCGCTCAGGAACCGCCGGCGCAACTCGGCGTGCTGCACGACCGTGCCCGGCGATTCCGCGACGAAGGCGTCGACGACCGCCGCGCTCATGGCTTCCGTCCACCTGCCGATCGGTTCGACCAAGCCGAGCAGCAGGTCGTCGGTCGCCTCCGGGGCGGATTGCAGGGCGGCCCACAACTCGCGACGCACGATGTGGAACGAACTCAGCACGTCGTACGCGGACACGCCCAACTGCGTCCGCCGCACGGCGGCGCGGCGCGTGAACTGGAGATGTTCGGCCACCGGCCCCTGCCCGGACGCGATGCTCGACAACAGGCGGCGGATGAGGTCGCGGACCGTGCGCCGGTGTTCGAGTTCCGGCAGGTGTTCGTACGAGGGCAACTCGGCGCGGATCCGGGCCGTCAGATCGGGATCCGCGTGTTCGAGCCGCAGGGCGACCGCATCACACAACGTGCTCATCGCGGTGGAGTCCGACGTCATGATCCCCAGCGTATTCCGAGACCGGCGCGCCGCCGCCGCGCGAGTTCGCGAACCCGCCGTCGCATGTCTCCCGGAGCGTCGTGCGGAACCCCTCGACCCGCTTCACGAGGCCGCAAACCCCGGACAACGGGCCGGGGCGTGCGCCAGAATTCCCCTAGCTCGGCCCCGGGACAACCCCCCGGGAAGTGATGTTCAACTGAGGGACACTCATGAACATACCTTGGCCAAGGCTGCACAGGGCAACAATTCCGACGATTCTCGCGTTACTGCTCGCGTTAACCATCGCCGCACCGGGGATACCCCGGGCGGCCGCGAGCCAGGGCCACTCCACGGACGTCGGCGTCGACAACGACCCGGCCACCTGCCCGTGCACCCTGTGGGCATCGACCGAACAACCGTCCTCCGGCCCCGATCCGGACGACGTCGCCACCGAACTGGGCGTCAAGTTCCAAGCGGACCAAGCCGGTTACATCACCGGTGTGCGTTTCTGGAAGGACGCCACCAACACCGGCACGCACACCGGAACCCTGTGGTCGGCCGCCGGCGATCGACTGGCCACCGCCACGTTCACCAACGAGTCCGAATCCGGCTGGCAACAGGTGAACTTCGCCCAGCCCGTCCCGGTCACCGCCGGCACCACCTACGTGGCCTCGTACCAGGCGCCCAACGGCAGGTACAACGCCGACCAGGGCGGCCTGGCCACGGCACACGTCCGTGGCCCGCTCACCGCACCCGCGAGCAACACCGTCGGCGGCAACGGGGTGTACCTGTACGGCGCCGGATTCCCGACCTCGTCCTGGAATGACACCAACTACTGGGTGGACCCGGTGTTCAACACCTCCACCGCCCCCGGTCCCGCGCCGGTGGTCATCGCGATCTCCCCGACGCAGGGGGAGACCTCCGTGCCGGTCGACACCAACTTCACCGCCACCTTCGACCGGGAGGTGCAGCCCTCCAGCATCCACTGGGAGGTCTGGCAAGGCGAGAGCGGCGGCCGTCCCGGCAGCACGACCTACAACGCCGCCGCCCGCACCACCACCTTCGATCTCACCTACCACCTGGAGCCCGGCCACGGCTACTTCGTCGACCTGATCGGCGTGAAATCCCTCGACGGCACCCTGATGCCGACCAAGAGCTGGTACATCACCACGGCCGACAGTCCGCCCCCCGTCTGCAACCCGTCCTGCACCATCTGGCCCTCGAACGCGACCCCGGCGGTGCTCGCCGACAACGACACCACCAGCATCGAACTCGGGGTCAAATTCGGCGCCAACACCCAGGGTTACGTCACCGGCCTGCGGTTCTACAAGGGCCCCGGCAACACCGGTCCGCACACCGGGACCATCTGGACCGGCGGCGGCCTTGCCCTGGCCACCGCCACGTTCACCAACGAGTCCGAATCGGGCTGGCAGCAGGTGACGTTCGACCAGCCGGTCTACATCAGCCCCAACTACACCTACGTGGCCTCGTACTTCGCCCCCGCAGGCCGATACTCCTCCACCGAAGGCGGATTGTCGGACGCGGCCGGAGGCGCGATCACCGCCCCCGCATCGGCCGCCGTCGGCGGTAACGGCGTGTACAAGTCCGGCGCCGCCGGCTTCCCGACCGGCAGCCGCAACGACACCAACTACTGGGTGGACGTCGTCTTCACCACCAACAAATAGCCCACCGCGGTGTCGGATCGCGCCGACGCTCCGACGCCGCAAAGACACCCGGCGACACCACCACGACAACCGGCACCCGAACACCGGGTCCGACACACGAACCACCGGGCCGCCGGCGGCCACACACCGCCGGCGGCCCGCTCCCCCGAACGGGCACGGCGCCCCGAGTCCCGGCGCAACCACCCGCCGAGGGAGGCCCGTTGCGCGCCCACGGGTGCCGGTGCGTGCCAGGCCCTCACATCGTGTTGACGATCAGACCGATGTGGGTGAAGTAGTTCATGCCGCCGAAGAACAGGAAGGCCAGTCCGGACAGGGCCCAGACCACGCCGACGACGCGCACCGGCCATCCTTTGGGGCGCAGCAGCGCGAGGGGGAAGAGGATCGCGCCGATGCCGACCAGGACGTACAGGCTGGAGATGAAGCTCGCCTCCAGCATCGGATGATCGGCGAACTCACCGGAGATCGGTTCCTCGGGAGGCGCGGAGAACAGCGTGTACTTCCAACCCGCCGCCGCGATCCCGAAGCAGGCCAGGCCCATGCCGAACACGAAGACCGAGATGGGTGAGGCCAGTCCCGCCGTGCGGGTCAATCGGTCCGGGTCCTCGACCAGGGCGGCTCCCCGTTTCCAGAGATAGATCGACGCGCACCCGAGCAACACGCCGAAGCCGAGCGAGGGCTCGCCGAAGACGATGTTGTCGAACGGGAATCCCTGACCGGCCAACGGCCAGGTGAGGGTCATGTGCAGACCGGTCGCGATCAGGACGAACGCCAGTGCCCCGAAGGCCAACGCCCACGCCTCCGGAACGATTCTGCGCCCGGGCGAAAGCAGTTGCCGGCCCAGCGCGACCACGAGCAGCAGTCCGGCGCCGGCCGCCACGGACATGATCGTGTTGTAGGTCGGCATCCGGGTCCAGTCGATCTTCAGACCGGACGCCGCGAGGTTGTACGCACTATGTCTCATATCCAGACAATAGGTACCCAACTGCACCGATTGTTCGATCCTCCGCCCGCCGAACCGGCGTTCACCCGATTGGCCGGCCGACCCCGGGAGGAAGTCGGCCGGCGCTCCGGGTCCGCCTACCCGCTACTTGCCGAAGGTGAGCGATGCGGCCGGCGAGGCGTTGCCGTACGCGTCCACGGCCACGACTCGGGCGACGTAGCGGCCGTTGCGGACCGCGCCCGGCACCGGGATGTCGAGGGTGTTCGGACGGGGCATGAAGTAGTAGTCGGAGAAGACCTTGGACGCAACGAGCGACTTGCCCGTCGACGCGTCGGTGATGTCGACGTTGTAGTGGTGCACCATTTGGTCGTCCGTGGCCTGGGCGATCCGCAGCGCGGTACCACCCTTGGCGTCGCGCACCGAGGACAACGGCTGACGCGTGCCGAACTTCGGCGCCACGGTGTTGCGCGCGGCCTTCGTGTAGGTGAAGTTGTCCTTGATCTGCTGGTTGGTCGAGCCCTTGAGACGCACCGTCCAGGTGTCACCGCTCAGGGTGCCCGCGCTGGCGTACGGCGGCTGCCAACTCGCCGACCACTTGCCGTCGGTGTAGATGTCGTGCTTGTCCGCGGCCATGTTCACCCGCGCGATCTCGGTGCGGTCCTTGTAGACCTCGACGAAGAGCGCCTGCGCGGTCGGCGACTCGAAACGGTTCGCCAGACCGTCGTCGGTGACCATCTGGTAGCCGTGGTCCATCTCGACGTACGACATCGAACCGTCGTTGACCGAGGTGAAGTCGCGCTGCTGGATCGAGCGGTCGTCGTTGATGTTCAGGTGCGAGTGGCCGGAGAAGTAGACGGCCTGCGGGAACGCGCTCAGGTCCTCCGCGAGGCGCGGGTTGGCCGCCTGCTGTCCGTCCATGACCGTGTCCGTGGTGGGCCGGTGCCCCTGGATCAGCACGGGCTTGCCGGCGTACGCCCGGTCGGCGGTGATCGCGGCGAGCCGCTCCTTGAGCCAGGCGCGCTGGGCCGTGTCGGAGTTGTACGTCTCGGTGTTGACCGTCAGGACGTGCAGGCCGTTCACCTGCGAGGCGTAGTAGCCGCCGCCCGAGTCGGGGAACCACGCCTTGGGGTATCCGGCCCGTATCGCCGCCAGGCTGTCGTCGTGGTTGCCCGTGGAGACCAGCACCTGCGTGTCGTTCATGCCCTTGCGGGCGAGGTTGGCCTGGAAGATCTCGGAGACGATCTTGTGGTCGGGGCCCTTGCCGTCGCCGTTGTCGTTGATCATGTCGCCGTTCAACAGGATCGCGTCCGGCTTGGGGAAGACGGACCCGATGGTGTTGAAGAAGCTCTCGTACTTCTTGTCGTTGCCGGCATGGCTGCCGACGTGGACGTCGGACATCACGACGAGACGGGCGAGGGGCTTCTCGGCGGTCTTGATCAGATACCCGTACGACACCGCGATGCCGGCCTTGTTGCCGTGGAAGGCGACCGCCGTGACGTTGGTGTCCTTGTCGATCCGGAGCGGACGCCCCGGGGAGTAGACGCGGCTGTCCCGGGTCGGGGTGGTGCCGTCCAGGGTGTAGCGGACGGTGGTACCCCGCTCGACCTGGAACTTCAGGTCCACCGCGTGCTCGTAGCGGCCGCCGGGGACGCTGAAGCGAGGTGCGGACGGGGTGGCGGGATCGGCTTGCGCGACGGTCGGGGAGACGAGCGCGAGGGTGGCCGCGGCGATCACGAGGGGGGCGAGTCTCACAGGTTTCCTGTTCTCTGGTTCCGGTGACGAACGCGGCTTCCCCACGGTTTATAACGTATGGGTAACCGGTTCGGTCCAGAGAGACTATGAGGGCTGCACCGAGTCCTGGTGCGTTCGGATCGACGTCCCGGTGAAGTGATCATGAACGTCCGGCCGACCCGGAGGGCTCGCGCGTGACGGTCGGCACGGGTCGACCCCGGAAGTGCCGCCACGCTCGCGCACCGGACATCCGGGTCCTCGGCGCCGGCGGCACCGGGCGGCGTGGCCGATGACGCCGCCCGGGCATGGTCACCGCCGGCCGGGCGAGGCCGCCGACGCGCCGCCGGCGGGGTTGACCGCTTCGACCGCTTCGACCAGTGGGGCCAACGCGGGGTTCTTGGCCGCTTCGTCGAGGGCCTCGCGCAGGGCGGCGTCGTTGGTCGGCCGGGCCTGCTCCAGGAGTTTCAGGCCCGCGTCGCTGACGTCGGTGTAGATGCCGCGGCGGTCGGTGGGGCACAGGTAGCGCGACAACAGGCCGCGATCCTCCAGCCGGGTGACCAGACGGGTGGTGGCGCTCTGGCTGAGCACGACCGCGTCGGCTACCTGCTTCATCTGTAGGTGACCGCCCTCCCCGTCGTGTTGACGGGCGAGCACGTCGAGCAGCGAGTACTCCCGCACGCTCAGGTCGTGCTCGGCCTGCAGTGCGCGTTCGATCTGCGCGTCGATCCTGCCGTACAGGACGTAGAGCGCGGCCCATCCGTTGGCGAGGGCGGTCAGTGCGGGATCCGTGGCGGTCATGGGCCCGAGTCTCCTTCCGGGGCGACTGGCAGGTGCCCAGGATACTCCATTTCTTGAAATACCGGCTGACGCATATATGGAGCTTGCACAAGCATCGCAAGGAAGGGATGCCCGCACTTGCATATATAGCGCGTCTGCAACTATTGTCGAGGCTTGCAAGGCGCACCAGCAATCGTACGAAGGGTTTCGTGTCATGCCTCTCGCGCTCCTCGCCCTGGCCATCGGGGCGTTCGGGATCGGCACCACCGAGTTCGTGGTCATGGGCCTGCTGCCCGAGATCGCGAACGACTACGGTGTGTCGATCCCCTCCGCCGGACTGCTCGTCACCGGCTACGCGATCGGCGTCGTCGTCGGCGCACCGCTGATGACCGTGCTCGGCAACCGGATCGGGCGCAAGACGATGCTCATGGCGCTGATGGGCCTGTTCGTCGTCGGCAACCTGCTGTCCGCGCTCGCGCCCACCTTCGGCGTCATGCTCGCGGGGCGCATCGTGGCCTCGCTCGCCCACGGCGCGTTCTTCGGCATCGGCTCGGTGGTCGCCGCCGGCCTGGTCGCCGCCGACAGGAAGGCCGGCGCCATCGCCACCATGTTCACCGGGCTGACCGTCGCCAACATCGTCGGCGTGCCGCTGGGCACCTTCATCGGCCAGGCCGTCGGCTGGCGCGTCACCTTCGCCGGCGTCGCCGCGCTCGGTGTGATCGGCCTGCTCGGCATCGCGAAGCTGGTACCCGCCATGCCCCGCCCCGAAGGCGCCCACCTGCGCCGGGAGCTGACCGCGTTCCGCAACCCGCAGGTACTGCTCGCGATGGCGATGACCGTCCTCGGCTTCGGTGGAGTCTTCGCCGCGATCACCTACATCGCCCCGATGATGACCCACACGGCCGGCTACTCCGACGGCGCCGTCACCTGGCTGCTCGTGTTGTTCGGCATCGGCATGTTCCTGGGCAACCTGCTCGGCGGCCGGTTCGCGGACCGCAGGCTGATGCCGATGTTGTACGTCACCCTCGGCGGGCTCGCCGTCGTGCTGGCGCTGTTCACCGTCACCGCCCACGACAAGATCCTGGCCGCGGTGACCATCCTGCTGATCGGCGCGCTCGGCTTCGCCACCGTCCCGCCGCTCCAGAAGCGTGTTCTCGACCAGGCCCACGGCGCGCCCACCCTGGCCTCCGCCGTCAACATCGGCGCCTTCAACCTCGGCAACGCGCTCGCCGCCTGGCTCGGCGGAATGGTCATCTCCGCCGGATTCGGCTACACCGCCCCGAACTGGGTCGGCGCCGCCCTCGCCGGCTCAGCCCTCCTCCTCGCCCTCTGGTCCGCCGCCCTGGAACGCCGCACCCTCACCCGGGAGCCCGAGGCAGCCGCCACCGGACCCGTCCCCGCAGCCACCCCCGCCCCCGTCCCCGTTCACCACTGACACCCCCATCCCCGGACCTTCATCGCCGACGCGACCGACTCCACCGTCCGGCCGGCGCACAGGAGCACGGCGGGTCGGGGATCGCACCGGCCCACAGGGCGATCGACGCGTATCGTCCGCCGTCCGCCGCAGCCCACACCACCGCGACGGCGCCGCACGCACACCCGGACGCCGCCGCCGGTCCGAGTCCCCGCCCGGCGTTGGGCAGGGGCTCGGCGGGTGCCCGGCCGCGCTCGGGTCGGGGGTGACGGTGTGGGAGGGGTCAGGGGAGGGCCGGGCGGAGCAGCGGGCGCTGGCTGGTCTTTTCCCGGTCGTAGCCGCGGCGGGCCTCGCCGGTCGTGGGGGTGGTGGAGACCTCGGCCACGGGTACGTCCCACCATGCCTGTGACGACGGGGAGCCGATCAGGGGGTCGGTGTCCACGTGCACGACCGTCGTGCGCGAGGACGCGCGGGCGGTGGCGAGCGCGGTGCGGAATTCGGCGAGGCCGTTCGCCCGGAGTACGTCGGCGCCCAGGCTGGCCGCGTTCGCGGCGAGGTCGATCGGCAGGATCCGGCCGTCGAAACCGCCGGACTCCCGGTCCCGGAACCGGTATTGCGTGCCGAATCGCTCGGCGCCCACCGTCTCGGACAGCGCCCCGATCGAGGCGTAGCCGTGGTTTTGCACGAGCACGATCACCAGTTTGACGTCTTCGGCGACGGCGGTGACGATCTCCTGCGCCATCATCAGGTAGGAGCCGTCCCCGACCAGCACGAACACCTCGCGGTCGGGCGCGGCCAGCTTGACGCCCAGGCCGCCGGCGATCTCGTAGCCCATGCAGGAGAACCCGTACTCGACGTGGTAGCCCAGCGGATCGGCCGGGCGCCACAGTTTGTGCAGGTCGCCGGGGATGGAGCCGGCCGCGGACACCACCACGTCCCGGGGCGCCATCGCCTCGTGGACCGCGCCGATGATCTCGCTCTGGGCGGGCAGCGGGGTGTGTGCGCGGGCGAACGCGGCGTCGACCTCGGCGTCCCAGCGCCGCACCGCCTCGGCCGCGCGGGTGCGGTGTTCGGCCGGGGCGGTCCAGCCGGCCAGCGCCGCCGTCAACGCCTCCAGGCCCGCCCGCGCGTCCGCGACCAGCGCGACGCCGGCGTGCTTGGCCGCGTCGAACGCGGCGATGTTGAGGTTGACGAAGCGCACGTCGGGGTCGGCGAACAGGGTCCGCGACGCGGTGGTGAAGTCCTGCCACCGGGTGCCGATGCCCAGCACCACGTCCGCGTCATGCGCCAGCGCGTTCGCGGCGACCGATCCGGTGTGGCCGATCCCGCCGACGGCGGCCGGGTGTTCGTGCGGCAGTGCCGCCTTACCCGCCTGGGTCACCGCGACCGGAATGCCGGTGGCCGCGGCGAAGGCGGCCAGCGCGGCGGTCGCGTCGGCGTGCACCACGCCGCCGCCGGCCACGATCAGCGGCCGGCGCGCGCTCCGCAACACCGCGACCGCCGCGGCCAGCGAGTCCGGGTCGGGCACCGGGCGGCGGACGTGCCACACCCGCTTGGCGAACAACTCCTCGGGGAAGTCCCACGCCTCGGCCTGCACGTCCTGCGGCAACGCGAGGGTGACCGCGCCCGTCTCGGCCTGGTCGGTGAGCACCCGCATGGCCTGCGTCACGGCGTGCGCGAGTTGTTCCGGGCGCTGGACGCGGTCGAAGAAGCGGGAGACCGGCCGGAAGGCGTCGTTGACGCTGATGTCGGCGGCGTACGGCAGTTCCAGCTCCTGCAGGACCGGCGAGGCCGCCCGGGTGGCGAAGGTGTCACCCGGCAGCAGCAACACCGGCAGCCGGTTGATCGTGGCCAGCGCCGCGCCGGTGACCATGTTGGTCGCCCCGGGTCCCACCGACGCCGTGCACGCCAGCGTCGACAGCCGGCGCCTGGTCCGGGCGTAGGCCACGGCCGCGTGCACCATCGCCTGCTCGTTGCGGGCCTGATGGTAGGTCAGGTCACCGGGGCGCTCCAGGAGCGCCTGCCCGATCCCGGCCACGTTGCCGTGCCCGAAGATCCCGAAGCAGCCCTCGATCAGCCGGTGTTCGACTCCGTCGCGTTCGCTGTACTGGCGGGAGAGGAAACGCACCAGCGCCTGTCCCGTGGTCATCCGCACGGTGTTCATCGCGGTCCCTCCGCATCGCACATCGGCACCCGGGGGTCGCGTTCGACGCTCTCCCACGACTGCCGGACCCAGTGGTGTTCGGGGTCGTCGCAACAGGCCATCGTGCGTTGCGAATGCGGGCCCGCAAGCACGTTCAGGTAGTACATCGGGTATCCGGGTGGCGCCATCGACGGGCCGTGGTAGCCGCGCGGCACCAGGACCACGTCGCCCTGACGCACCTCGGCGAGCACGTCCACCTCCCGCCCGTCGTAGACGCGCTGGTAGCCGAAGGGGCGTCCGGGGCCGCCGGAGGAGCCGAGTTCGAAGTAGTAGATCTCCTCCAGCACCGCCTCCCCCGGGCGTGCCTCGTCGTGCTTGTGCGGGGGGTACGAGGACCAGTTGCCGCCCGGCGTGAGCACCTCGACCGCGACCAGGCGGTCGCAGCCGAAGCCGTCCGGCGCGGCGAAGTTGTTGACCTGCCGCGAGGCCGCGCCGGCGCCGCGCACCTCCACCGCGACGTCGGCGGCCGGCACGTACGCCGGTGCCAGGCGCCGGTCGCAGCGCGCCGCCGGCAGCGCGAACCGGCCACCACGCTCGGAGGTCACGCTCACCCGCGCCTCGCGCGGGGCGTAGACGAAGTCGGTCACCCGCGCGAACACGTGCTCGCGGCCCGCGAGTTCGTAGCTCGTCCCGTCGACCGTGACCACGCACGACCCGGCCAGGGGCAGCACGATGGTCTCCGCGTCGCCGGTCTCGAACCGGCGGGTCTCGCCCGGGGCCAACTCCAGCACGCGCAGTGAGCTGTAGGCCCAGCCGGCCGACTCGGGGGTGATCGCCACTCGGAAGCCGTCCGCGGCGGTACTCCCGTCGGGCAGGTGCAGGGGGCTGCTCACCGCGTGGCCCCGCGCACCAGGGACACGGCGGTGTCGACCGCACCGGCCACGTCGCCGTCGTGCGGGAAGAGCATCGTGCGCCCGATGATCAGGCCGCGCACGTGCGGGATCTCCAGCGCGCGCTGCCAGGAGGCGTACATCGCGTCGACGTCGCCGCCGCCCTCGCCGCCCAGGAGCAGCGTGGGCATGGTGGTCGAGGCCATCATGCGCTCCATCTCGTCGACGACGGGCACCTTGAGCCAGGTGTACGCCGAGGTGCGCCCCAGTGCGGCGGAGATGTTGTTGACCTTCATCTGCGCGTCGGGGGTGAGGATGTTGCGGACCTTGCCGTTCTCCCGGGCCGACATGAACGGCTCGATCAGCGCCAGGAGTTCGCGTTCGGCAAGCTCGTTGACCGCGTTCGCGGTGCCGATCAGCGTCTCGGCCGTGCCGGCGTCGGCCGGGTCCACGCGCAGCAGGATCTTGCCGCCGTCCAGGCCGCCCTCGGCGATGCCGCGCGCGTCGTAGGAGCCGAACCGGTCGTCGAGTTCGAAGCTCGCGCCGGGGATGCCGCCGCGGTTCATCGAGCCCAGCACCAGCTTGCCGTCGAGCGCGCCGAGCAGGATCAGGTCCTCGACGATGTCCGGGGTGCCCAGGAAGCCGTCCACCCCGGGGCGGGCCAGCGCCTCGACGCAGCGCGCGAGCAGTTCGTGCCGGTCGCCCATCGCGGTGGGGTCGCCGCCGGCGGCGATCGCGCCGCGCGCGGCGTGGTCGGCGGCGAGGATGAACAGCGGACGGGCGAAGCCGGCGCGCTCGAACCTGGGTCGGGCCAGCGCGGCGCGGCGGATCGCGCCGGGGTCGGTCAGGCGGGTGGTGACGACCGAGGCGATGTCGGGGGCGATGCTCACAGCTGTCCTTCGGTAGGGGTGGAGACGGGAATGGAGACGGGAATGGAGGCGGGCCCGGAGCCCGAGGCGGCGTCGGCGGTGGAGCGCGCGATCAGGTCGTCGATCTCGGCGAGGGTGGGCATCGCGTCGGCGCACGCGTGTCGCCCGGCGACCAGGGCGCCCGCGGCGTTGGCGATCTCCAGGGTGCGGCGCAGCGGCAGTCCGCCGGCCAGGCCGGCCGCGAGCGCGCCGCCGAACGCGTCGCCGGCGCCGAGGCCGTTGACCACCTCGACGGGGATGGGCGCCAGCCGGATCTCCTCGCCGGCGGTGCGGGCCAGGACGCCGGCCGGTCCCTGCTTGACCACGGCCAGTCGCACCCCGCGCGCGAGCAGGCGGTCGGCGGCCTCGTCGGGGTCGCGGGTGCCGACGGCGACCTCGACCTCGTCGCGGTTGCCGACCGCCACGGTGGCGTGTGCCAGGGCCCGGGCGTACCACGCGGGTGCCTCGTCCGGGTCGGCCCAGAACATCGGCCGCCAGTCCAGGTCGAGCACGGTGTCGCCGCCCTGGGCCCGGTCGGCGACGGCGCGCAGGGTGGTGGTGCGGGAGGGCTCGGCGGACAGTCCGCTGCCGGTGATCCACACGATGCGCGCGGTGCGCAGGGCCTCGGTGTCCAGGTCCTCGACGGTCAGCGCGAGGTCGGGGGCGTTGGGTCGGTAGAAGTAGAGCGGGAAGTCGTCCGGCGGGAAGATCTCGCACAGTACGACGGGCGTCTGCCGTCCGGGAACGGTGACCACGTGGCGATCGTCGACGCCGAAGCCGCGCAGCGCGCTGCGGACGAAGTCGCCCAGCGGGTCCGGGCCCACGCCGGTGACCACGCTCGCGCGCAGTCCGTGCCGGGCGGCGGCGACGGCGACGTTGGTCGCGCTGCCGCCGAGGTACTTGGTGAAGGTGCGCACGTCGGCCAGGCCGACCCCGATCTGTTCGGGGTACAGGTCCACTCCCACCCGGCCGAGGGTGATCAGGTCCGGGGAGTCGCTCATCGGGCGTCCGCCGCGGCGCGGTCCACGTACAGGGACGGTCGTTCGCAGGTGACGAGCAGGGTGGCCGGCCACGTGGGGTCGTAGTCGCCGGCCGCGGACAGGCGGCGGACCGCCTCGCGCTTGTGCTCGCCGTGCACGACCATGACCGCGCGGCGGGAGCGCGAGACGATCGTGTGCACGCCGACGGTCACGCCGTGGCGGGGGACCTCGTCGAGCGAGGCGTAGTCGGGGAAGGTGCCGAGGTTGTCCCGGCGGGTGCTGTCGGGCAGTTCGACGACGCGGCTGCGGCTGTCCCGGGGCGCGCCGGGCGGGTTGAAGGCGATGTGTCCGTCGGTGGCGCCGGAGGCGAGGATGAACAGGTCGATGCCGCCCGCGTCGGCGAGGCGGGTGTCGTACGCCTCGGGGTCGGCGGGGTCGGGGAACCAGACGGCGTCGGCGGGGATGCCGCGCCCGGGCCCGGCGGCGGCGTCGAGCGGGGCGACGATCTCCTGGGCGGCGAAGCGGTGGCAACTGTTGTGCGCGGTGTGTTCGATGTCGGTGAAGCCGTCCGGGCCGGCCACCACGTATTCGTCCATCATCGCGATCACCACGTGCCGCAGGTCCAGGCCGCGGGCCGCGACCTGTTCGGCCAGCGCGTCGTAGACCGGCTTGGGGCTGCGACCGCCGGGGCAGCCCAGGACGTAGCGCACGCCGGCCGCGTCGGCGGCGGCGATGCCGTCGGCGATCTCGCGGGCGAGCGCGTCGCCGAGGTCCGCCGGTGCGTCGAAGACCTGGAGGGGAAGGGGGGCTGGCATGGGTGTCACTCCTTGACGGCGCCCGCGAGCATTCCGCTGATCATGCGGCGCTGGAGGGCGATGTAGCTGATGAGCACGGGAAGGGCGACCAGGACGGCCGCGGCGGCGGTCACGCCCGGATCGCTGTTGCGGCGGTTGCCGGCGAAGAACGACAGCGCGAGCGGTGCGGTCTGCACCGAGCGGTCGTCGGGGACCAGGACCAGGGCGAGCAGGAACTCGTTCCAGGCGAAGAGGAAGAGCAGGGTGGCCAGGGTGCCGATCGCGGGCATCGCCATCGGCAGCAGCACCGAGCGCAGCGTGCGCAGGCGGGACGCGCCGTCCACCGAGGCCGCCTCGCGCAGCGCGGGGGGTGTGGAGACGAAGAAGGTCCGCATCCAGAACACCGCGAAGGGCAGCGACAGTCCGATCTGCGGCAGGATCAACGCCCAGTAGGTGTTGACCAGTTCCCAGTCCTTGAGTTGGTAGTACAGCGGGATCACGGTCGCCTCGTACGGCATCACGAGCCCGATCAGCAGCAGCCCGAGCATCGGGCCCTTGAGCGGGAACGGGAAGAACGCGAGGGCGTAGCTCGCCAGGACCGCGAGGACGATCGTGCCGACGACCACGGCGGCGGCGACGATCAGGCTGGAGGTCAGCGCGTCCGAGAACAGCCCGCGCCGCCACGCCTCGGTGAAGTTGTCGAAGCTGACCGAGGTGGGGATGGAGAATCCGCTGGTGCGCGTGCCGGGTTCGCCGAACGCGAGCAGCAGGACGGACAGGAACGGGTAGAGCGCGATGAGGGCGGCGACCGCGAGGATCGCGTGGCCGATGACGTTCTGTCGGCGACTGGTGAGCATCGGTCAGCCCTCCTTGCCACGCACGACGCGCATGATCACACCGGTGACGACGAGCACCACGGCGGTCAGGCAGACGCTGATGGCGGCGGCGCTGCCCACCTCGTGGGTGAGGAAGGCGCCCTGGTAGATGAACACGCTGGGCACCGTCGTGGACGTGCCCGGGCCGCCCGCGGTGGTGTTCCACACGAGGTCGAAGTTGCGCAGCGCGTAGGTGATGGTGAGCACGAGCGCGATGGCGATCTCGCCGCGCAGCGCGGGCAGGGTGACGGTGAAGAACTCCCGGATGGGGCCGCAGCCGTCGAGCCGGGCCGATTCGTACAGTTCGGTGGGGATCTTCTGTACGCCGGCCAGGAAGAGCACCATGCACAGGCCGTACATCACCCAGGTGCCGACGATGCCCACCGCGGGCAGCGCGGTGGCGTAGTCGCCGAGCCAGGCCCGCGCGAGCGAGCCCAGGCCCACCGCGCGCAGCGCGGCGTTGAGCGGGCCGTCGATGTCGTAGATCCACCGCCAGGACACCGCGACCACCACGGTCGCCAGGATCTGCGGCAGGAACAGCACCGCGCGGAAGAAGCTCAGCCCGCGCACCCTGATCCGCGACATCAACGCGGCCAGGAACAGCCCCAGTGCGACGGGGAAGATCGCGTAGAAGACGACGAAGACGAGCGAGTGCCCGATCGCGGAGGGGATCCGGCCGTCGTCCAGGAGCGCGGAGTAGTTGTCCGCTCCCACCCAGCGGCCCTCGGTGATGCCGTCCCAGCTGAACAGGGACACCCAGGCCGTCTGCCCCAGCGGTCGCAGCACGAACAGCGTGTAGAACACGGCGGCCGGCAACAGGTAGAGGAACGCGGGCCAGTACTGTCTCGCGCTCCACGCGCGCAGGCCGGTCACGACGCGGCCTTCGCGTCCGCACTCTGCTTGGCCGCGAACGCGTCCCGGTCGTCCTGGAGTGCCTTGGCGAAGCCGCTCGGGGAGGTGTGTTTGGCCAGCAGGTCCTGGGTCTTGGCACCGATGGTGTCGTACATGGTGGTCGAGGCCCAGTCGAGGTAGAAGTTCTGGCCGTCGTCGGCGAGGAGCTTGAGGCCGATCGTGTTGACCTGCTCGACCACGGGGCTGCCGGCCCTGACCTTGCCCGCGCCGGTGACCGGGGTGCGGCCGACGTCGGCGATGGTCTGGGCGAACTCGTCGCTCATCAGCAGGTCCAGGAAGGCCACCGCGGCGGGCAGCTTCGTGGTCTTGGCGCCGATGTGCCAGCCCAGGCCCAGCGAGCCCACCGTCGCGCGGGTGCCGTCGGCGCGGGCGGGCAGGGTGAAGCCGACCTTGCCGTTCATGTTCTCCTGGAGGGACGGGGCGTTCCAGGAGCCGGCGACGAGGAACGCGCCCTCGCCCGCGCCGAACTTGGCGACCGCGTCGTCGGAGCTGATCCCGTTGTATCCGGGGCCGAAGTAGCCCTGCGCCGCCCAGTCCTGCACGGTCCGGGCGGCGTCCACGGTGCCGGGGTCGGCCACTGTGGTGCCGGGTACGCCGGTGATCCACGAACGCACGTCGCGGCTGGGCGTGTTCTGGCCCTGGACCAGGCCGATGACCTGGCTCGCCGGATACTTCTCGGCGTTGCCCAGCATGATCGGCTGCTCGCCCGCGGCCTTGACCCGGTCGAGCGCGGCGGTGAACTCGGCGTAGGTCTGCGGCGGCGCGATGCCCAGCTTCGCGAGTTTGTCGGTGTTGTAGAACACGCCGACGTATTCGGTGGCGGGACTGATGCCGTACAGGCTGCCGGAACCGAAGATCGAGCCGTCGGGCGACCAGCGGTACTGCTTGAGCGCGCCCTCGGTGTAGGTGTTCTCCCACCCGTAGGTGCGCATCACGTCGTCGAGCGGGCGGATCAGCCCGGCCTTCACCAGCGGGCCGTCGGTGCCGTAGCCCTGGTTGCCCTGGGCGAGGTCGGGCGCGTCGGAGCCCGACATCGAGTTGACGACGGTCTTCATCAGGTCGTCGAAACCCTTGGTGGCGACCTCGACCTTGACGTTCGGGTACTTCTTCTCGTACAGCGGCACGAGGGCCTTCAGCGTGTTCTCCTCGCCGGCGTCGGCGAGCACGCGCAGCTTGGTGTCGCCCATGGCCTTGACGTCCTCGACGGAGACCCGTTGGGTCACGGGCCCGCCGGCGAGGGTGGAGGCGACGGTGCTGCCGCCCGCGCCGGGGACGCCACACGCGGTGGCGAGGATGCCGGTGAGGGCGATCCCGGCGACCGCGGTCCAGCGCAGAGTTTTCATGGTTGCTCCCGTGTCCGACCACCGCGGGTGGTCAAGAGGGACCGAGGGCACGGCCGCCTGGCGGGCGGCGCCCTCGGGATCGGGGTCGGGGTCAGACGAGTTCGGCGACCTTGGCCGCGAGCCACGCGTGGTTGGCGGCCTGTTCGGCGGCCACGGTCGGATACAGCTCCGCGGGGGTCGGCGCGCGGTCCTGCTCGATCAGCAGCCACTCGCGGTAGCCGCCGCGCAGGAGGGCGACCAGGAATCGGTCGATGTCGACGTCACCGTGGCCGAAGGGCACGCACACGTTCGCCCACCACGTGTCGAAGTCGGTGCGGCGCTCGGCCTTGGCCCGGGCCAGCACGCTCGTGTCGACGTCCTTGAGGTGGACGTGGTTGATCCGCTCCTGCCAGCGGTCCAGGCACTCGACCGGGTCGCCGCCGGCGAGTTGGATGTGGGCGATGTCCAGCGTCAGACCCACCTCGGTGAGGTCGAGCAGCCGGTCCACCTCCCAGGGCGATTCGACGAAGGTGCTGATGTGCGGGTGGAAGGAGGTGCGCAGCCCGTACGAGCGGGCCAGCGCGACGGCCTGTGCGGACAGGTTCGCCAGGCGCCGCCAACCGGCGTCGTCGAGCGCGAGCGAGCGGTCCTCCCAGGCGCGGGCCGGGTTGTGCAGCAGGGCCTCGCTGCCCTCGTCCGCCAGGATCGCCAGCGGCGTCTCGCCGCCGGCCTCGGCGCACGCGGCCAGTTCGCGGCAGGTCTGTTCCATTCGGGCCAGGTCGTGGGCCACCACGTCGTCCCCGAGCGCGTAGTGCACCGGGATGTAGGCCCCGACGGCGGCCAGGCCGTGCCGGGTGAACAGGGCCGCAGTCTCGGCCGGGGTGCCGAAGAACCCGGGCGGGCCCAACTCGCTGCCCGCGTAACCGGCTTCGGCCATCGAGGCGAGCAGGGCCTCCGGCGAGGTGCCGGCGCCGCCGGCGGCTTCACCGTAGACGCCGTAGCTGACGGGGGCGTTGCCGATCCGCAGGGCCCGATCGGTCGGTCGGATCGTGGTCATCGGGCGTCACCTTCCAGGAGGGCGGCCTCGCCGCCGACGGTCACGTCGGCGCGGCGGGCGATCGCCGCGATCAGCGCCTGTAGGCAGCGCACGTCCTCGGCGGCTCCGCTCGCGGTCGAGCGCACCGGCGCGCCGTGCGTGATCGACGCGGCGAACTCCGCCAGTTGTACGACGAATCCGGTGTCGTAGCCCGAGCGCACGAGCGAGTCGCGGCTGGCCCCGTCGTGGGCGCGCTCGACCCGCAACGTGCTGCGCACGTCCACCAGGTAGGGCGCGGCCATGTCCAGCCGCAGCCGGCCGTCGCGGGCGAGCACGGCGACCTCCTCGCCGTATTCGGGGTGGTCGGGCAGCCAGTTCCAGTTGAGCACCAGGCGCGCGGCCCCGTCGACGCCCAGCGGCGCGGACGCCAGCAGGCACGGCGGTTCGCCCTCGACGGGCCACGGCCACAGCTCTGCCGAATCGAACGAGGTCGGCAGGGTGAAGCCGAGCGCGCGCAGCAGCGAGAGTTCGTGGATCACCGAGCCGTTGAGCACCTCGCGGTAGTAGCGGCCGAGTTCGGCCGGGACCTCGCCGAGGGCGTCGAGCGTGCGTTCGGCCTCGTAGCGGATCGCCTCGGCGATCACCGCGCCGTCCGCGTCGTCGGCCGGCGGCGGCATCCGCAGGTGCGCGACCTGGGGTTCGTCGGCCGGGTGCAGCACCGTCACCCGCACGGTGCGCGGGGTGTCGAGCGTGTCCAGTTCGGCGGCGGCGAGCGCGGTGATCGGGTCGTACATCTTCATGTAGCCGACCTGGAGGACCAGGCCCCGCTCGGCGGCGAGCGCCCCGAGTTCGTCGGCCTCGGCGACGGTCAGGCACAGCGGCTTCTCGGCGAGCACGTGCTTCCCGGCGAGCAGCGCGGCCTTGGCGTCGCGGGCGTGGGTGCCCGGGGTGGCCAGCAGTACGGCGTCCACGTCGGGATCGGCCAGGACCCGGGCGTATTCGGTTTCGGCCCGCACGCCGGCGCCGGTGTGCGCCGCGACCGACGCCGCTCGGGAGGGCGACAGGTCGCACACGACCGCGGTGGTGACGAGGTCGCCGAGGCGCCGGATCGCGGGCAGGTGCACCGACTGGGTGATCGTCCCGGCACCGACGACGGCGAGACGGACGGGTTCGCTTACCGGCATTGAGGGTTCCTTGCGCGTCGTGGTTGTGACGGAAGTCGACGATATGGCGGAAATCATCCATATCGAACGCATGATCCACAACAAACGGATTGTCCACATCGGACAGATCGCCTATATCGGACGGGAGGGTGACATCGGAACGATGCATTCCGCTTGTTGCTTCTCCCGGATCATGACCTACGGCAGACCAGTTAGTCCAGAGATTGGACCAGATTCACATCTGGTCTGGCCACTGGTTCTTCTGGTATGTTCTCGCGCTGTGACAGTCAGCGACGATCTCCCCGCCTCCGCCGCGGGACCCGCCGTGCAGCTCGCCTACCGGGCACTGGCCCAGGCGTTGGACCGGCGCGAGTTCCCCGCGGGCAGCCGGCTGCCCGGCGAACGCGCGCTCGCCCAGCGGCTGGGGGTCAGCCGCAGCAGCCTGCGCCTGGCCCTGGCCGGTCTGGAGCGCGACGGCCGGGTGCACGCCTCCGCCCAACGCGGTTGGTACGTGTCCACCGACGTGGTCAGCGAACCGCCGAGCGTGCTCCGAAGCTTCACCGACATCGCCCGTGACCGCGGGCTCACCGCCACCGCCCGGCTGCTGACCCGGCGGGTGCGGTTGACCAGCTACGAGGAGGCGGTCCGGCTGCGCGTCGCGCCCGCCTCCGAGGTGGTGGAGATCACCCGGGTGCGGGGCCTGGACAGCGTCCCCGTCTGCCTGGACACCACCGTGGTCGTCCGCGACCGGGCCCCGGTGTTGGAGACCGCGGAGCTGGAGAACCGCTCGCTCTTCGCGCTCCTGGAGGAGGCGGGCGTGCACATCCTGCGCAGCCAGTACACCGCGCACGCGGACGCCGCCGACGCGTTCACCGCCGAGGTGCTGCGGGTGCCCGCGGGCTCGCCCGTGCTGATCGGCGAGGAGGTCACCTTCGACCGCGGCGAGGCACCGGTGTTGCTGGGCCGGGCGGTGTACCGCGGCGACGCGTATCGATTCGAGACCATGCTGCATCGCGGCACCGAGTAGGCCCGACCGGTCGGCCCGAGGTCGCGGGCCCGGCATCGCGGGCCCGGCCGCCCGACCGCCCGCACGGCGTACGGCCGACGAGCAACCCACCGTTGGAGACCCCTTGAGCACCTTCGTCACCGCGGCCCTGGACGTGGGCGGCACCAAGATCGCCGCCGCGCTCGTCACCGCCGACGGAACCGTCCTCCACCGCGACGAACGCCCCACCGTCACCGCCGAGCGGCTGCGCGACCCCGGACTCGCCGGCACCCGGGCGGCGACGATCGACCTCCTCGCGGCGGCGGCACGCCTGGGGCTGACGACGACCGGGCTGGGCGCCGGTTTCCCCGAATACGTGGACGCGGACGGCTTGTTGACCAGCCGCGAGGTGTTGGCGTGGGACAAGCAACCGCTCGACGTGTTGTCCGCACTCGCCCTCGACGTCCCGTGCGCGGTGGGGTCGGACGTGCGCTGCGGCGCGCTCGGCGAGGCCCGATACGGCGCCGGGCGTGGACTCGACGGCTTCTTCTACGTGTCGCTGGGCACCGGCCTGTCCTCGACGTTCGTGCTCGACGGCAGGCCCGTGACCGGTGCGCGCGGCGAGGCGATCGCGCTCGGCGAGTTCGAGGTGCCGGCGTCGGTGGATCCGAACTGGGCGGGCAATCTGGAGAGTTACGCCTCCGGGCGGGGCATCGGCGAACGCTTCGGCGTGGCCGGCACCCGTGAGGTACTCGCCGCGGGCGGCCCCCGCGCGGCCGCCGTGCTGGACTCCGCCGGCCGCGCGTTGGGCACGGTCCTGGCGGCCGTGGTCCGACTGCTCGATCCGGCCGCGATCGTGGTGGGCGGCGGGCTGGGCAGCGCCGCCGGACCGGTGCGCGCGGCAATGGAACGCGCCTACGCCGAACACACGGCCACCCGCCCCGCCGCACCCCCACTGCGCACCGCCACCCTCGGCCCCGACGCCGGCCTCATCGGCGCCGCCGCACTGGTGTAGGCCGACGGCATCGCCCGGCGGCAGCGAGGGTGGGCCCGGTGGGAAGGGGACCACCTTTCCCTGTCCGCCTCTTGGCTTCGTTCGAAGACGGTGACGCCCGGGCGCTGCGGGCCGACCACGGCAGCGGCGTTCACGGCCCCATCGGTCTTCGCCGACGGGGCTGCGTGCGAGGTTGGTGGTTCTACGGTGGCGGCACGGCGGGTGGCCGGCGGGTCGCCGATGAATCGGCGACCCGCCGGGCGCGACCGCGAGCGGGGTGGATGGTGCGGCGCTCGATCTTCGGGGCTGCTAGGTATTGAGGCTGGTGTTGTTCCACCAGCCCTGGCGTCCGACGGTGAAGGTGACCTCGCGGGTCCCGATCAGGCCCTTGTAGGTCTTGCCCTTGACCAGGGGGCTCTCCTGGACGACACCCTTCGGGTCCTTGATGGTGGGGATGACGACGGCGGCGGCGTGGTCCAGGTCCCCCTGCTGGAAGCCGACGGGTTGTGTGGTGGTGATGACCTCGTCCCAGTTCGGCGGGGCGGCGAGCTGGTGGGCGAGGTGGACTTCGGAACCCTGGCCGAAGGCGAGGCAGGTGAGGTTGTCGGGGTAGGTGGTGGCGTCGAGTGGCTTGTAGAAGACGACGTCCTGCGGGCGGCAGGTGGCGGTGGTCTCGTCGAGGATCTTGGTGAAGGTGCGATTGCCGGCGCTGTCGACGGTCACCCGCTCCAGTTCCACGGGCAGCGAGTCACGGGTGCCGTCGACGATCTCCTTGAGAGGCCAGTGGCCCTCGGAGAACAGGGAGTAGTACACCTGCTGGTCCTCGTGGCTCGCGAGGTCGTCGAGGTACTTCGTGCGCAGGCTCTCGGCCAGGCCGAACTTGTTGATCATCTGGAAGGCGTGCACGGGGACGTGGTAGAGCGGCAGGTGGTAGGCGAAGATCGTGCCGGTGCCGATGAGCAGGAACCGGTGGCCGTGGCGGGGGGCGGCGGTGTCGGTGTCGGACCGGGAGATGACGTCGGGGATGGTCATGCGGGCACTCCTGGGGGTGGGATCGGCTCGGGTCGGGTGTTCGCTCGGCCGGCGGCGGGATCCGTCGGGCCGGCGGTGTGGCGGCGGTGCCGGAAGGCGTGCCGGGGCCATCGGTGTTCGAGGCCGCGGCAGGTGCGCCGGCTGCGCGGGTGGGTGGCGGTGATCGTGTCGAATTCGGCGGCGTAGCGGGTGAGTGCGGTGCGATCGCCGCCGAGGTGGTCGTCGACCGCCCGGCCGGCCCGCATGCCGGTGTGCGGGGCGGTGAGGATGCCCTGCGGCGACAGCGGGTCGGCCGCGATGGCCGGCTCGGCGGCCGGTGGCGTCGGCCGGCCGGCGGCAGCGCACTGTGGGGCGTCGGCGGGGCCGCACCGTTCCGGCCGGTGCGGCCCTGCCGGGCCGCCGCCGGCGACCACCACGTCGTACTCGGGCGCGGTGGGCGCCGGCCGGCCGGTGTGGTCCACCGTCACGAAGGATCCTCGGGGCGGCCGGTGCCGTTGGCGGCGTCCTCCCCGAACGGGTCGAGCTTGTCGATGTAGCCGACGGTGATGTTCCCGGGGGCGATGTCGATGTCCTCGGCGAGGGCGGACAACGCCGCGCCCCAGGCGACCTGGTCGGCGGCGGTCTGCGGGACGTGCAGGGTGACCAGGTTCCGGTCGTCCGGCACCCCTTCGAGGGCGAAGCCGGGCACGGACTCGACCTGGACGTACGGCGGGTACTTGTTGTCGCCGACGGTGTAGCGGCGGGTCTCCACCACGCCGAAGTGGTGCCACTCCGCGGCGGCCTGCTTCAACTGCTCCTTGTAGGTGCCGCTCAGACCACGCAGCCAGGAGGCCCGGTTGGCGAACGCCGCTTCGCGCTCGTCCTCCGAGGGCGTCGACCCGCCCTCCTTGTTGACGACCCGGAAGTCGCGCTCGGCCAGCACGTGGTTGGGTACCCGGGCGGGCCAGAAGGTCGGCAGGTGCGGGTCGTACCGGGGGCCCAGGCCGAGGGTGGACTCGTAGCCGGAGCGGCAGCTCGCGGTGTCCGTCTGCCAGGGGATGGCCATCCACCGGGTCAGACCACCCGGGCCCTGGGCGTGCAGCGGGCCGTCGGCGCCCAGTGCCCGCTCGGGAGTGAGCTCGGCGCCGTAGTCGGGCTCCACCTGCCCCTCGGCGCGGTGCAGGATGCGGAACGGTTCGGCGAACATCGTCGCGTGCCGAATCGGCCAGGTGACCTCGCAGCCGGGGTGGAAGGCGTCGGCTAGGCAGAAGTCGAGGGCCGCCCGGTCCAACAGCCCGGGCTGATCGGCGACGGGTGCCTCCTCCAGGTGGCGCGGGAAGCCGCTCCGGGCGGTGCCGACGAAATCGCCGTCGGACCACTTGAGCAGCATGTCCATCTGGAGGTCGGACAGAGTCATGTACTGCAGCGGCGACTTGGGCCGGCTGGACATGCCGTCGCCGTAGAACCACGGCCAGGTCATCGGCGCCAGGCCGTCCCGCTGGTAGTCGCGCATCGCGGTGTACACCTGGCGGCGCAGCTCGCGGTAGGTGTTGCCGGGCTTGGAGAGGCGCCGCTGCATCTCGGCGGTGGTGAAGTCCTGCGGACCGGCGTAACCGAAGTGGGTGGCGAAGCCCTTGTTGACCCACTGCAGGGTGCTGAAGCGTTCCAGGAGGGGCTTGATGTGCTGTTCGAAGGACACCGGAGTCGGGCGGGGCAGTTGGCCGTTGCCGACGAAGACGTCCAGGAGCAGGTCGTAGACGGTGCGCACGGTCTTGACGTCCGGTGCGTAGTTGGGCGGGCCCACCACGACCCAGGCGGGTTCGACGTCGATGGGGTGGCCGTTCAGGGTGACCGCGGCGGTGACCGGGCCGTCCGAGATGTCGTCGTACCAGCCGTCGTTGTTGCCGAACGAGTGCAGTTCCTCGTTGTTCTTGGCGGCGGAGTGGCCGGAGCCGCCGAGCACCACGAGCCGGCCGTGCTCGTCGGTGTGCATCCGGCCCAGCGGGACGGGGATGTCCTGGAACGTGCCGCCGGTGAACTCCACGCTCTGGCCGGTTCCGGCGCGCAGGGTCTTGCGGCCGGGATCGATGACGAGGCGGCCGCGGTCGATGCCCTTGTTGCGCCGGGGCGTGCTGTGGCCCTGCATGTCGGGGATGTCGAGGGCGAGGCTGAACTCGTACCAGGCGGCCTTTTGGTTCGCGACGTGCACGCCCCATTCGATCGTGATTCCGGCGTCGGCGGCCGTCAGTTCGCGTACGACGTGGCCGGCGCTGTCGTAGCCGTAGAGGCGGAAGCGGGCCGCTTGGCGCTTGAAGGCGCCGGTGGCGTCCTTGAGCGAGCCGACCGGCATCGGGTCCGGGTCCGGTGTCTCGGGGCCGTAGTACCAGCCGTCGTCGCGGGTGCTGTTGCCCACCCGGGCCACTCCGATCGCGGGGTGGATCTTCGCGTAGGCGATGTCGTTGCTCATGGGGGTTGCGGGTTCCTTCCGAGACGGCGAAGGTCGCGGGGTCGGCGCGCCGCGCCGGCGGGCGGCCGGGGGACCGGGCGACGGGGTGGGGGGACCGGGCCGCATGCGGCAGCCGGCGGGCCGGGAGGGCGCCCACGGCCGGCCGGGAGAGCGCGGCACGTCCTTCAGGTTGACCGATCGACTGCGGTCCATCCCTTTCCGGGCAAGGCAGTTCGTGTACTTCACCCGGATGGCGCGCGCCCGCTGTTTCGGTGGCCGACCGTGCGATCCGACGGTCCGACCGGTCCGGTCGAGTATTCGAAAAGCCGCCCGTCAGACGGTCGTACGGCTACGCGGTACGGCTCGCAGGCGCACCGGCGTGTCGTGGGCACGCCGCCGTCGGCGCCGCCCCGCGCTTCCCCGTCCGTCGCCGCCCACCGGAGCCCACCCGGGCACTCACTGCCCTTCGCGGCCATTCCGCCGCCGACGCACGCCCGGCGCTCCGGGGACTCCGACAAACAGGGCCGCGCGGAACGCTGGTTGGCGCCCCGGCAGGCGTCGGAGGAGCCCGGGTCGTCGCCGACTCCCTGAATGCCGGATCTGCGGGCGACTCCGCGCCGCGGTTCGCGGACGCGCTTGGTGCCGGGTCGGTCGCTCCGGCACTGCGACCGGCCGTGGCCACGTGCGTGATCCGGTGCTGCCGGGTCCGTCGCTCCGGCACTACGACAGCCCGTGGCCACGTACGTGATCCGGATCCGCCGGACGGTGTCGGCCGCCCCGCTCCGCTCTCCCGCCCCGGCGACGGATGCCGTGCGTGCCGACGATCGCCGCTGCCACGAGCCGTCCTCCGGGCCGTTTCCTGCCGCACGGTCCCGCGTCGTCTTCACCTCCCCATCGCTGCGGCGTTTGCGGTATCGGCAACTTTCGTTGCCCTCCTCGGCGATGGTTGGATTGAATGCGACGCATGGACGAGTCCTCACCCGTCGCCGACACACTGGCAGGGGTCGGCCCGCGACTTCGCCGCATCCGCACCGAGCGTGGCCTGACCTTGTCCGCACTGGCCGAGGCGACAGGGATCTCCATCAGCACCCTGTCCAGGCTGGAATCCGGCCGACGCCGCGCGAGCCTGGAAATCCTCCTGCCGATCGCGCACGCCCACCGGTTGCCGCTGGACGAGCTCGTCGGAACCCCGGAGTCGGGCAGGCCCCGGATCCACACCAGGCCACGTATGCACAACGGCAGGGCCCGATTTCCGCTGACCGACCGCCCGAGCCCCCTACAGGCGTGGAAGCTGGTCATCCCGGGCACCCAGAACCGGCCCGAGCCGTGCACGCACGAGGGACACGTGTGGCTGTACGTCCTGTCCGGACGGGTACGGCTCGTCCTGGGCGGCCTCGGACTGGTGCTGGAGCCGGGCGACGCCGTCGAGTTCGACACCGGTGTGCCCCACTGGTTCGGTCCTGTCGGTGGCTCGGCCGTGGAGGTCCTCGGCCTCTCGGGCAGCCGGGGCGAGCGCGTGCACGTCCGCACGGGGCCCCGGTCCGGTTGAACACCGCACCCACCGGCCGGGCTCGCGCGTACCTCGGCGCCCGCACAGGCGTACCTCGTCGGTGAGTTGCGGAAGCCCGGGGCCGGGCCCGAGGCCGGGCCCGGAGGAGTGACGGCGGGCCCGGAGGGACCCCGGCCCTCCATGTTCACCACACGCCGGGGCCCCGGACACACCCAGCCGCCGAGGAGAACGACAACTCCCCTACGGGAAGCCCGAGTTGCGACAGGCGTCCCCTCGGCCTTCCCTTCGTACCCCACACGGCATGATGGCGGGCACGGTTACCCGAAGGAGGCACGATGGATGGTCGTTCGAGGCGCCGTCGTCTCGCCGGTTTCGTCATGATGATCGCGGCGTTCGTACCGGTCGGATGCACGAACGATGACACGGACCGGGGCCGCGATGTGGACGAACCCACGATCGGCGCCAACCTCTACTACTACGACGGCCCCTCGCCGGGATTCGCGACACCGATCCCCGCAACCCGACGCTGAACACACGGCGGCCTCGGCACCCGCGCCATCACCGCAGACGCGACCCCGGTAGTTGCCTCTCCTGTCAGTCCCGGACGAGACAGAACGGGTGCCCTGCCGGATCCGCGAAGATGCGCCAACTCCGCTTCCCGTCCCCCTCATCGAGCAGTGAGGCGCCCAGATTCAGGACGTCTTCCTGAGCTCGATCCAGGTCCTTGACACCCAGGTCGAGGTAGAACTGCTGGGGCCGAGCGGGATCCGGCCACCCTGGTGGCTGATGGTCTTCCACCCCCTGGAAGGCCAGTACGAGCCCGTCGGTATGGAGTGTCGCCCAGTCGTCACCGAGCGACCACCGCGGATCCGGCTGGTTCACCACCCCGCCGAGAAGCGACTGGTAGAAGCGGGACAGCTCGACGACATCGGCACAGTCCAACACCACACACTGCAGCTTGGCGATCACGAAGGGCAGCGTCTCACGACGCCTGATCACGATCTACAGCCGGAGTCTGGAGTATCAGATCTTTTTGGCCATTCCGCCCGAGATCAGGATGTGGGAGGTTTCCAGGTCCCTCGGGGCGATGGGAGCGGAGGGGCGCCACAGGGCCGTGGAAACGACGCCCGGGTCGACCATTTCCATGCCGTGGAAATAGTGCTCGATCTCGTCCTGCGTCCTGAATCTTCCGCTGCCCAGGCTTTCCTGCATGACGGCCTCCAGGCGGTCGATGCGTTCGTCTCCCGGGCGTCGGAGGAAATGGGACAGGAAGAGGTGACTGCCCGGCGCCATCAGGGACTTGTACTGATCGACCAGTTCGTCCGGGTGTTCCTCGTCCCCGAGGTGGTGCACGACGGAGAGCATCAACCAGGCCACGGGCCGGGTGAGGTCGATGAGCAGTTCGAACCCCGGTGCGGACAGGATGTCTTCCGGCGACCTGAAGTCGGCCTGCACGATCGCGGTCCTGGGATGATCCGCCAAAATGGCCCGCCCGTGGGCGAGAACGATCGGATCGTGATCGACATACACGACCGAACATCGCGGGTCGACCGCGTGCGCCACCTGGTGCGTGTTGTCGGCAGTGGGCAACCCGGAACCCAGGTCCACGAATTGCGTGATGCCGATCCCGGCCAGGTACCGTACGCCCCTCGCCAGGAACTCGCGGTGGATCGGGGCCGTGCGCCTGGTGTCCGGGGCAATGGCGTAGAGACGATCCCCGACCTCCCGATCGGAGGCGAAGTTGTCCTTTCCGCCCAGTAAATAGTCGTAGACCCGAGCCACACTCGGAACCGCTACGTCGATGACGGGCCCCGCCGATTCTTCCTCGCCGGCCAAGACGTCTCCCCCAGGGTGATCGAATGAAATTCGCGTCCGTGAAGTACCGAAGAATGCCCACCAAGTGCCGTCGCGACTTTATCGGATGATCGTTCGACGACGCCGAATCCGTGCGAGGCTCCCCACGGCCCTCGCCCCGAGATCGGGCGCCCGGTCCTGCGGAACCGTCGATTCCCTTACGACAACTTCGACTTCCCGAACGTTTCAGCCGATCCCGATCCCGATCCCGTGGGCAGGCGTGGAGCATGGGCGCGCAGGAAGATGCGTACGCCGCCCGTCACCAACCGGTCGATCTCGGCGTCATCGAGCCGTACCGCCCCGTACCAGGAACGGTGGTTGACGCGACCGGTGACCAACAGGCCCAGGAACTCGGCGGCCTCGTCCGCGTCGGGGATGTCGAGGAGGCCCTGTTCGCCGAGTTCGGCCAGGCGGGCGGCCAGGGCACGCTGGACGGGGCGCTCCTCGGGTGACGGCCGCAGCAGCGCCGGGAAGTGGGACGCCTCGGCGATCATCAGCCGTAGCACGGCGGCGCGTTCGGCGGAGCGGGCGATCTCGGTCGCGAATGCCCGGCCGAAGTCGGTGAGCGCGGTCTCCAGATCCGCCGTCCGCACAACGGGCTGCCCCAGGGTCCGGTCCAGTAGTTCCCGGAAAGACTCGGCCTGCGCGGCTTGGGTCTCCTCCACGGCGGACAGGAACAGCCGCTCCTTGTCGCCGTAGTAGTCGTAGATGGTGCGCTTGGAGACGCCCGCCGTCCGCGCGATGGCATCGACGCTCGCGCGTGCATAGCCCTCGCGTACGAAGATCTCGAGTGCCGCTCGCACGATGGCGGAACGCTTGGCGGGCGACCCCTGGCGGAGGGTCGAGGTGTCGGGCACGAACGGCTTCCTTCCTGCACGGCTGTTACTACACCATACAGTGTAGTCTCACTACACTATACGGTGTAGTGTCGTGAGTATGACGAACACGACGACCGGCACACCGGCCTCCGACCGCCTCGATCCCGCCGTACTGAAGCTCGGAGCGGTCATCGTGATCGGATCCATCACCGCGATGTTGGACATGACGATGGTCACGGTCGCCCTCGCCGACCTCACCCGCACGTTCGGCGCCTCGGTGACCACGGTCCAGTGGGTCGGCACCGCCTACCTGTTGGCCATCGCAACGGTCATCCCGGCGACCGGCCGGCTCGCCGAACGTTTCGGCATCCGAGCCATGTGGATGTTCTCGCTCGGCGCCTTCCTCGCCGGTTCGGTTCTGTGCGGGGCCGCCTGGTCGATGGCAAGCCTGATCACGTTCCGGGTCCTGCAAGGCATCGGCGGCGGCATGATCGTGCCGCTGGGCATGACGATCCTGGCGCAGGCGGCTCGGCCCGAGCAGCGCGGACGGGTCATGGGCATCGTGGCCGTGCCCGGACAGATCGCTCCGATCGCGGGACCGATGATCGGCGGCCTGCTCGTCGGCACCGTCGGCTGGCGCTGGATCTTCTACGTGAACGTGCCGATCTGCCTGGCCGCGCTCCTTCTCGCCCGGCGTGGCATCCCCGCCGGCGCGCCACACCGGCAGGGCGGAGGCCGGCTGGACACGATCGGCCTGGCACTGCTCTCCCCCGCCCTGGCCCTGATCGTCTACGGGTTGTCCGCACGTACGGCACGGCTGCCGCTGCTGGTCACGGGTGCGGCTCTGCTCATCGCGTTCATCGTCCACGCGCTGCGCAGGCAGACCGCCGCCCCGCTGCTGGATCCACGGCTGTTCACTCACCGGCCGTTCGCCGCCGCATCGGCGTTGAACTTTCTCTCCCGGTTGTCGATCTTCGGCGTGATGATCCTGCTGCCGCTGTACTACCAGCAGGTCCGCGGCCACAGCCCGCTGACCACCGGCCTGCTCCTCGCGCCACAGAGCCTCGGCACGATGCTGGCCCTGCCCTACGTCGGAAAGCTCACCGACCGAATCGGCGCGCGCCCCGTCGTCCTCACCGGAATCGCCATCACCGCGCTGGGCACACTCGCCTTCACCCGGGTGGGCGCGCACACCGGCGACGCGGCCCTGGGTGTGTCCCTGCTCGTGTTCGGCATCGGGGTCGCGGCCGTCGCCGTGCCGGTGTCGGCCGCCGCCTACGACGGACTGCCGCCCACCGCCATCCCCGGCGCGACGAGCGCCATCACCACGGTGCAGACCATCGGCGCGTCATTCGGCGCAGCCGTGCTCGCCGCGATCCTGCAGAGCCGAGAAGCCCACCATGTCGACGCACCGGCACACGCCTTCGCGGACACGTTCCGATGGGTCCTGGCCGCCACCCTGCTGACCCTGATCCCGGCCCTACTCCTCCCCCTCCGACACAAGGCGAAGCCCCACTGATCCGCCACACCCCTCACAGCCGCCCGGCCCCCGCCGGAGCGACGGCCCGTCGGACCCACCTCCACGACCGGCCGAACGCGAGCGTGAACCCGAAGTCGGCACCTACCCACGCCGACTTCGACCGGCGGATGGTTTCCCTGCGGCTGCGCCGCCCGCGGCATCGTGGCCACGGGGTTCCGTCCAGTCATGGCGAGATGCCGAGTTCCGCGAGCCGGAGCCGACCGTATTCGCGCAGGAACAGTCCACGGCAGTCAGTGGTCGACATGGCATGCACCAGGACGCGTTGGTACTCCGCCCAGTCTCCGTCGAGCGTGCCGAGTCGCATGACCGTACCCGCGATAACATCGGCGAAGTACGGGAAACGACCGTGGTCCTCGGCGACCATCCGGGCCATCCGCCATAACAGGGCCCGCAGTTCACCCTCGTCCACGCCGCATTCGGCGAGGGCGGCGATGCCCTCGTGCAGCCGGCCGAGCACCTCGCCGTAGGCACGCCGCGAGCGCCACTCCCCCTGCGGATTCACGTACTCGCGTTCCACCCGCGCGACCAGGCGCCGCACCACCGGTCCGAGCAGCGGTTGTTCGACGAGCAGCAGCGCGGCGGCCAGCGAACCCGTGTCGGCACGATCGATCGCCGTGCCGACCCCGGACGTCTCCCGACCGTCGTCCTCGGCCAACTGTTCGGCGGCCTGCCGCAGCGCGAGGAATCCGTCCCAGGTCGCCGTCAGGTCGTCCCACAACTCCCAGTCCCACCGGCCCCACTCGGCCCAGGCCGGCGCGTCCCGCGCCAGTTCGGGACGATTCACCGGGCCGCCGGCCTCGAAAAGAATCGGCTCCTCCGGGATCGGCGACCGGTCCCGGCCGGACGGGCGGCCGGTAGCCGAAAGCCACCCCACGCCTGGATCGGCCGGCCCACCCACCGGGTCGGCCCACGACACCGAGCCGGCCGGCGGCACCGAGGGCGCCGCCCTGCGCGCGACCCCGAGCACGTACTCGGCACGCTCCAGGTTCGACGCGTCGACCCCGACCGCGTCGTCGAACTCCCGCAACGTGCCGAGCATCTCCTCCCACGACCACTCGCGATAGCGCCGCACCAACAACCGGGCGGCCTCCCGGAACACGTCCCCGCCCGGTTCCGCACCCGGGTCCAGCCGGACCCGGTTGGCCGGCTCCCGCGTGTTGGGCCAACGCGGCACCACCACGAAGCTCGGCTTCGTCGCCGCGTCGCTGGTCTCGTACGTGGAGAACGTCCGCCCACCCGGCGCCACCCACCCGGCCAGATC
>NZ_JBEXUX010000052.1:0-74648 GCF_040629175.1 Embleya sp. NPDC005971 | reverse complement strand
CGCTCCCACTCCGCATCCGTCAGATCACCCCGCCCCATTCCCGGACCAACGACTCGACCGCGAGATAGTCACATGATCGACCGGACGTGTCCTAGGGGCGGCCCGACGTCAAAACGCTCCGGTCCATCCTGTCGCCCCCGATACTTCGTGAGATCGATCGGCCCCGTGAGATCTCCAAGGCGGTCGCGTGGGTCGAGAAAGCACCGCCGCCCATTGCGCTCACCGAGAAGCAGGTCACGTCACCCTTGCCAGCTCGGCCGTACAACCTTCGGCACACCTGCACCTCGCTCCGACTGAACGCGAGAGCGCCTGCAACCGAAGTCGCGGAACGGCTCGGCCACTCCGCGGACGTGCTCCTGAGGCTCTACGCCAAGTGCATCGACGAACAGCGCGACCCGATCAACAAGCGCATCTCGGACGGCCTCGACGACGACGCCTGACCAGACGACGGACCAGCCGTCAGGCGCCAGGAAGCCCCAGAGTGATCCGGAGCCTTCGTCGTGTCCGGGCCTTGCCGCAGACACGCCGGAAGCTCACTCTGACCTGCGGAAAAACCCTCAAGACCATCGCACGCATGTTGCACGACGGCCGTCCAGTGCCTGCTTTCGCCTCCGCGAAGCGACACACATCGTGACGGCGGAAAAGAGGCCGGAAAACAAAAACAGCAGCTCACGTGGCTTCGTGGCTGCTGATCCTGGTGACGCTGTGTGCCCCTGGCAGGATTCGAACCTGCGCACACGGCTCCGGAGCGGGTGTGAGCGCATTCCCCAAATCGGCCTCTGACCAGCACGTTAGTCGCGTCGGAGCCCACCCGATTTAAAGATCATTACACGCATGCTGCACAACCAGTCGGCTGCCCCCAAAACCCGACTCACGCACCCGGTCCACGGCATGCCGGGGACCGGGGGCATGCCGTGGTTTATGCGCGCGGGTCACGCTACCCGACCAACAACCCGGGTGCTCGGCAACCGCGGCCCGAACCCCGAAGCCCAGCACCAACGGGTGCCCTACGCAACGAGCGCGCCCCGGTCGCGGCCAAAGGTCGCGTCGCCGGCCCCCAGCCAGCTCGCAGTGCAGCTGCGAAGTCCAGTTAACCCTGCCAGTCGATGTCTGCCGCAGGCTAGCTTGGAGGGCTTGCCTGTGATCACGTTCGGGACCTGGGCAGGTGCACCCTGCTGCGGCGCATTCGCTTATCCCCTGAGTACCCGTCAGGACCCCTGAGCCGTACCCCGTTCTGGTGCGCATCTGAGGGACGTAAAAGCCGGACCCGTCTAGCCCCACAAGTGGGTGGTTGGTCTGGGCTTCTCTTCTTGGTCGGGCATGCCGCCACACACTCCGGTTCCCGGAGGGGCGCAACGGCTCACGTAATGACGCTCGCGCTCCTGCTGGGCCAGGTTAGACGTAGATCCCATGTCCGAACGCACCAGTTCCCCAGTGGCGTTCGCGTCCGCGTTGAGTGTCTCTCCTTCTTGCTGATGAATGAAGGGCGGCCTTCTGCCGCAGACGCGCTTGATCACGAAAATATTATTTTCGGTCGGCCTTCGGTGCTGAGGATGCGCCTAACGTCTTGGGCTACTCAAACAGCAGATCAGCTTGAACTTTCTGCGGTTCTGGCTGGCGGGCGGGGGGAGTAGGAGTGGCATCTGACACCTCACGGGCTCGGCGCAGGTGGCCACTTTTGGACTCGATGGCCCAGTCGTCTTCGACCAAAGTGTGCGTGACGATACTGAGATCCAGCTCATCGAGTTTCCACCCGCTACGCATTGCCGTTCGCAGCAACTCCAAGTAGAGATGGCTGGGTGTGGTGTCCGGGTTCTCCTCAGCCAGCCTACGCACAGTCTTTGCTGTCTCGCCTTCAGGAATGTGAGTGAGTTCTGACTGCCCCTCTGTGGCTGCACGCATCGTGATGACCAAGTCGAGGGTGGCTACGTGTTCGAACCCTGATGCGAGGCCCTTAACGGAGCGCTGGCCCTTGTTTAGGATGGTGAGTTCTTCAGGGACTACGGAAAGCCCAGCATTGCAGATAGCCTGCTGGACCAAGGCCCACATACGGCCAGAAGAGTTTCCGAAGACCATGCTGATTGCGCCTCCTGGCTTCAGCACCCGCCGGCATTCAGAAAGAGCGGAGGTCAGCAGCTCCTCATAACGCCTGGCAGATCTGCGCCCTTTTCGACTTCGGTCAACGACGGCTTCTTTCTCCACGTCCGAGAAACTGCTTAGCCACGCTTCCTGGAAGAGCGCCATGTCTGCGTAGAATAGGTTCGAACCGAAAGGGGGGTCCGTAAATACATAGTCGATGCTCTGATCGGGAAGAGGGATGGACTCGGCGCTGCTGATCTCGTAGACCACATTAGGCTGCGAGTCGGCGGTGGCGTAGATGTGGCGAGATGCCTTGATCCACTCATCCGAGCGGATAGTGGAAATTACCTTTCGGAGAAAAAGTTCGTAGACATTCCACTCGTAGAAAACCGGGGCAACGTAGTAATTAGCATTCGCGGCATTGAGCGGACGCTTAGGGTGCCATTGGTAGCGTTTGGAAGCACGAGTTAGGCAGGCGGTGAAGGAAAAGAGCAGTTTATTGCGGATAGCTTCGTCGGGAACGATGCGAATTTGTTCCCGCAGCGCTGTGAGGACTGCTAGATTTCTGGGTGAATAGAAAGACGCAATAGTCGTCATTCCATTCTTGCCGAGCGCTGAGGCTTTGTACATCTCGCGGTCTGGCGTGATTTCGACCCGGGGATAAGGGAGACTCTCGATAGCAAGATCGACGGGACTGGGCTGCGGGGCTTGCTCGACCTGGGTTCGTTGGCAGCCACATGAGACGTAGGCGAGAACTGGTGCTTCTCCGATGCGCTTGTTGCGGCTGCTGATGGGGCCTCGGCAGTGAGGGCACAGCATGTCGGCCTTTACCCAGCCTGCCGCCTTCATGGAGTGGTAGTAGGCGACGGGCTTATCACAGGAGGGGCATTCCACAATCACTGACCATACCGTCTTGGCCAGCTCTCCATCCTGTGAGCAGCCTACGCATTTCACTCCGTATACGTTGCCAAGTTGTCTTTTGGCGGCTTGGACTACCTCGCTTGCATACTTGTTCAACGCCTGAGGATCTACGAGGCTGACGTAGTTTTGGCCGATATGCTGACCGAGTACGCTGATATCGAAGAGACTTGCGGAACGACCAATCATTGCTGCGGCAACCCCTGTCATGCCGGAGCCGGCAAACGGGTCGAGCACCACGGCACCGGGCTCCGTGTGGGCCTTGATAAAGGGGATGATCGCGGGTGCAGGAACCTTCGTCAGGTAGGCATGTGCCATGTACGCGGGGTCACTACGACCGACGTTGAGTTCTTCCGTCATACCACTGATGTTACTCATAGTCTGTAGCCTCATCGTCTGCATCGCCCTAGATTTGGTCCCCATGGCTGAGCAGGGGCGGGTGACGTTTCATCCCCGGCGGGTTGCCTTCGGCAATCGTATCCGAGAACTTCGTGAGGTCCGGGGACTCTCCCAGGAAAAGCTCGCGGACCTAGCCGGTGTTCATCGAACATATGTTTCCAGTGTAGAGCGCGGTCAGCGAAATATCGGCTTGGACAATGTCTTCGCCATCGCCGCGGCGCTGGAAGTCTCACCCGCTCGGCTCTTTGAGGGCACGGGAGAGTAAATGGGATTCAAAGAAGATGAGGACTTTGCTCGGTACCTCACGATGGGTGCCCATGGGACGGTTGCCCTCAAAAGCGACCTTGAGCGGCGTGGCCATAGGATCATCGAACTTGAGCGCTATTCGATGGGCAATAAGGTCTGGTCTGTCAAGGTAAAGCGACTTCGTATTCCTGATCTCGTGTGTGTCAGATGTGGTCGTCGATTTGAGTCCAAGGCAAAGTCAAAACTTGAGTTAAAGCTGTCACATTCAGCGACCGTAGGCCGCGAGTGGCATGCTGGCGGTATGCGCGACGAAGACGTTTTTGGATTCATCCGGATCGTGCTCGAAGGGGGCATTCGAGCCGGAAAACCGCTTTATGTGACGCGCAAGGCTTTGTGGGATGCGCTTGGCAGCGTTAAGGAGGGTACGAGGAAGGCTATATCGGCAGGATCTGAGGCTGATGTCTCATGGCCTATTTGGGTTCCCGGATATGCAGGATGCCTCTTGTCGATCATGCCGATGGACGGGGAAGGGAACGTTACCGTCCAGAGATCGAATGGCGGAACCCGTACCTACAAGCGGAACAAGATGTGGACCCAGGTACATGCTTATCTCCAACCTGGTGAGCCTTTCGAGGCCGCATCTACGGCTGTTGCGGGATCTGTGGCACCTGCCGATGTTTCTTGTGCCGGCGATATTTGGGACTGGGGAAGTGATCTAGCGTCGGCAAGTAGCGGTGATCGCTATGCCGCCGTCAAATCATGCTACGTCCGATCACGGATAGACGTTGATGCAGTCGTTAGAGAAATCGCCCGTAATTGCGACGAGGACTGGCGTGTCAGGCTTGAGGCCATTGGGGTGCTCGCAAGCCGCGACGAAGACAGTTGGGTTCCTATGCTGAGAGGCACAGCCACTGATGTCCTTTTGCCTCCCGAACAACAGATCGAGAGCGTTTTTCTTCTGACCGAGCTCGCGAGCTTGGGAGTAGAAGCCGCAGCGGAAGCACTCTACGAGGTCGCGGTTCCTAATGCGGATAGAAAAGATGAGGTTCGGGCGGCTGCGGTCTGGGGTCTAGGACTCGGGGCGGCTACTTCACGTTCTCGGGTCGTGGATTTCTTTGCCGATGCTGATGACCGGGTAGCACTTCATGCTGCCTCTTCCTTGGCCAACAATCTGCCAACCGATGTATTGAAATCACTCCAACGATGGATGGTCGAAGATCACGGTGAACGGAGGGCTGCGGTCGCAGCCTCGGTCTTGGCTCGGCACGGGCAAATCCAGTCTCTTTTGGACGTCGTTGAGACCTCTGACAGTCTAGGTTCGAAGTTGGCGCTGCGTGCTCTGGGTGATCTTTCACCTTCGCAAGTGAAACGGGGTGCAGGTCGTGAAATACCTGTGGAGACGTTGAGAATCCTTGAGGTTGTATGGGCCCAGCATCACGACTGGCTGCGGCATCCCGAAAACCTCGGCGCTCTCGACATTCTTGATAAACAGCAGATCCGCTTCTCGTAGTGCGTGTGTGCCTACGCTCAAAGGGTCTTGCAGCGGGAGTTCCGCCCGGGTGGGGGTCCGCCGTGACCGGCGGCCACGCCGCACGCGCGGCGGGCCCCGGCTGGCCGGGCGATGGAGCGCCCGTCAGAGCGTGCGCTTGATCTAGTACAGCTCAATTCGGCAGTGGTTGGGGCGTGCTGGTCTTCGTTGGGGCCGGCCTGTAGATCGTCTGGCCGGTAGCGTCGCCGTGTGGCTACTGACGATGACACTTCCTCGGCCTGGGTCGTTCATGGCGAACGGATCATCTATGACAACGAGTGGATGCGCGTCTTCCTGACTGACGTCGAACTGCCTGATGGGGAGCGGTTCGAGCATCATGTGATCAAGCTGCATGCTGCCGCGATGACGGTGCTGATCGATGATCAGGACAGGGTCCTGATGATGTGGCGGCATCGGTTCGTGTCGGATCGGTGGGGGTGGGAGATCCCGGGCGGCCTGGTCGACCCCGGGGAGGATCCCGAAGAGACGGCGCTGCGCGAGCTGCTGGAGGAGACGGGCTATCGGCCGACCACCTTCCGGCACGTCGCGCGCTTTCAGCCCATGGTCGGCATGGTCGACTCGTGGCATGACGTGTTCGTGGGGGAGGGGGCGACTCAGGTCGCTGAGCCGACCGAGACGACCGAGATGGCGCGGATGGAGTGGGTGCCGCTTGCGGACATCCCCGGCCTGATCGCCAAGGGACGGATCTGGAACTCCGGCGTACTCATCGGCCTGCTTCACGTCTTGGCCTCCCGTGGGGGCGCCAAGCTTGATGATGAGGCGTCAGAGTCGTTCTGACAGGCGGACGAGGCGGCGGCGGGACCTTGCCGATGAGGCAACGGTGCTGAGCTTCTTCGCCTCGTGCCAGTGGATGCGGGCTTCTTCGGTGCGGCCGTGGGCGATCAGGGCTTCGGTCAGGTCGCACCGGAGACCGGCCTCGGCCCTGGTGAAGCCGCCCATGCTCGCCAAGGCGGTGGTCAGGCTGTCGATCACCTCGGTGTCGCCCAGTTTGACGAGGCAGGAACCGCGCCACCTGGCCAAGTGGGCGAGATTGAGGGCCAGGAAGGGCAAGTCCGGGTCGTCCGGGTCCGCGGGCAGGGCTGCTGCTGCCATGTCCATGGAGTTCATCGATGCTGCCCCGTCGCCCAAAGCGGCGTGTGCTTCGGCTTCTGCGCCGTAGAGCCAACTGCGGGTCAGGGACGGCAGTCTCGTCCTGTTCTCCCCGTGGGCGTAGCGGATCAGGTCCAACGCCGAGTCTGCCTGTCCCAACTCCAACAAGACGTAAGCCTGTTCGGCAGTCGCGAAGGCCAGGATGCTCGGGTCCTCCGCGATGCTCGCTGCTGCCTTCGCGCGCTCGAAGTGCTCCCACGAATCGTGCAGCGACTCGGTGTCGACGCCTTGCCATCCCGCGAGTGCGGATGCGTCGGCCAGGACGTGTGCCAGGCCGGCCCGCTGCTTCGGCTTCATGGCGTGCTTGAGCAACTGGTCGACCTGCCTGATGTGGGCGCTCATCTCCTCGGCGACGACGGCGGCGCCCAGCCGGCGGTCCTTCAGCCGGATTGCGTTCGTCTGGAACTTCAGCAGAGCGAGCATCTCGTCGTCCACGGCGCGGGCGCTCTCCAGGCGGGTCATCAGTTCGATCACGCCCGGATCGGGCCTGCCCCACGCGTTCGTGCTCGGCTGGTCGAAGGCCAGGTCTTCCGGCTCGACCTCGTACACCGCGCACAGGATCGCCTGGTAGCGCTCGTCGGGTAGCTGTCGGCCGTTCTCCCAGTCGGAGATCCGGCGCTTCAAGCTGTCGTCGCTCACGAGCTTCGTGCCGCGGCGGGCGGCGGTCTGCCGCATGTGTCGCATGAGTTCGCGTTGCGTCCAGGACCGTTCGTTCCGGGTTCGGCGCAAGCGCTGTGCGTAGAGCGGAAGAGCCTCGTTGTCCATCGTCGCCCCCAGGGGGACAGGGGGACGCGTCCCCCTGCTCGGGTCCGTGTCATCTTCCGCGCACCGCACCCTGCGGTCAACTCTGAACGCACAGTAATCGAAAGCAGATGCCCTGAAGGGGGCGACGCTGTGCGTAAGACGATCTTGAACTCGCAGGAGTGGCTGGCCCAAGCGGCCGACCACCCCCAGCGATGCATCAACGAATGGGACAAGGCGCCCCTGACCCCGTACCCGCTGGCGATCGGCAAGATCTTCGACCTGGTGACTGTGCATCGCCGCGTCGGAGAAAGGGTGTTGGCATTCTACGACCGCGAAAGCACCTCCCCCGGCGGCACTGTTCTCGACGTTCGGGCCGCCAAGATCGGCTTTCTCGTGTACCGAAACCCGGCCCGCCCGCCGCTGACGGTGGCTCTCGCGTGTGACGCCAAGTACCGCACCCGCTGCCCCGGATTGAAGGGATACCTTCTCGCATCGGCTCCACTCACGCCCGACGATCCGGACGTGGAGAAGGCGATCACCCGGTGGCTTCGCCCACCCGGCTACTTCGGCCTCTATACGTTCCGCCTGGACGCGCTGGCGGCGAAGCTCGCCGAAGTCGCCCGGGAAGGCAAAGCCTTTCCGCCGGCCGATAAGGCGCTGTCGACGCCCTCGCGCTCCAACCGATGAAGGGGTGCAGCGGTGCGTGATTCGAATGAGCCACACGGCATGGCCGACGACAGCGACGCCTGGTACGTGGCCCGTTCCGCAGTGATGGAACTGCGCGACGTGCTGATCGCGGCCGGCATGGAAGCGGACTTCACATTCCTCACGGCGGACGTCAACGCCTTCGGGCGCGGGATCGTCAACCTGGGCCGGATCTCCCCGGCGACGACCCGCCGACTGGCCGCGTTGCTGCGGGCGGCTCGTCAGGCGTTGGGGGACGAGGCGTTCGCGACGGAGGGGACCGACGGGGAGCAAGACCATGGATGACAAGAACGACGTCCGCGCGGATGTCTTGCGGCCCGGCGTGCCGTACGTCCGGGGCTGGTCCGAAGCGCGGGACGCTGCACGCGAGTTGGCCAACGAGTTGAGGTTGCTGGGCCTGGCCGACGACTTCGCCTACTTGCAGGGTGACGTGAACATCGTCGGCACGGGGCACGTCCGGCTCGGCCGAGTGACGAGTGATGCCGCCACCCGGCTCAAGGAGGCGCTGGTGCACGGCTTGTGCGTCGAGATCGGTCGCCTTCCGTGTGCGGAGGAGCCGGCGCGCGACGACCGGCCGACCCCGGCCTGATCCAAGTTCGGCCGGCCTCTTCTCGTGTCTCCGGCCGAAATAGAGAACCCCCGCTCACTGGTCCTGAGCGGGGGTTTTCGCACGTCCGAAGCCGGTTCAGACCGGCGTGCGGAACTGGGTCCTGAGATTCGGCCGGTAGAGGACCTCGACATAGACCACGGACTCATGGACCAAATCGAGGTTGATCATGGCGCGGTCGCCCTCTCCCAGAAGGCAGACCATGCGATGCCCCGGGCCGTAGGGGCCTTCCGGGTCCGGCGCCGTTCTGAAGCTCTGGCAGAAATCGTCGCCACAGCCGCACCACTCGTGGAAGTGCGTCTTCGGGAGATCGTCGGCCAATGAATGGTCGGCCTCCTCGCGCAGGAGCCTGACCAACTCGGCGTAAAGCTCCGGGAGGGCCTCCGACAGCGGTCGGGTTCCGCTCATGACGAACGGCCGAAGCCGTAGGAGATCTCCAGATCGTCACTGGAGATCTTGAACTCTTCGAGAGCGAGAGGTCGTTCGTCCTGATTCAAGGTCAGTCGCAGAACGTGGAACAGCGGAACCCCGTCGGCCAAGTGGAGCGCGGTGGCTTCGTCGGGGAGCGGCATGCGGCTGCGGACGTTCTCGGTCCAGTGCAGTTCGTGCCCGATCCGCTCAAGTGCCGCGTAGAGCTGCGGGGCGGGTGGGGGAGCGGTGTCGGCGTACGGGGTGTTCTCCAGGGCCGAGAACGGGACGTACGTCCGGTGGGCCTGGCGCAGCCGGCCGTGCTCGGCGGTCTGCAACTCGTCGTAGGTGAACATCGGTTCGCCCGGCGGCACGCGAAGCATGTCGGCAAGTGCCAAGGGGGCGTCCGTCCGGGTTGCGGTCGGCTCGTCCCGGGTGGTCCAGCGGATGGCGTCGGCCTCGACGTACCGGCCGTCCCGATCGCGGCGTACCCCCCGCGGACGCGTCGTGTTCGGCCTGGCGTGCGGAGAGCGCACGAACATCCCGCGGCCCATCAACACCTCGACCAGCCCGGCCGCACGAAGCTCGGTGATGCCCTGGCGGACCGTCGGGCGGGATACCCCGAACTCCTTCGCCAACTGCTCCTCGCTCGGCAGCGGCTGCCCGGCAGGGAACGTGCCGTCCATGATCCGGTCGCGCAGATAGTCCGCGATCTCGTGATACCGGGCCTTCTTACGAGCGGGCTCCATGGCTTTCCTCCGGGTCTGCTGCGGGGAATGCGGTTCGTGCTTCCTGCTGGCAGCATCCCGCAGGACATGACTCTTGACAAGACGTACTACGGGTGCGCACTCTGAAGTCATCCCGTAGTACGGGTTGGCATCGTCTTCGATCGAAACGGTGTCTCGGGACTCGCGATGGGTGATCCGAAATGGCAATCAAAGGTGCAATCCCGGTGTCGTTCGCGGCGGTGTTCCCTTTCGGGGCGTTCGCGAAGTCGGTGGTTCCGATGGCCGACTTCGAGGCGTCCAAGGGCGGCGTGAAGGTGCAGGCGCGCGACAAGGCGACCGGGCTGCCGGTCTGGGCGGTCTCGGTGGTCGACGGTGACCCGGACGCGAACGAGGCGACGGTGAAGGTCAAGGTCGCCTCCGACGCGGAGCCGGTTCTTCCGGACACGCTGCCCGGGCTGCCGTTCCGGCCGGTGGAGTTCGAGGGCCTGACCGTGACGGCGTATCTGAACCAGTCCACCAACCGTGTGGCGTTCTCCTACCGCGCGTCGGGCCTGCGGGCTCCGGGTGGGCCGCTGAAGAGCGCGATCAAGGCGGCGGGTTGACCGCGCGCTTGAGGCAAGACAGGCGCGGCCCTGGTGCGGACTTACTTTGGCGGGTTCGTCGCACCGGGGCCGCTCCCCATCCGAGTGACACAAGTGATCTTCGAAGGGGTTCTTCCATCATGCATGTGTTCCAGCGGCCCGTGGTGCGGTTCGGGGCCTTACTGCTCACGGTGTTGTACGTCGTGTTCGAGGTGGTGCGGGCGCGCGGCGGCGTCGTCGCCTCTTGCCTCCTCCTCTTCGTCTATCTGACGGTCGGGGTCGCGTCCGTCTGGTGGTGGTTGTTCTCGTTCGCGTCCCGGGTGCGGCGTGGTTGGCCGGCGTTGTCGAAGGCGATCGGGGTGTGGCAGCAGGAGCCGGTGTCGCGGATCGACGAGACGTTCGAGTACCGGTATCCGCGCATCATGCGCATCCGCCGGCACGAACTGGGCTTCGACGTGACGGTCTCGCTGTTGCCGGGGCAGACCCCGAAGAACCTCGGTGATCACGTGGAGGGCATCGCCCACACGTGGGGCGTCTTCCGGGTCGAGGCGTCGTCCCCCGGGCGCGGGGTGGTCGTCCTGCGGGCCTGGTTCGCCGACCCGCTGGCCGAGTCGTTCGAGGCGCCCCCGATGCCCGGGTTGGGCGACGTCGTCAAGCGCGCGGCAGGGCTGGCCGCGGTCAGGTTCGGGAAGCCGGGGGTCGAGAGGGAGGACCCGTGGCGGCCGGAGTTCGCCTCGGCGGAGATCGGGCGGTGCGACGACGGGTCGCCGTGGCGGCTGCGGCTGCACGGCACTCACATCCTGGTCGCGGGTGTGACCGGTGCGGGGAAGGGCTCGGTGCTGTGGGGCGTCGTGCGGGCGCTGCTGCCGGCGGCCCGGGTGGGCATTGTGCAATTGTGGGCGTGCGACCCCAAGCGCATGGAACTGTCCTACGGTCGTTCGCTGTTCCGGCGGTACGCCTGTGAGCCGGTCGCGATGGTCGAGCTGCTGGAAGCCGCCGCGGTCGAGATGAACACGCGGGCGCAGACCTTCGCGGGCAGGGTCCGCAAGCACGAACCCTCGGCGTCCTGCCCGTTCGTCGTGGTGATCGTGGACGAGCTGGCGTTCCTGACGGCGTATCAACCCGATCGGGACCTGCGGAAGCGGGCGGACGCCGCGATCGCGACCTTGACCAGTCAGGGCCGGTCCGTCGGGTTCTGCGTGATCGGGGCGTTGCAGGACCCGCGCAAGGAGGTGATGAACATCCGCAACCTGTTCCCGGACCGGATCGCGCTGCGCCTGGACGAGCCGAACCAGGTGGACATGGTCTTGGGCAACGGCGCGCGGGAGCGGGGTGCGGCGGCCGACCTGATCTCGCCCGATCCGGAGATCGGCGCGGGGGTGGGCTACGTGAAGCGGGAGACGCAGCCCGAACCGGTGCGGGTGCGGGCGGCGTTCGTCTCCGACGACGCGATCGACGCGATGGTGCGCGACTACGGCCGGTCCTCCGACAGCTTCGGGGGTGCGGCATGACGAACAGCCGATATGAGGCCGACATGACCCGTGGGGTCATCGTCCTGCGCTGCGTGGCGGACTTTCTTGGTAGCCATCCGACTCTGCCCGCGATCAGTTCCATGGAGCTGACGTGGTCTCAGGCGGACCTGGTGTGGTCGGTGTCCGTGCACCTGTACGACGTCACGGCGGGCGACATGGAGCGCTGGGCGTCGGTCCTGGACGACGCGGTCACGGCCGGAGCCGAGAAGACGACTCGATACATCCGGGAGCACACCCTCTTCGAGGTGACAGGCACGGTTCACGGCCACCCGGTCACGGTGTGGACCGCCATCCCGAGGACGCCCCGATGAGCACGAGAGCCGAACGCGTCCGGATGCCGCTCGCACGTGAGGTGGTGCGTGCCGTTGCCCAAGATCACGGCGTCTGTGTGCGCCCGATCGCGCTGCGGCGGACCGACATCGTGACCGGTGAGACGACCGTGGTCGACGTCCCGTGTGGGGCGACGCTGGCGAGTGTGTGTCCGACCTGCGCCGAGCGGAAGCGGCGGCTGCGTATGGTGCAGTGCCGTGAGGGGTGGCACCTGACCGAGGAGCCGGTGCAGGAGGCGGACGAGCCGACCGACGAACAGCGGTTGCTGGCCGAACTGCGGGCGGACTGGACCAAGAAGCACGACCTGGCGAGCGGCGACGAGCGGGCCGAACTCGCCCAAGACCTGGCGGCCGTGGACGGGGAGTTGGCCGACTCCGGGGTGCGCGGGAACATCGACCCGGACCCGGTCACCCGGCGGGTGCGGTCCACGCGGCGGCGTCAGGACGCTCCTGATCTGCCCCGGCGTGAGGTCGATGCGCGCACAGTCGGGAAGGCGTACACCGCACCCGACGGCAAGGTGTTCCGGCCTTCGCTGTTCGTGACGCTCACGTTGCCCTCCTATGGGCGTGTACGCCACGACGGAACGCCTGTGGACGCGTCGGCGTACGACTACCGGGCGGCGGCTCGGGACGCACTGCACTTCTCGAAGCTGGTCGATCGGTTCGTGCAGAACCTGCGGCGCCTGGTCGGCTTCGACGTGCAGTACTTCGCTGCGGTGGAGTATCAGCGGCGGTTGGCGCCGCACATCCACCTCGCGATCCGGGGCACGGTGTCGCGGGCCGAACTGCGGCAGGTGGCGGCGGCCACGTATCACCAGGTGTGGTGGCCGGCCTGTGACGAACCGGTCCACTCGACCGACCGACCGCCGGTCTGGGATGCGGACACCGGCGCGTACCTCGACCCGGCGAACGGCACCGAACTCCCCACCTGGGATAAGGCGTTGGACGGCCTGGCCGACGATGCGGAACCGATTCACGTCGCCCGGTTCGGGACGCAGGTCGACGCCAAGGGCGTCCTCGTCGGCTCGCCCGACGCACGCCGCTGCATCGGCTACCTGACCAAGTACCTCAACAAGTCCGCCCACGAGTCCCACGAGGCCCACAGCGGGGCCCAGAACGCCCACGTGGACCGACTGACCGAAGTACTCCGTTACGAGCCCTGCTCGCCTACATGCGCGAACTGGCTGCTGTACGGGGTCCAGCCCAAGAACGCCCGTGCGGGCCTGCGTCTGGGCTGCTGCAAGTCGAAGGCCCATCGCCGGACCCACCTCGGCTACGGCGGGCGGCGTGTCCTGGTCTCGCGCAAGTGGTCCGGCAAGACCATGGCCGACCACAAGACGGAGCGCCGGGCATGGGTGCTGGACCTGGTCGGCGGTGCCGGCGACCTTCCGGATCCGAATCGGTTTATCTGGGCTCCGGTCGGCCGTGACGACCCTGACGTCGCACCGCTGTCCCATCGCCTCCGTCGCGCGGTCGCCGAACGGGTGCGGTGGCGCAAGGCGATGGACGACGCGAAAGCCCGCGCAGACGGACCGCTCGACAATTCGGCAACTGCCCGGGGGAGGGCGGCATGACCAGAAGAGCCAAGACTTCGGACGTCGAACTCATGACCGTCCCGGAAGTCCTCGAAGCGCTGGGTGGCCTCTCTCGCCGGACTTTCTACCGCTGGCGTGAACTCGGCTTGGCGCCGGCCTGCCACAAGCTCCCCAACGGCGAACTACGCGTCACGCGTGCGGCGTTCGCGGAGTGGCTCGACACTCGGGCGGAGGAAGCGGCGTGACGGACAAGACGTACAAGGTCCGAGTCTGGGCCGTGGTCCGGAACCAGAGCAGTAAGAAGAAGCCCTCTTTCGTGGTGCGTTGGACTGTCGCGGGCGAGCCGCAATCAGCGACGTTTGGTACGAAAGGGTTGGCCGACCGGTTCCGTGGACGCTTGATCCGTGCCACCGAGGACGGCGAAGCGTTCGATCTTGAGAGCGGTCTCCCTGAGTCCATGCAGAAGGCCAAACAGGCGACGTCGGCCCTCACCTTCGCGCTCGCCTACATGGACATGAAGTGGCCGGGCGCGGCTGCGAAGTCGCGGGACAGCATGACGGACGCGCTGGCCACGGCTCTGCCCGCGCTCGTGAAGGACAGTGACGGCCGTCCCGACGTGGTGACCCTGCGCCGCGCCCTCCGGCTGTTCGTTCTACCGCCGACTCGCCGGAAGCTCCCTCGGCCCGGCGACGTCACCAAAGCGGTTGCCTGGCTCGAAAAGAGGTCGCTGCCCATCAAGGGGCTCGCGGACGCCAAGACTGTTCACGGTGTGTTGGACGCGCTCGGTCTCAAGCTCGACGGAACCGCAGCAGGCGCCGAGACGCTTCGGCGTAAGCGCTCGGTCCTCTACAACCTCCTCGACTACGCCGTAGAGCTGGAACACCTTCCGGTGAACCCCATCGACAAGCTCAAGCGCAAGCGCGTCATGGTCGCCTCCTCGGTGGACCGTCGCTCGGTCGCCAACCCGGTTCAGGCTCGCGAACTGCTCGCCGCGGTGACCTACGTCGGCGGACACAAGCGGGCCGGCGGCCGTCGTCTCCGCGCCTTCTTCGCGGTTCTCTACTACGCCGGCACGCGCCCGGCAGAAGCGGTGAACCTGCGGCGCGCCGACTGTGTCTTGCCCACCTCGGGATGGGGCTCGCTCACCCTCCACACCACCCGGCCGGCGGCGGGGAAGACCTGGACGGACAACGGCCAGGCGCACGACGAGCGGGGCCTGAAGCAGCGGGCGGACAAGGACACGCGCCACGTGCCCATCCCTCCGCAACTCGTCGCGATCCTCCTCGCGCACATCGAAGAGTTCGGCACGGCAAAGGACGGTCGACTCTTCCCGAGCGAACGCCGTGGCGTCCTTGCCTCCTCCACCTACTCCCGAGTGTGGAAGGAAGCACGCACGCTCGCCCTGACCGAGGAACAGGTCTCCTCGCCTCTCGCGGCTCGGCCGTACGACCTGCGGCACGCCTGCGCGTCGCTCTGGCTCAACTCCGGAGTGCCGGCCACGGAGGTCGCCGAACGGCTCGGGCACTCGGTGGATGTGCTGCTCAAGATCTACGCCAAGTGCATCGACGGACAGCGCGACCTGATCAACCAACGCATCTCGGATGGTCTCGGTGACGAGAGCTGACCAACCGTCAGACGGTAGGAAGCCCCGGATCACTCCGGGGCTTTCGTCGTGTCCGGGCCACGCCGCGCATACGCCAAATACGCACTGTGACCTGCGGAAACGTCTCCAAGATCATTACGCGCCCATTACGCGCGGGCCGTCCTACGCCTGCACGCACCTGCGCGGGCTGACACACGGAGTGACGAGCGAAAAGGGGCCCCAAAACAAAAACAGCAGCTCACGAGTGATCGTGGCTGCTGAGACTGTTCACGCTGTGTGCCCCTGGCAGGATTCGAACCTGCGCACACGGCTCCGGAGGCCGTTGCTCTATCCCCTGAGCTACAGGGGCTCGGGTGACGTGAACATTACCAGCTCCGGGGAGTGGGTTGCGAAGGGGTTGGGGGGAGGCGGGGGTGAGATGTGCGGATCGGGCCCGCGGGTGGGGGTGGGGGGCCTAATCTCACTGGCGTGGGCGGGATTGGTGGTGAGGCGGCGCGGGTGCTTGTCGTGGATGACGACGAGGTGATTCGGCGGCTGATCGCGGTCAATCTGCGGCTGGAGGGGTTCGTGGTGAGTACCGCGTGTGATGGTGAGGAGTGTTTGCGGCTCGTGCACGAGGTGCGGCCGGATCTGGTCACGCTCGATGTGGTGATGCCGCATTTGGATGGGATCGGGACTGCCGCTCGGTTGCGGGCGGATCCGCGGACCAGTGGGTTGAAGATATTGATGATCAGTGCCTGTGCGCAGGACGAGGATTTTTCGCGGGCTCGGGCGGTGGGGGTCGACGGGTATCTGACCAAGCCGTTTCATCCCGAGCAGTTGATTCGGCTCGTGCGCGCGTTGTCGCCGGAGCCGGAGCCGGAGCCGGAGCCGGAGCCGAGGCCCGAGCCCGAGCCCGGGCCGGATTCCGTGGCCGACCGCCCGCTCGATCCCCCGCCCGGTTCCCCGGCGGAAGTCTCACCCGAATGACCGACCCCGCCCGCCGGGTGGGTTGGTCCGCGGGTCGCCTACGCTTGTGCCCGTGACCCCCGCAGAGCTTTCGCAGTCAGTGTTGTCCGCGGTTCGTGCCGCCGTCGAGGCGGGCGAGCTCGCCGTTGCCGTGCCCGAGAGCACGACGGTCGAGCGACCCAAGAACCGCGAGCACGGGGACTACGCGACGAACATCGCGTTGCAGCTCGCGAAGCCGGCCAAGCGACCGCCGCGCGAGATCGCCGAGTTGCTGGCCGTGCGGATCGCGCAGGCGCCCGGTGTGGCCAAGGTCGACGTCGCCGGCCCCGGGTTCCTGAACATCACGTTCGACACCGCCACCCAGGGCGAGCTGGCCCGCTCCATCGTCGAGGCCGGCGCCGAGTACGGCAGCAACAACGCGTTCGACGGACTCAAGATCAACCTGGAGTTCGTGTCGGCGAACCCGACCGGGCCGATCCACATCGGTGGCGTGCGCTGGGCCGCCGTCGGCGACTCGCTCGGGCGGATCCTGCGCGCGTCCGGCGCGGACGTGACCACCGAGTACTACATCAACGACGCCGGCGTGCAGATCGACAAGTTCGGCAAGTCGCTGATGGCGGCGGCGAACGGTCGCCCCGTCCCCGAGGACGGCTACGTCGGTGCGTACATCAACGACATCGCCGCCGACATCCTCGCCGAGCAGCCCGATGTGCCGAGCCTGGCCGAGGCCGAGCAGGAGAAGGTCTTCCGGGCCACCGGGCTCAAGCTGATGGTCGCCGAGATCCAGCGCTCGATGGAGAACTTCGGCGCGCACTTCGACGTGTGGTTCTCCGAGACCACGCTGCACGAGTCCGGCGCGGTGGAGAAGGCGATCGAGCGGCTGCGCGAGCAGGGCCACGTCTACGACGACAACGGCGCGATCTGGCTGCGCACCACGGACTACGGGGACGACAAGGACCGGGTCCTGATCAAGTCCGACGGCGAGAAGACCTACTTCGCCTCCGACGCCGCGTACTACCTGAACAAGCGCGACCGCGGCAACGAGGTCGCCGTCTACATGCTCGGCGCCGACCACCACGGCTACGTCGGGCGGCTCAAGGCGATCGCGGCCTGCGCGGGCGACGACCCCGAGCGCAACATCGAGATCATCGTCGGCCAGTTCGTGAAGATGATGCGCGCCGGCGAAGAGGTCCGGATGTCCAAGCGCGCGGGCAACATCATCACCATCGACGACGTCGTCGAGTGGATCGGCGTCGACGCCGCGCGGTACTCGCTGGCGCGCTCGTCCACCGACTCCACCATCACGCTGGACATCGACATCCTCACGTCGCACAAGAACGAGAACCCCGTGTTCTACGTTCAGTACGCGCACGCCCGGATGTCCGCCGTCGAGCGCAAGGCGGCCGAACGCGGCATCGTCAAGGGCGAGTTCAAGCCCGAGCTGCTGTCCACCGAGTGGGAGTCCGACCTGCTCGGCATGCTCGGCGAGTTCCCGCGGGTGGTCGCCAAGGCCGCCGAGATGCGCGAGCCGCACCACGTCGCGCGTTACCTGGAGCAGTTGGCCGGCACGTACCACCGCTTCTACGACCACTGTCAGATCCTGCCCAAGGGCGAGGAAGAGGTCACCGACCTGACGCACGCCCGAATGTGGTTGGCCGAGGCCACGAAAACCGTGGTGGCCAACGGCCTCGCCCTGCTCGGGGTGTCCGCCCCCGAGCGCATGTGACGGATCGTCACAACGCAGGCGACGACAGGCCGAAGGCCGGGCACATGCCCGGCCTTCGGCCGTTCCCGACCACGGGCCGCCACCCACCGCACGCCACTCACCGCCCCACCGCAGGCACCCGCCGCGGCACCACACGCAAACCGCCGCACTGCCGCACCGCCGCACACCACCCACCCCACACCGACGCCCTCACCCCACGGGGAGCACCACGACATGAGCCGCTCCGCCCACCCCGCCGGTCCCCGCCACGCGGACGTCCTGCCCGACGGCGCGCCGCCGATCGCGCCCGAGGACCTGACCCTGCTCGACCCGAAGATCTGGCCCGTCGGCGCCGAGCGCGGCGCCGACGGCGTGGTCACCATCGCCGGCCTGGACGTGCGCGAACTCGCCCGGGAGTTCGGTACGCCCGCCTACATCCTCGACGAGGCCGACTTCCGGGCCCGCTGCCGCGCCTGGCGCGAGGCGTTCGAGGGCGCCGACGTGTTCTACGCGGGCAAGGCGTTCCTGTGCCGCGCGCTGGTGCGCTGGATCGCCGAGGAGGGCCTGAACCTGGACGTGTGTACCGCCGGCGAGCTGGCCGTCGCACTGTCCGCGGGCATGGACCCGGCCCGGATCGCCTTCCACGGCAACAACAAGTCCGGGGCCGAGCTGGACCGCGCGCTGGAGGTCGGCGTCGGCCGGATCGTGGTCGACTCGTTCGAGGAGATCAGCCGGCTGGCCTTCCTGGCCGACCGGCGCGGCGTCACGCAGAAGGTGCTGGTCCGGATCACCGTCGGGGTCGAGGCGCACACCCACGAGTTCATCGCCACCGCGCACGAGGACCAGAAGTTCGGCTTCTCGCTTGCCGACGGCCGAGCGGCCGAGGCGGTGCGCCGGATCCGCAAGCTCGAGTCGCTCGAACTGGTCGGCCTGCACTCGCACATCGGCTCGCAGATCTTCGACACGGCCGGCTTCGAGGTCGCCGCGCGCCGGGTGGTCGGCCTGCTGGTCGCGGTGCGCGACGAGCACGGCGTCGAACTGCCCGAGATCGACCTCGGCGGCGGCCTGGGCATCGCCTACACCTCCGCCGACGACCCGCAGTCGCCCGCGGTGATCGCCGCCTCGCTGCTGGACATCGTGCGCCGCGAGTGTGCCACCGCCGGCCTGGCGGTGCCGCGTCTGTCGGTCGAACCCGGCCGCGCGATCGCCGGGCCCGGCACCTTCACGCTGTACGAGGTGGGCACGATCAAGCCGCTGGAGGGCCTGCGCACCTACGTCAGCGTGGACGGCGGGATGTCGGACAACATCCGCACCTCGCTCTACGACGCCGAGTACAGCGTGACGCTCGTCTCACGCGCGAGCGACGCGGCGCCGATGCTCTCCCGCGTGGTGGGTCGGCACTGCGAGTCCGGCGACATCATCGTCAAGGACGCCTACCTGCCCGCCGACCTGGCCCCCGGCGATCTGCTCGCGGTGCCCGCCACCGGCGCCTACTGTCGCTCGATGGCGAGCAACTACAACCACGTGACCCGCCCGCCGGTGATCGCGGTGCACGACGGCAGCGCACGCGTGATCGTGCGGCGCGAGACCGAGGAGGACCTGCTCCGCCTCGACATCGGCTGAGCGGACTCCGGCAACCGAGCGCCGCCGCCGGCGGCAGGACGAGAACAACGAAACAACAGCAACGAAACAAGAGCGAAGAAACGCAACGCAGCACAACGAAACAAGAGCAACGCAATGATCGGGGGGCACCGCGCGGTGGCCCCCGGGCCCGGGAGAAAATCCCGCGGCCAGCCTGTGAGGCCGCAAGAATTGTCGTCTCGGATCCTGGACCGGCCCTGGTTCGGCCCATGATCCGAGCGACACTTGTCGGCACTGCCTGTCTCCGGAATTCCCCCGGACGGCAGACTCGGACAACCTTTGTCTTCGAGAAGTGAGGTCGGATGATGCGTACGCAGCCGCTGAAGGTGGCGCTGCTCGGTTGTGGTGTGGTCGGCTCCGAAGTGGCCCGCATCATGACGACGCACGCGACCGACCTCGCCGCCCGAATCGGGGCCCCGATCGAGCTCGCCGGCGTGGCCGTGCGCCGCGCCGGGCGCGAGCGCGCGGGCATCGACCCCGCGCTGATCACCACCGACGCGGTGGAACTGGTCAAACGCGACGACATCGACGTGGTGGTCGAGGTGATCGGCGGCATCGAGCCCGCCCGCGGCCTGATCCTGTCCGCGATGGAGCACGGCGCCTCGGTGGTCTCCGCCAACAAGGCGCTGCTGGCCGAGGACGGCTCCACGCTGCACGCCGCCGCCGCGAAACACGGCGTGGACCTCTACTACGAGGCCGCCGTCGCCGGCGCGATCCCGCTGCTGCGTCCGCTGCGCGAGTCGCTCGCCGGGGACAAGGTCGAACGGGTCCTGGGCATCGTCAACGGCACCACCAACTTCATCCTGGACCGGATGGACTCCACCGGTGCGGGCTTCGCCGAGGCGCTCGACGAGGCCACCGCGCTGGGCTATGCCGAGGCCGACCCCACCGCCGACATCGAGGGCTTCGACGCCGCCGCCAAGGCCGCGATCCTGGCCGGCCTGGCGTTCCACACCCGGGTGACCGCCGCCGACGTGTACCGCGAGGGCATCACCGAGGTCAGCGCCGCCGACGTGGCCAGTGCCAAGGCGATGGACTGCGTGGTCAAGCTGCTGGCGATCTGCGAGCGCGGCGCCGACGGGCAGAGCGTGAGTGCCCGCGTGCACCCGGCGATGATCCCGCGTACGCACCCGCTCGCGTCCGTGCGCGAGGCGTACAACGCGGTCTTCGTCGAGTCCGAGGCGGCCGGCCAGTTGATGTTCTACGGCCCCGGCGCGGGCGGCGCGCCGACCGCGAGCGCGGTGCTCGGCGACCTGGTCGCGGTCTGCCGGAACAAGCTTTCCGGCGCGACCGGGCCCGGCGAGTCGGCCTACGCACAGCTGACCCCGCAGCCGGTGGGCATCGTCCGCACCCGCTACCACCTCAGCCTGGACGTGGCCGACCGGGCCGGCGTGCTGTCCCAGGTGGCCGCGGTATTCGCCCAGCACGACGTGTCCATCGACACGGTCCGTCAACAGGGCCGGGACGGGGATGCCACACTCGTGATCGTCACCCATACCGCGACCGACGCCGCGCTCGCGGCGACCGTCGCCGATCTGCGCGGTATGGACATCGTCCGTGACATCGCCGGCATCATGCGGGTCGAAGGGGAGTAGAGGGACCGTGAGCGCGCTCAAGGAAGGCGTCCGCACCACTCAGTGGCGCGGGGTCATCGAGGAATACCGCGACCGTCTGCCGGTCTCGGTGAACACACCCGTGGTCACCCTGCGTGAGGGTGGTACGCCGCTGGTCCCGGCCCAGGTGCTCTCCGAGCGCACGGGATGTGAGGTTCACCTCAAGGTCGAGGGCGCCAACCCGACCGGGTCCTTCAAGGACCGCGGCATGACGATGGCGATCTCCAAGGCCAAGGAGGAGGGCGCCCGGGCGGTCATCTGCGCGTCCACCGGCAACACCTCGGCCTCCGCCGCCGCCTACGCGGTGCGCGCCGGGATGGTCTGCGCCGTGCTGGTGCCGCAGGGCAAGATCGCGCTGGGCAAGATGGGCCAGGCCCTGGTGCACGGCGCGCGCATCCTCCAGGTCGACGGCAACTTCGACGACTGCCTCACGCTCGCCCGCGATCTGGCCGAAAAGTATCCGGTCGCGCTGGTGAACTCGGTCAACCCGGTCCGCATCGAGGGCCAGAAGACCGCCGCCTTCGAGATCGTCGACATGCTCGGCGACGCGCCCGACATCCACGTGCTTCCGGTGGGCAACGCGGGCAACATCACCGCGTACTGGAAGGGCTACAACGAATACGCGGCCGACGGCCTGTCCGCCCGCCGCCCCCGCATGTGGGGCTACCAGGCGGCCGGTTCGGCACCGCTGGTCAACGGCGCGCCGGTGCTCTCGCCGCAGACGATCGCCACCGCGATCCGGATCGGCAACCCTGCCTCGTGGGACTTCGCGATCGCCGCGCGGGACGAATCGGGGGGCCACATCGAGTCGGTGACCGACCGTCAGATCCTTTCGGCGTATCGCCTCCTGGCCGCGCAGGAGGGCGTCTTCGTCGAGCCGGCGTCCGCCGCGAGTGTGGCCGGATTGCTCCAGGCGGCCGAACAGGGTCGCGTCGACCCGGGCCAGCGGATCGTCTGCACGGTCACCGGCAACGGCCTCAAGGACCCGGACTGGGCGGTGGCCGGCGCGCCCAAGCCCGTCGTGGTCCCGATCGACGCCTCTGCCGCAGCCGCACAACTCGGCCTCGGCTGACCCGCGACACCCATCGGCGGCGCGGACGCCCGCTCCCGGCACCCGGCCGGAAAGCGACCCGCGCCGCCGCACCCCGGCACCGGTAGAAAAATTCGGCCCCGGTCCGGGAAGCCGATCCCGGGAAGCCGACCCAGGGAAGCCGACTCCGGGAAAGCCGACCCGGCACCCGCCGCCGAAAGCGGTCGCGCCCCACCTCTGCCGTACACGGGAACACACCGGGACGGTCGATGATCATCCGTCGACCGCTCCCGGACCCTTTGGATCCCGATTCCGGTACCAATCCCACGACGCGGTGGTTACGGTGTCCCGCGAGGGAACGCACCTTCGGTAGGCTGATCACCGGACGCGACTTTGCACTCGTTCCGCGGCGCATGTCGCCCGAGTCTCGCGTCTGTTCCTGCCGTTCCGCAGCACCCGCGATTTCCCGAATGCGCCACCGGTTCGGACCGTCCCGTGAAGGTGCCCGGAACTCCACGAGGAGGAGTGTCCACGCGTATGGCCGGCCCCGCATTCCGTGCCGCCCCCGTCCGGGTTCGCATCCCGGCCACGAGCGCCAACCTGGGCCCCGGGTTCGACGCGTTCGGACTCGCGCTCGGACTGTACGACGACGTCGCCGTCCGGGTCGCGGACGAGGGTTTGTCGATCGACATCGCAGGCGAGGGCGCCGACGACCTGTCCCGGGACGAGAACCACCTGGTCGTGCGCGCGGCCTACGCCGCGTTCGAGGCGATGGGCGGCCGACCGCCCGGCCTGGACGTCGTGTGTGCCAACCGCATCCCGCACGGGCGCGGACTGGGCTCGTCCGCCGCGGCCATCTGCGCGGGCGTGATCGCGGCCCGGGCGCTGACGATAGGCGGCGCCGAGCGGCTCGACGACGAGGCCACCCTGGCCCTGGCGACCGAGCTCGAAGGCCACCCGGACAACGTCGCGGCGTGCCTGCTCGGCGGCTTCACCATCGCCTGGACCGACGAGGACGGCCCCAAGGCGGTGCGATCGACCCCCGACCGGGGTATATCTCCCGTCGTGTTCGTACCCGCGGTTCCACTGTCCACCGAGGTCGCGCGCGGTCTGCTGCCGGCCAAGGTGACGCATCGCGACGCCTCGGCGAACGCGGGGCGCGCCGGCCTGCTGGTCACCGCGCTGACCTCGCGTCCGGACCTGCTGTTCGCCGCGACCGAGGACCGGCTGCACCAGACCTACCGTGCGCCCGCGATGCCCGCGAGCGCCGAATTGATCGACAAGCTGCGCGCACAGGGGATGGCCGCGGTCGTCTCCGGCGCGGGGCCGACCGTGCTCGCCCTGGTCACGCACGACCGCGTGGACGAGGCGATCGGCAGCGCCGGGCCCGATTGGGTGGTTCGGCAACTGGATGTGGACGGGGCCGGAGCAAGCGTCATGCCACTGGCGTGACCTGCGTACTCGCTGTTCGTTGGCAGTACGCCCGGTAGGCGGGAGCCGGCCCGACGGCGGACCCGGCGTGGCCGGGCGAGCGGTCGGCGACGGTGGTGGGTCCGTTCACTCCACTGCACTACCGCTGGAAAAAAGGGCTGCGCCGGGGGAGCGATGGGGTGGGGGAATGTCTCTTGGGTCCGGTAGTGTTAGCGTCATCACCGCACCAGATCCCCCACCCGCATAGGGTTGGGCGCGTTCGGTGCTCTGTGGCCACGATCCTTTGGGAGTCTCCCCTCCTGCCTGTCCTTCGTGACGAACGTGGCTCCCCGAAACAGACCGGCGGAACCACCGCGCCGCGTCGAGCTCATCCCGGGGACCCGAGGGCTTTTCCTCTCCAGGAAATCGAGCCCCTACAGGAATACGAGCCCCCACAGGCACACATGAGCCCGATCCTCGCAGTACTGGGCACATTTTCGACGATTCCCGCCATCCGGCGGACCACCGCACCGGACCGCACTGGAAGCGGGACGGACAGCACAACCGGTCGCCGAGCCCCCTCAAGGCCGACGCCCGCTCCAGGGAAGGACCCTTCGTGAGCGACACCACCGAACTCATGGACGCAACGCCACAGGCCGCGTCCGCCTCGGGTGACGCGGCTGCCACCGCGGACGCCCCCGCTCCCGCCACGCGGCGCCGCCGCTCGACGGGCACCGGCCTCAACGGCATGGTGCTGGCGGAGCTGCAGCAGGTCGCCACCGGTCTGGGCATCAGCGGCACCGGTCGCATGCGCAAGAGCCAGCTGATCGAGGCCATCCAGGCGAAGCAGGGTGGTTCGGACGCCGCTCCCGCTGCCGCCACGAAGCCCGCCCGGGCCACCCGGGCCAAGGCCGCCGCCGTCGCCGCCGACAACGGCGCGGCGCCCGTCGAGGCCGCCCCGGCAGCAGCGGCGCCCGCCGAGGCACCGGTCGCGGAGGCGCCCACCCGGGCCCGTCGCGCCGCCCGCACGCGGGTCGCGGTCGAGGCACCGCAGATCGAGATTCCCGAGCAGGCCGCCGCCGAGGCGCCCACCAACGGCCGCACCCGGCGTGAGCAGGGCGAGGCGACGGCCGAGGCCACCGAGGCCCCGACCCGCCGCCGCGGCGAGCGCACCGAGCGTGCCGAGCGCCCCGGCGCCGGTGACGACCAGGGCGAGCAGCGCGAGGGCGGCGAGCGGGAAGGCCGCCGCGAGCGTCGCGAGCGCGGCCAGAACCGGCGCGACCGCGGCGAGCGCAACAACGAGCGCGGCGGCGAGCGCGCCGAGCGCCCGGAGCGTGGCGAGCGGGCCGAGCGCGGCGACCGCAACAACGAGCGCGGCGAGCGTGGCGAGCGCGGCAACGACCGCGCCGAGCGGGCCGATCGTGGCGGCGAGCGCGGCAAGCAGCAGCAACAGCAGCAGCAGGACAACGACCCGATGGGTCCGGACGACGACTTCGAGGGCGGCGGCCGTCGGCGTCGTGGCCGTTACCGCGACCGCAACCGTCGCCGCGGCGGCCGCGAGGGCTTCGAGACCAACGAGCCCGTGCTGGCCGACGACGACGTCCTGGTGCCCGTCGCGGGCATCCTGGACATCCTCGACAACTACGCCTTCGTGCGGACCTCGGGCTACCTGCCCGGCTCCAACGACGTGTACGTCTCGCTCGCCCAGGTCCGCAAGAACGGCCTGCGCAAGGGTGACGCGATCGTCGGCGCGGTGCGTCAGCCGCGCGACGGCGAGCGTCGGGAGAAGTTCAACGCGCTCGTGCGGCTGGACACGGTCAACGGCATGGAGCCGGAACAGGCGCGGCAGCGCTCCGACTTCAACAAGCTGACCCCGCTCTACCCGCAGGACCGGCTCCGCCTGGAGACCGACTCCAGTGCGCTGACCACGCGGATCATCGACCTCGTGTCGCCGATCGGCAAGGGCCAGCGCGGTCTGATCGTCGCGCCGCCCAAGGCGGGCAAGACGATGGTGCTCCAGGCGATCGCGAATGCGATCACCGTGAACAACCCCGAGTGCCACCTGATGGTCGTGCTCGTGGACGAGCGCCCCGAAGAGGTCACCGACATGCAGCGCTCGGTCAAGGGCGAGGTCATTTCCTCGACCTTCGACCGGCCCGCCGAGGACCACACGATCGTCGCCGAGCTGGCCATCGAGCGGGCCAAGCGTCTGGTCGAGCTGGGCCACGACGTGGTCGTGCTGCTCGACTCGATCACCCGCCTGGGCCGCGCGTACAACCTCGCGGCGCCCGCCTCCGGCCGCATCCTGTCCGGTGGTGTCGACTCGACCGCGCTCTACCCGCCGAAGAAGTTCTTCGGCGCGGCGCGCAACATCGAGAACGGCGGCTCGCTGACCATCCTGGCCACCGCGCTCGTCGAGACCGGCTCGCGGATGGACGAGGTGATCTTCGAGGAGTTCAAGGGCACCGGCAACATGGAGCTCAAGCTCGACCGCAAGCTCGCCGACAAGCGGATCTTCCCGGCGGTGGACGTGGACGCGTCCAGCACCCGCAAGGAAGAGATCCTGATGGCCTCGGACGAACTCGCGGTCGTCTGGAAGCTGCGTCGGGTGCTGCACGCCCTCGACCAGCAGCAGGCCATCGAGCTGCTCCTGGACAAGATGAAGAAGACCAAGAGCAACGGCGAGTTCCTCATGCAGATCCAGAAGACCACGCCGATGCCGAACGACTAGTTCGTTCGACTGCTCGTCTCGACGCACGACAAGACAAAGGCACGGCGTCGGCCGGGAGGGAATGCCACGACCTCGATCGTGGTTGGGCGGTACAGACCCTGATTTGGGTCCGGTCGCCCCCTCCTGGCAGACTGCTCTGTCGGCCCCGGTTCACGTGACGCCCGCTCGGGCGTACGACCCGGCGCCCTCCCGAACCTCAAGGAGACTCCTGTGAAGCCCGACATCCACCCCGAGTACGTGGAGACCACCGTCACCTGTGGCTGTGGCTCGACGTTCACCACGCACAGCACCGCGACCAGCGGCCAGATCCGCGTCGAGGTCTGTTCGCAGTGTCACCCGTTCTACACGGGCAAGCAGAAGATCCTCGACACGGGTGGCCGTGTGGCGCGCTTCGAGAAGCGCTTCGGCAAGCAGCCGGTGGCCGGCAACAAGTAGCGACCCTGCGGCGCCGGAGGAGCGGTGGGCCTTGTCCAAGGTCCGCCCGCTCCTCCGGCGCCGTTCGTTTGTCCGCCCGTCCGGCGTCCCGCCGATCCCGCCACCGTGACACCGATCCCGCCGAGTTCGCGGCCATACCCCAGAGGAGCCCCCCAGTGTTCGAGGCGATGGACGACCTGCTCGCCGAGCACGCCGACCTGGAGCGACAGCTCGCCGATCCGGCCGTGCACACGGACCAGACGCGCGCCCGCAACCTCGGGCGGCGCTACGCCGAACTGGGGCCGATCGTGGACGCCTACCGGCAGTGGTCCAGTGCCGCCGACGACGTCGAGGCCGCCCGCGAACTGGTCGCCGAGGACCCGGACTTCGCCGCCGAGGCGGAGGAGGCCGAGCAGCGCCGCGAGGAGTGCGCGGAGAAGCTGCGCCGGCTGCTCGTGCCGCGCGACCCGGCCGACGACAAGGACGTGATCCTGGAGGTCAAGGCGGGCGAGGGCGGCGAGGAGTCGGCCCTGTTCGCCGGCGACCTGCTGCGGATGTACCTGCGCTACGCCGAGCGGGCCGGCTGGAAGACCGAGATCCTCGAATCCAACGAGTCCGATCTCGGCGGCTACAAGGACGTCCAGGTCGCGGTCAAGACCAAGGGCAACCCCGCACCCGGCGAGGGCGTCTACGCCCGGCTGAAGTTCGAGGGCGGCGTGCACCGCGTCCAGCGTGTGCCCGCCACCGAGTCGCAGGGCCGCATCCACACCTCCGCGGCCGGCGTCCTGGTGTTGCCCGAGGCCGAGGACGTCGAGGTCGAGATCAATGCCAACGACCTGCGCATCGACGTCTACCGCTCGTCCGGCCCCGGCGGCCAGTCGGTCAACACCACCGACTCCGCGGTGCGCATCACGCACCTGCCGACCGGCATCGTGGTCTCCTGCCAGAACGAGAAGAGCCAGCTCCAGAACAAGGAGTCGGCGATGCGCATCCTGCGCGCCAGAATGCTCGCCGCGGCCCAGGAGGAGGCCGACAAGGAAGCCTCCGACGTGCGTCGCAGCCAGGTCCGCACGGTGGACCGCTCCGAGCGCATCCGCACGTACAACTTCGCGGAAAACCGGATTTCCGACCACCGCGTGGGCTACAAGGCGTACAACCTGGACCAGGTGCTCGACGGCGATCTCGATCCGGTCATCCAGGCGTGTGTGGACGCCGACATGGCCGCTCGGCTCGCCCACCAATAACGGAGACGAGATGAATCTGCTGCTCGCCGAGGTGGCCCAGGCCACCCTGCGACTGGCCGACGCGGGCGTTCCCTCTCCGCGCTTCGATGCCGAGGAACTCGCGGCGTTCGTGCACGGCGTCAAGCGCGGCGCCCTGCACACCGTCGCCGACGGCGACTTCGACGCGCGGTTCTGGGAGGCCATCGCGCGCCGGGAGGCCCGTGAGCCGTTGCAGCACATCACCGGGCGCGCGTTCTTCCGCTACCTCGAACTCCAGGTGGGACCCGGCGTGTTCGTGCCCCGCCCGGAGACCGAGGTGGTGGTCGGCTGGGCGATAGACGCGCTGCGCGCGATGGACGTGGCCGAGCCGCTCGTGGTCGACCTGTGCACCGGCTCCGGCGCGATCGCGCTCGCCGTCGCCCAGGAGGTGCCGCGCTCGGTCGTGCACGCGGTCGAGCTGGACCCGGACGCCCACCGCTACGCCACGCGCAACGCGAGCGGCTCGCGGGTGATCCTGCATCGGGGCGACGCGCTCGCCGCGCTGCCGGCCCTGGACGGCACGGTCGACCTGGTGATCAGCAATCCGCCCTACGTGCCGCTGGACGAGCGGGACGAGATGGCGCCCGAGGCCCGCGACCACGATCCCGAACTGGCGCTGTTCTCCGGGCCGGACGGGCTGGACTTCATCCGGATCCTGTCCAAGACCGCCTACCGGCTGCTGCGCCCGGGGGGCCTGGTGGTGGTCGAGCACGCGGACACCCAGGGCGGCGCGGTGCCATGGATCTTCAACGAGGAAGCCGGTTGGGTGGACGCGGCCGACCACCGCGACCTGACCAATCGCCCACGCTTCACCACCGCCCGCAAGGAAGGCGCGTGAACCGCGCGCCGCGCAGAACCCCTGCAGCACCCGCACCACTGGTACCACCCGTATCGCCTGTACCGCCCGTACCGCTTCAGGAGGTAAGTGCCCGATGAGCCGACGCTACGACTGCTCCGACGCGATGGACCGTGGGCTCGGGCTGCGTGAGGCGACCGGGTCGATCAAGCGCGGCGACCTGGTCGTGCTGCCGACGGACACCCTGTACGGCATCGGCGCGGACGCGTTCACCCCGCACGCCGTGCACGCGTTGCTGGACGCCAAGGGTCGGGGCCGCAACATGCCCTCGCCCGTACTGGTCGGCTCGCCGAACACGTTGCACGGACTGGTCACCGGCTTTCCCGAGGTGGGTTGGGAACTGGTCGACGCGTTCTGGCCGGGCGCGCTCACCATCGTCGCGTTCCACCAGCCGTCGCTGATGTGGGACCTGGGCGATACGCGCGGCACGGTCGCGGTGCGGATGCCGCTGCACCCGGTCGCGATCGAGTTGCTCACCGAGACCGGCCCGCTGGCGGTCAGCAGCGCGAACCGCTCCGGCAATCCGGCCGCGACCACGGTCGACGAGGCCGAGGCCCAGCTCGGCGACTCGGTGTCGGTGTACCTGGACGGCGGCACGTGCCCCTCGACCGCGCCGTCCTCGATCATCGATCTGACCGCCGGCCGCCCCCGGCTGCTGCGTGAGGGCGCCCTGTCGCTGGACACGTTGCGCGAGGTCGTACCCGACCTGGAGGGCGTGAATTGACCCCGCCACCACCCGTGGGGCATTCCTACGGGCCGTACGGGTCCGCGGCCGATTCGTTTCGGATCCTGTTCGTGTGCACGGGGAGCATCTGTCGCTCGCCGATCGCCGAGCGGCTCGCGCGGCTCGGCCTGGAGCGCCGGCTCGCCGCCGACGACGCGGTCCGGCTCAGCGTGCAGAGCGCCGGGACCTGGGGGCACGAGGGTGCGCCGATGGAGCCGCACGCCGCCGAGGTGCTGCTCGAATACGGCGCCGATCCGGGCGACTTCCACGGCCGCGAGCTGCTCGACGAGCACGTCGCCGAGGCGGACCTGGTGCTCACCGCGACGCTCGACCACCGCGCGCACGTGGTGTCCATGGGGCATGCCTCGGGCCTGCGCACGTTCACCCTCAAGGAGTTCACCCGGCTGGTCGCGGTGCTGGAGCGGGCGCCCTACCCCGAGCGCGATCTGGTCCAGCGCGGTCGCTCGTTGGTGCGGGCCGCGGCGGCGTTGCGGGGTCGGTTGGCCGCGCCCGATCCCGAGTGGGACGAGGTGGCCGACCCGTACGGCGCGCCGCTGAGCGTCTTCCGGGCCTGTGCCTCCGACATCGGATCGGCCCTGGACCCGGTGCTCACCGCGCTCACCGGTCACCCCGCGCACAGCCTCTGACCGAGCGTCGGCGCGCGGGCCGTGAGCGGACGCCTCGCGCGGGCGGCAACGGGCCCGAATCGGCCCGCGAAGAGCCTGTCGGTGCCCCGACCCCCGGCCTATGGTGGAGACCGTCCCTGCGGCCTTGAGGAGCAGTCCCATGGGCACTCCCGACTCCACGCCAACTCCCTTCTGGGGGCCGGACTTCGCCGCCCTGCACGAGGCGGATCCGGAGATCGCCGAGGTGCTCCTGGGCGAGTTGGCCCGGCAACGCGGCGGCCTGCAACTGATCGCCGGCGAGAACTTCACCTCCCCGGCGGTGCTGGCCGCACTCGGCAGCACGCTCGCCAACAAATACGCCGAGGGCTACCCCGGACGGCGCTACTACGGCGGTTGCGCCGAGGTGGACCGGGCCGAGGAACTGGGTGTACGCCGGGCCCGCGCCCTGTTCGGCGCCGAACACGCCAACGTGCAGCCGCACTCGGGCACGGCCGCGAACCTGGCGGCCTACGCGGCGGTGCTGGTACCGGGCGACACGATCCTGGCCATGTCGCTGCCGCACGGCGGCCATCTCACCCACGGCTCCCGGGTGAACTTCTCCGGCCGCTGGTTCCACGCGGTCGCCTACGGGGTGCGGGAGAGCGACGAGCGCATCGACTACGACCGGGTCCGGGAGCTGGCCCGGGCGCATCGGCCGCGGCTGATCGTGTGCGGCGCGACCGCATATCCGCGACTTGTCGATTTCGCGGCATTTCGACAGATCGCCGATGAGGTGGGTGCCTACCTGATGGTGGACGCGGCCCACTTCATCGGCCTGGTCGCGGGCGACGCGGTGCCCTCGCCGATCCCGTTCGCGGACATCGTCACCTGCACCACGCACAAGGTGCTGCGCGGTCCGCGCGGCGGGCTGATCCTGTGCCGGGAGGAACTCGCCGACCGGATCGACCGGGCGGTGTTCCCGTTCAGCCAGGGCGGCCCGCACATGCACGCGGTGGCGGCGAAGGCGGTCGCACTGGGCGAGGCGTCGACCCCGGCGTACCGGGTGTACGCACGACGCGTGGTGGCCAACGCGCAGGCCCTGACCCAGGGTTTGCAGGCGGAGGGTCTGCGGGCGGTCTCCGGCGGCACCGACACCCACCTCGCGCTGCTGGACCTGCGCCCGATCGGGGTCAGCGGCAGCGACGCGGAGCGCCGCTGCGAGCGGGCGGGCATCACGCTGAACAAGAACGCGGTCCCGTTCGACCCGGTCAAGCCGATGATCGCGTCCGGGATCCGGGTCGGCACGGCCGCGGTGACCACGCAGGGCATGACCGAGACGGACATGAAGGAGATCGCCCTGCTGATCGGCCGGGCGGTGCGCGAGGACGACGAAGGCGTGCTGCGCGAGGTGCGGGTCGCGGTCGGCGAACTCGTCGCCACCCGTCCGGCGTACCCGCGTCGGTGAGGTGCGTATCCGGCAAACCCGCCCACGGGGTGGCTGGGACCGGGGGGACTGTGGTTACGTGTGGGGCGACGGGCCGGTGGCGGCGCCACCGAGCATTGTGCGATCGTCCCTCGCCGGTGAAGATTGGTGATTCTCCCGGGGAGCGGCGGCACGTCTAGTCTGATGCCCGTGCTGCCGCTGGGATGTGCCGAAGCCGGGGACGGTTGAGTCTTGCGCGAATACCTGCTCACGCTGTTCGTCGCCGCTGCGGTGACCTACCTGCTGACGGGCGCGGTCCGCCGGTTCGCCATCGCCGCGGGCGCGATGCCCGAGATCCGCGCGCGGGACGTGCACAAGGAGCCGACGCCGCGCCTGGGCGGCTTGGCGATGTTCGGCGGATTGTGCGCGGGCCTGCTGGTCGCCCGGCATCTGCCGGTGCTCCAGGACGTGTTCATCTCCTCGACCGACGTGCAGGCACTGCTGTCCGGCTGCACGCTGATCTCGGTGCTCGGGGTGATCGACGACAAATGGGGCGTCGACGCGATCATCAAGCTGCTCGGTCAGGCGCTCGCCGCGGGCGTGATGGTCTGGCAGGGCATCGTCATCCTGTGGCTGCCCATCCCCGGCTACGGCACGGTCGGGCTGACGCCGACCCAGGGCACGTTGCTGACCATCGGGATAGTGGTCATCACGATCAACGCGGTGAACTTCGTGGACGGCCTGGACGGCCTCGCGGCCGGCATGGTGTGCATCGCCGCGCTCGCCTTCTTCGGCTATTCCTACCGGCTCTGGTTCGGGTACGGCGTCTCCAGCGCAGCCGCGCCGACCTTGTTCACCGCGCTGTTGGTCGGGATGTGCCTGGGCTTTCTGCCGCACAACCTGCACCCCGCGCGGATCTTCATGGGCGACTCCGGCTCGATGTTGATCGGCCTGATGCTGGCCGCCGCTGCGGTCACCGTGACCGGTCGGATCGACCCGGGCGCGATCGTCGCGCAAAACGACGGCTCGCTGACCTTCACGACGCACAAGCTGGTGCCGGTCTACATCCCGCTGGTGTTGCCGTTCGCGGTGCTGGTGGTGCCGCTGATGGACCTGGTGATGGCGGTCGGTCGGCGCGGCTGGGCGGGGCGCTCGCCGTTCGCCGCGGACAAGGGCCACCTGCACCACCGGCTGCTGGAGATCGGCCACTCGCACAGCCGCGCGGTGCTGATCATGTACTTCTGGTCCGGTTTGATCGCGTCGTTCACCGTGCTCATCTCGGTCCGCCCGGAACGGCGTCCGATCGTCTACGCGGGCCTGGGGCTGATCGTCCTGGGCCTGGTGATCCTGATGTTGCCGTGGTTCAAGCCGCATGTGCCCACCGAGCTGCACCAGGTGGTCCCGCCGCGCTATCGCAGGCTGCGTCGTCGCGGGCGCGGCGCGAACGTTCCGGTCGAGCGGATGGTTCCCGGCGAATCAGACGGCGTACGGCTGAACGGAGCAACCGCCACACCCGCCACAGGCCCCTCACGAAATCCCGCAGACCCCTCCCGACCTGCGGATTTGCCGGTGGGGAGAGGGACGCGAAAGGGTGGTGGAAGGCTGTGAGCTTGTACACACGAACGGGTAAAGCTCTGCTCAAATAGTTTGTGATATCGTTCACGAACCAGGATCAACAGCCGATGAACCCCCAGCAACGAGGGTTCTGATACCTCACGGCCAGTCCCGAGCGTTGCGTCGTTCCGAGCGCTTGGCGGGACGACTGATCCACTCCTTGCCCCCCACTTGATGCCGGAGTCACCGACATGCAGGCCAACGACGTCCGCCTTCTCCGAGGCTCGGTCGTGTTCACGACCGCCGCCGGAGTAATCGCGGCCATCGCGGCTTTCTTCGCGGCCGGTGGCAAAGGACTGCTCGGCGCGGTGTTCGCCACCGTCGTCGTCCTGGCCTTCTTCGCGATCGGCCAGGTCGCGATCGGGCGTATCTCGCGCGACAACCCCTTGATGATGATGAACATGGCGCTCTTCACGTACATCGTGCAGATCCTGCTGCTGGGGTTGGTTTTGTTCCTGTTCAAGGACACCAAGGCATTCGACACGAAGGTGTTCGGACTCACGATTCTCGGGGCCACGCTGGTTTGGGTCGCCTCGCAGGTCTGGATCTTCACCCGACTGAAGATCGCCTATGTCGAACCGGACGGAGAGCGATGACCTACGCACCACGCCGGTCGCACTCGGCACGGGGTTCGCGGGCCGGGTATGTAGACGCGACGCAGGTACTGCTAATGTCCGGGGCGTCATGAGCGAGAGAGGCCCCCGTCCACCGGACCGAGAGAATCGGGCGATGGACGGTGCCGCATGGTCGAGTGTCGGTTACCTGCTGAGCGGCATGCTGTTCTACGGCGGCATCGGCTGGCTGATCGACCGGTGGACGGGCCACTCCGCCCTGTTCCTGCCGATCGGCCTGGTCGTCGGAATCGCTCTGTCCCTGGTTCTTGTCTTTGTCCGCCACGGCAGGTCCTCCTGACCGGGCCCTGTTGCGTGCCGCTCCGTGGCCCTCGCCACGCCGACACATCGAGGTAGCCGAAATCATGCTTCACGACGAAGGAGTCGGTGGTGACTGCTGACGTCCAGACGCTCGCCAGCGAGAGCGGATGTCACCTGTTCTCCGGGTGCGGCTTCCCCTCGCCCGGGCTGAACGTCTTCGAGTTCAAGCCGATCTTCTCCATCGGGGCCTTCGACTTCACGAAGCCGATGTTGCTCGCGCTCATCTCGATGCTGCTGGTGATCGGCTTCTTCTGGTCGGCCTTCGCCAAGCCCAAGATGGTCCCGCGCGGCGCGCAGAACGTCGGCGAGTTGGGCTACCTGTTCGTCCGCGACAACATCTCGCGGGAGACGATGGGAAAGAAGGGCGACCCTTACGTCCCCTTCCTGTTCTCCATCTTCTTCTTCGTCTGGGTCATGAACGTGATGGCGATCATCCCGTTCGCCCAGTTCCCCGCGACCTCGCGCATCGCTTTCCCGGCATCGATCGTCGGCGTCGTGTACGTGACCTACCTCGTCCTCGGTATCAAGAACCAGGGCTTCGTCGGTTACTTCAAGAACATGATGTTCCCGCCCGGTCTGCCGAAGGCGATCTACTTCCTCCTCGCGCCGATCGAGCTGCTCCAGGGTCTGATCACCCGGCCGTTCACCATGGCGGTCCGACTGTTCGCGAACATGTTCGCCGGACACATGCTGATCGTCACCTTCAGCGTCGGCGCCTGGTACCTGCTCGGCTTCCACATCGGGGCGCTCTTCTCGGCGACCTCGTTCATCGTGGTCGTCATCCTGACCGCTTTCGAGCTGATGATTCAGGCGCTGCAGGCGTACATCATCACGCTGCTCGCGGCCTCCTACATCTCCAGCTCGCTCGAAGCCGAGCACTGAGAGACCCCGCAGACCCCTTTCCCTCCTCGACCGTCGTCCGGTGGATCGTCCATCGGCCTCGAAAAAAGGATCAGTTCCCATGATGAACCTCGCCGCCGACGGCGTCTCGGGCAGCCTCGGTTCCATCGGCTACGGCCTCGCCGCGATCGGCCCCGGCATCGGTATCGGCATCATCTTCGGTAACGGTGTCCAGGCCATGGCCCGTCAGCCCGAGGCTGCCGGTCTGGTCCGCCAGAACATGCTGCTCGGCTTCGCCCTCGCCGAGGCGCTCGCCCTCATCGGCGTCGTCATGCCGTTCGTCTACGGCACCTGATCAATCCGCTACGGACGGAAGGTCCTCACACCGTGATTTTCCTCGCCAACAGCGAAGAGAAGATGAATCCTCTTCTCCCGCCGCTCGACGAGATCATCATCGGTGGCGTGGCGTTCCTCATCGTCTTCGGCTTCCTGTGGAAGATGCTCCTTCCCAAGATCGCCAAGACGCTGGCGGACCGTACGGACGCCATCGAGGGCGGTCTCAAGCGCGCCGAAGAGGCGCAGGCCGAGGCCCAGGCCGAGCTGGAGCGCTACCGCGACCAGCTCACCGAAGCCCGTCGTGAGGCCGGTCGCCTCACGGAGGACGCCCGCGAACAGGGTGCAGTCGCCATCGCCGAGATGCGCGCCGAAGGCCAGCGGATCAAGGACGAGATCGTCACCGCCGGCCACACCCAGATCGAGGCCGACCGCAACCAGGCCCAGAACGCGCTTCGTCAGGACGTCGGCCGGCTGGCCGTCGACCTCGCGTCGCGCATCGTCGGGGAGTCGCTCGAGGACGAGGCGCGTCAGCGTCGGGTCGTCGACCGCTTCCTGGAGGAGCTGGAGGCCAAGGCCTCCGCAACGGCGACCTCGGAGAAGGTGCGCTGATGCAGGGCGCCAGCAGGGAATCCCTCGCCGCGGCTCGTGAGCGCCTCGACGCGCTCGCGACCGTGACCGGTACCGACATGGTCGGGTTGGCCCAGGAGCTCGACTCCGTGGTCATCCTGCTCGACCGGACGGTGTCGCTGCGTCGGGTCCTCACCGACTCGACACGTTCCGGGGAGGCCCGCGCGGCCTTCCTGGCCCAGCTCCTCTCCGGTCAGATCTCCGGTACCACGGCGGATCTGCTCGGCGGACTGGTCCGTACCCGCTGGTCGCGGCCGACCGACCTGGTCGACGCGATCGCCGAACTCTCGGTGTCCGCCGAGCTGATCGCCGCCGAGCGCGACGGCAAGCTCGACGAACTCGAGGACGAGCTGTTCCGCTTCGGCCGGATCGTGGTGGGCGAGCGCGAGCTGCGCTCCGCCCTGACCGACCCGGGCGTGGCGAACGAGCGCAAGGCGGAACTGGTTTCCGGACTGCTGGACGGCCGGGCCCAGCCCGTCACCCGGCGGCTGATCACCAGGCTTGTCGCACACCCCCGTAGCCGTAACCTTGAACACGGGCTCGAGTCGTACGCGCGCCTTGCCGCCGATCGCCGGCGTCGCATGGTCGCGTTGGTCACGGTCGCACTGCCTCTCACCGAGGAGCAGCGCACCCGCTTGGCCGCGGCGCTGGGCCGGATGTACGGCCGCGAGGTCCACCTGAACGTGGAAATCGATGCCGACGTCATCGGCGGGGTCCGCGTGGAGATCGGTGACGACGTCATCGACGGCACCGTGACCACACGTCTCGAAGAAGCGGGCCGACGGCTCGCCGGCTGAGACACCGGACGACAGGGGCGTCGTCGACCGTCCGGGGAAATCCCCGAGCGGCACAGCGACCCCCACAGCAGCACCGCGGTTCCGTACGACAAGCGACGGACAGCGGACCGTTAACCCCACCACCTAGGAGAGCAGGGACACCAGATGGCGGAGCTCACGATCCGGCCGGAGGAGATCCGGGACGCGCTGGAGCGCTTCGTCGCCTCGTACGAGCCGGAGACGGCCGCGCGCGAAGAGGTCGGTACCGTCACCGAGGCGTACGACGGTATCGCCAAGGTCGAGGGCCTGCCCTCGGTCATGACGAACGAGCTGCTCAAGTTCGAGGACGGCACCCTCGGTCTGGCGCAGAACCTCGACGTCCGCGAGATCGGTGTCGTCATCCTCGGTGACTTCAGCGGCATCGAAGAGGGCCAGAAGGTCCGTCGTACGGGCGAGGTTCTGTCGGTACCGATCGGTGACGGCTACCTGGGTCGCGTCGTCGACCCGCTCGGCCAGCCGATCGACGGCCAGGGCGAGATCGCGGCCGAAGGCCGTCGCGCGCTGGAGCTTCAGGCTCCCGGCGTGATGATGCGCAAGTCGGTGCACGAGCCGATGCAGACCGGCATCAAGGCGATCGACGCGATGACCCCGATCGGTCGGGGCCAGCGTCAGCTGATCATCGGCGACCGGCAGACCGGTAAGACCGCGGTCTGCCTGGACACGATCATCAACCAGCGCGACAACTGGCGCTCGGGCGACCCGAAGAAGCAGGTTCGCTGCATCTACGTCGCGATCGGCCAGAAGGGCACGACCATCGCGTCCGTGCGCCGCTCGCTCGAAGAGGCCGGCGCGCTGGAGTACACGACGATCGTCGCCGCCCCGGCGTCCGACCCGGCCGGCTTCAAGTACCTGGCCCCGTACACCGGTTCGGCCATCGGCCAGCACTGGATGTACCAGGGCAAGCACGTTCTGATCGTGTTCGACGACCTGTCGAAGCAGGCCGAGGCGTACCGCGCCGTGTCCCTGCTGCTGCGTCGTCCGCCGGGGCGCGAGGCGTACCCCGGTGACGTCTTCTACCTGCACTCGCGTCTGCTCGAGCGTTGCGCGAAGCTGTCGGACGAGCTCGGCGGCGGTTCGATGACGGGTCTCCCGATCATCGAGACCAAGGCGAACGACGTGTCGGCGTACATTCCGACCAACGTCATCTCGATCACCGACGGTCAGTGCTTCCTGGAGTCCGACCTGTTCCTGCAGGGCGTGCGCCCCGCGGTCAACGTCGGTATCTCGGTCTCGCGAGTCGGTGGCTCGGCGCAGATCAAGGCGATGAAGAGTGTCGCGGGTCGACTTCGTGTCGACCTGGCCCAGTACCGCGAGCTGGCGGCGTTCGCGTCGTTCGGTTCCGACCTGGACGCCACCTCCAAGGCCTCGCTCCAGCGCGGTGCGCGCATGGTCGAGCTGCTCAAGCAGGGTCAGTTCGAGCCGTTCGCGATCGAGCTCCAGGTCGTCTCGATCTGGGCCGGTACCACCGGCAAGCTGGACGACGTGCCGGTGCAGGACATCCGCCGCTTCGAGAAGGAGCTGCACGAGTACGTGCAGCACAAGCACGCGGCCCTGCTGACCGGGATCGTCGAGACCGGCAAGCTGGAAGACGACACCGTGATGGCGCTCACCGACGCGGTGAACTCCTTCAAGCAGACGTTCACCAAGTTCGACGGCGAGCCGTTGATCCAGGACGTGGCGCCTGCCGGGCTGACGAAGGAAGACGTCGGCCAGGAGAAGATCACCCGTCACGTGGCCAAGTCCGAGTAAAGAACGGAGAACCCTGACCAATGGGAGCCCAACTTCGGGTCTACCGGCGTCGGATCCGTTCCGTGTCGGCGACCAAGAAGATCACGCGCGCCCAGGAGCTCATCGCGGCGTCGCGGATCGTGAAGGCGCAGCAGCGCGTCGCGGCCTCCAAGCCGTACGCCGACGAGCTGACGCGCGCCGTTTCCGCGGTCGCCACCTTCTCCAGCACGCAGCACCCGTTGACCACTTCGGTGGAGCGGCCCACTCGGGCCGCGGTGCTGCTGGTAACCAGTGACCGCGGATTCGCGGGCGGCTACAACTCGAATGCCATCAAGGCCGCCGAGCAGCTCACCAAGCTGCTCGAGGACGAGGGCAAGACGGTCAGCCGCTACGTGATCGGGTCCAAGGGCATCGGATTTTTCCAGTTCCGCGACGTGGACCTGGCCGGGCAGTGGAAGGGATTCTCCGACCGCCCCGAGTACTCCGACGCCAAGAAGGTGGCAGGTGAGCTGATCGACGCGTTCGTGACGCCCACCGAGGAGGGCGGTGTGGACGAGATTCATCTCGTCAGCACCGAGTTCGTCTCCATGCTCACGCAGAGCCCGGTCGCGGTGCGGGTGCTCCCGTTGGCGGTCGAGGAGACGGACGAGCCGCCGGCCGGCGGTCCCTTCCCGCTCTATGACTTCGAGCCCTCGGCCGAGGGTGTTCTCGACGCACTGCTGCCGCGGTACGTCGAAAGCCGCATCTTCAACGCCCTGCTGCAGTCCGCCGCTTCCGAGCACGCGGCCCGCCGGCGGGCGATGAAGTCGGCGACCGAGAACGCCGAAGACCTCATCCGGACCCTCTCTCGTCTGGCGAACAACGCTCGCCAGTCCGAGATCACCCAGGAAATCAGCGAGATCGTCGGTGGCGCCAACGCCTTGGCCGACGCGACCGCGGGGAGTGATTAGACATCATGACTGCCACTGTTGAGACGGCCGCTGCCACGGGCCGCGTCGCCCGCGTCATCGGCCCGGTCGTCGACGTGGAGTTCCCCGTCGACGCGATGCCGGAGATGTACAACGCGCTGCACGTCGACTTGGACCTCACGGGCCAGGGCGAGGACGAGGGCAAGACCACCCTCACCCTCGAGGTCGAGCAGCACCTTGCCGACGGCATCGTGCGCGCGATCTCGATGCAGCCGACCGACGGCCTCGTTCGCGGCGCCGTCGTCACGAACACCGGCGCGCAGATCTCCGTCCCCGTGGGCGACGTCACCAAGGGGCACGTGTTCAACGCCCTCGGTGAGGTCCTCGACGTGGACCGGGCGAGCTTCGAGGTGACCGAGCGCTGGCCGATCCACCGCAAGGCGCCGGCCTTCGACCAGCTCGACTCGAAGACCGAGATGTTCGAGACCGGCATCAAGGTCATCGACCTGCTCACCCCGTACGTCAAGGGTGGCAAGATCGGTCTGTTCGGTGGTGCGGGCGTCGGCAAGACGGTGCTCATCCAGGAGATGATCGTCCGTGTCGCCCGTCTGCACGAGGGTGTGTCGGTGTTCGCCGGCGTCGGCGAGCGTACTCGTGAGGGCAACGACCTGATCGAGGAGATGAAGGAAGCGGGCGTCTACGACCAGACGGCGCTCGTCTTCGGCCAGATGGACGAGCCCCCGGGCACCCGTCTGCGGGTGGCGCTGTCGGCCCTGACCATGGCGGAGTACTTCCGCGATGTGCAGGAGCAGGACGTGCTGCTGTTCATCGACAACATCTTCCGGTTCACCCAGGCCGGTTCCGAGGTGTCGACGCTGCTCGGCCGGATGCCCTCCGCGGTGGGTTACCAGCCGACCCTCGCCGACGAGATGGGCACCCTCCAGGAGCGCATCACCTCGACGCGTGGTCACTCGATCACCTCGATGCAGGCGATCTACGTCCCCGCGGACGACCTCACCGACCCGGCCCCGGCGACCACGTTCGCGCACCTCGACGCGCTGACCGTGCTCTCCCGTCCGATCTCGGAGCTGGGCATCTACCCGGCGGTGGACCCGCTGGACTCGACGTCGCGGATCCTGGACCCGCGCTACGTCGCGCAGGACCACTACGACTGCGCGATGCGGGTCAAGAACATCCTGCAGAAGTACAAGGACCTCAAGGACATCATCGCGATTCTGGGCATGGACGAGCTGTCCGAAGAGGACAAGCTCACCGTGCACCGGGCGCGGCGCATCGAGCGGTTCCTGTCGCAGAACACCCACGTGGCGAAGCAGTTCACCGGGCTCGACGGTTCGGACGTCTCGCTGTCCGAGACCGTCGAGGCGTTCAACGCGATCGCCGACGGCAAGTACGACCACGCTCCCGAGCAGGCATTCTTCATGCTCGGTGGGCTGGACGACCTCGAGAAGAAGATCGCCGAGCTCAACAAGGGCTGACGATCGCCTGATCGACGAGGGGCGGTCCCGCATGGGTCCGCCCCTCGTGTCGGTTCCCGACCGCGCCCTTCGGCGTGGCCGGAAACCCGCCGGCGCCTGCGCCGGTTGGAGCCAGGCCCGTCCGGGCCACTATCCTTGGACACCACCCGTCCCGTGAGGGCGGAGGCGAAGACCAGCGTGTCTTCGACCCGACATGAGGAGCCACGTTGGCTGAGCTGCACGTCGAGCTGGTCGCGGCCGACCGCAAGGTGTGGTCCGGCGAGGCCACCATCGTCATCGCACGCACCGCGGACGGCGACATCGGCATCCAGGCCGGTCACCAGCCGGTTCTCGGAGTGCTCGAATCAGGTCCGGTGACGATCCGTCAGGCCGACGGTTCGGTCGTCATCGCGGCGGTCCACGGCGGGTTCATCTCGTTCGCGGACAACAACCTCTCGCTGCTCGCCGAGATCACCGAGCTGGCCGACGAGATCGATGTCGCCCGCGCGGAGCGGGCGCTCGAGCGCGCCGGCGCGGCGAAGGACTCCAGCGCCGAGCGGCGCGCGGAGACGCGGCTGTTGGCCGCCCAGCGGCGGGACTGACAAGGCCAGTCGCAGCACCAGAGCCCGGACCGACACACGGCCGGGACCACTGCTCAACGCGCGAACGAGGAGGTCGATCCGGATGGTCCTCGTTGTGCTGAGCGTGATTCTGGCTGTTGTCGTCGTATTGGTGGTCGGTGTCGCGGCCTTCGCGCTGCGTCGCCGGCTGATCCAGCGACCGGGTGGCACCTTCGATTGTTCGCTTCGCATGCGGCCACCGGTAGTGCCGGCCGGCGAAGCCGGATCGACCACCGCGGCGTCACCCGGGCACCAGGCCCCGGGGGGCGCCGCGTCGTCGTCCCCGGAGCGGGCCGCGGACGCGGCCGAGGGGGACCCGGCGGCGCCGTCGGCCGATCCCGACCACGGCAAGGGCTGGGTCTTCGGGATCGCCCGTTACAGCGGCGACCGGATCGAATGGTTCCGGGTGTTCAGCTACGCGCCGCGACCGCGCCGGGTGTTGCAGCGCGGCGGGATCCACGTGATCGGTCGCCGGGAACCGGCCGGCCAGGAGGAGTTGGCGCTGCTGGCGGGCGCGGTCATCCTGGTCTGCGAACACGACGGCGCGCGGATCGAACTCGCGCTCAGCGACGACGCGTTGACCGGCTTCCTGGCCTGGTTGGAAGCGGCGCCGCCGGGACAACGGGTGAACGTCGCCTAGCAGCGCCGGCCGTTGGCGTCAGCGGTTGGCGCCCGGCACCCACAACACGTCGCCGACCTCGCGGTTCGCGTGCCGCGCCAGGATGAACAGCAGGTCGGACAGGCGGTTGAGGTACTTCACCGTCAGCGGGTTCATCGAGTCGCCGTGTACTTCGAGGGCGGCCCACGTGGTGCGCTCCGCACGGCGGGCGACGGTGCGGGCCTGGTGCAACAGCGCGGCGCCCGGGGTGCCGCCGTTGAGGATGAAGCTGCGCAGCTTCTCCAGGTTCTCGTTGTACTCGTCGCAGGCCGCTTCCAGCGCGTCGATGTAGCCCTGTTCCACCCGCAGCGGCGGGTACTTGGGGTCCTCGACCACCGGCGTGGACAGGTCGGCGCCCAGGTCGAACAGGTCGTTCTGGATGCGGGTCAACAACCGGACCACATCCTCGTCCAGGTTGCCGAGCGAGAGCGCGACGCCGATCACCGCGTTGGTCTCGTCCACGTCGGCGTAGGCCGCGAGTCGAGGATCGGTCTTGGCGGTGCGCGACATGTCCCCGAGCGCGGTGGTGCCGTCGTCGCCGGTGCGGGTGTAGATCCGGGTGAGGTTGACCATGACGGACACCTTAGGCCCGTGGCCTGGGGTTCGTTCGCAACCGGCCTCGGGGCGCGCTTTGTCCCTGCTTGGCGCGGTCCGTGGCGGGGTCCGGGAATCAGTACGATTCTCCGATGGACAGGTTCCGGGTGACAGGTGGTCAGCGACTCGTCGGCGAGGTGCGGATCACGGGCGCGAAGAACAGCGCGCTCAAATTGATGGCCGCCGCGCTGCTGGCGGAGGGCACCACGGTGCTCGAGGAGGCACCCCGGATCCTCGACGTGGAGATCATGAGCGAGCTGCTGCGGCGGCTGGGTTGTGAGGTCGAGGGGGAGACCACCGGGACGGTGCGGATCGATGTGCCGGCGGCGCCGCGCTTCGAGGCGGACTACGACCTGGTGCGCAGCATGCGCGCGTCGATCTGCGTGTTGGGCCCGCTGCTCGCGCGTTGCGGGGAGGTGCACGTCGCCTATCCGGGCGGGGACGCGATCGGCTCGCGCGGTCTCGACATGCACATCGAGGGCCTGGTCAAGCTGGGCGCGACCGTGGAGAACTCGCACGGTGTGCTGATCGCCAAGGCGCCGAACGGCTTGAAGGGCACCACCGTCTGGCTCGACTTCCCGAGCGTGGGCGCGACCGAGAACATCCTGATGGCCGCGGTGCTCGCGCAGGGCCGTACGGTGATCGACAACGCGGCACGTGAGCCCGAGATCGTGGACATCTGCTCGATGCTCACCGAGATGGGCGCGCGGATCGAGGGCGCGGGTTCGTCCACGATCGAGATCGAGGGCGTCGAGGGGCTCAAGCCGGTGCGCCATCGCACGGTGCCGGACCGGATCGTGGCCTGTACGTTCGCGGTCGCCGCCGCGATGACGCTGGGCGATGTGACGGTACGCAACGCGCATCCCGAGCATCTGGAGATCGCGCTCGACAAGTTGACCCTGGCCGGGGCCGAGGTGTCGCATGTGCGGGACGGCTTCCGGGTGGTGATGGACCGGCGGCCCCGGGCCGTGGACGTGGTCACCCTGCCGTATCCGGGGTTCGCCACCGACATGCAGCCGTTCTTCGCCGCGATGAACTCGATCGCCGAGGGGTCGGCGATGATCACCGAGAACCTCTTCGAGGCGCGCTTTGTGTTCCTGCAGGAACTGCTCCGGCTGGGTGCCTCGATTCGTACCGACGGACACCACGCGATCGTGCGTGGAGTCGAACAGCTCTCCGGCGCACCGGTGTTGACCGCGGACATCCGGGCCGGGGCGGGACTGGTGCTGGCCGGCCTGGTGGCCGACGGGGACACCACGGTCAGCGGGGTGCACCACATCGATCGCGGCTACACCGGCCTGGAGGTGCAGCTCCAGTCGCTCGGCGCGAAGATCGTCCGGGAGCCGGAGCCGGAGAGTACCTCGCGTTTCTGACGGGTCGTCAGGTAGGGGTGCGTCGGTGTCTTCGAGGGTCCGGCTACGCTCCCGGGCGAGGGACGTCCGCAGGGCGTCGGTTCGGGTTCGTGTACTGGAGGGGTAGCGCAGTGACCAACAAGATCGCCGTCATCGGGGCCGGGCTCATGGGCTCGGGCATCGCCCAGGGCGCCGCGCAGGCCGGCTACGACGTCGTCCTGCGCGATGTCACCGACGCCGCCCTGGAGCGCGGGCTGAGCGGGATCGCGGCCTCGTACGACAAGTTCGTCGCCAAGGGCAGGCTGACCGCCGAGGACGCCTCGGCGGCGCTGGCCCGGATCACCGGCACCACCGACCTGGAAGCCGTCGCGGACGCGGACGTCGTGGTCGAGGCGGTGTTCGAGAAGGTCGAGGTCAAGCAGGCCGTCTTCACCGAGCTGGACCGGATCTGCAAGCCCGGCGCGGTGTTGGCGAGCAACACCTCGGCGATCCCGATCACCGAGATCGCCGCCGTCACCGACCGACCCGAGTCGGTCGTGGGCATGCACTTCTTCTCGCCGGTGCCGCTGATGAGCCTGTGCGAACTGGTCCGCGGCTTCAAGACCTCGGACGCGACGCTGGCCACCGCGCGCGAACTGGCCGAAGCGATGGGCAAGACGTGCATCGTGGTCAACCGGGACGTGGCCGGCTTCGTGACCACTCGGCTGATCACCGCGCTCACGGTCGAGGCGGTGAAGCTGTACGAGGCGGGGGTGGCCACCGCCGAGGACATCGACATCGCCTGCAGGTTGGGCTTCGGCCACGCGATGGGGCCGCTGGCCACCGCCGACCTGACCGGCGTGGACATCATGCGCAACGCGACGAGCAACATCTACGCCGAGAGCAAGGACGAGAAGTTCGCTCCGCCGGAGTTGCTCAACCGCATGGTCGCGGCGGGCGACCTGGGCCGCAAGACCGGCAAGGGTTTCTACCGGTACTGAGTCCGGCGCGACGGCCGCTTTGCGACCGGTTTCGTGGGCTCGACGCCCACGAGGCGGTCGTCGGGCGGCCGTTGGTCCGATGGGCGGCGCGCGGGCGGTGCATCATCTGATGATTCGTCACCTGTACGAGTGAAGTCCGATGTGATGAGTGAGGATTATCGGGTTTTGGGTGTTCTTCTGGGAAGCGGAACCGTCATCGAACGGACGGATTCCCCAGGAGGAGACGATGCGTGTTTGGGGCGACCCACGCGAGTTGCACTTGGCGGGCGTACTCGACGTGCGGGCCACCGCCGATGTGCGCCTGGCGTTGCACGACGCGCTGGACAACGGCGACGGCGACCTGATTCTCGACCTCACCCGGGTGCCCGCACTGGACACCACCGGACTGGGCCTGATCGTCGGCGCGCATCGGCGGGCGGGTCGGCGCGAACGTCGCCTCGTGCTGGCCGGGGTCAACCCCGACGTCTACCGGGTGCTCGTGTTGACTCGATTGCACCGTATCCTCACCCTCCGCGAAACCGCCGGGGTCCGAGCCGGTCGATCGTGCGAGCAGGCCGACACAGTGTCAGGCGAGCCCGGCGACGACTTGCGTGCTGTGGTCGAACACACCCTGTCCGGAGCTGTTACCCGTCAGTACACTCCGTGGTAAGCAGGGCCGCACCAGGCGCGGTGACAGCGGACCAGCGGGCACGCCCAGGCCGGTAGTCGCCGAGTACCGGTCGGTCCGGAACCCTCCGGAGGTATTCCGTGGCGAGCCAGACGCCCTCAGCTCAGCCCTCGCAGCCGGCCACGCCGTCCCCGGCCGGTCCGCCCTCGCCGACCGAGCAGGCCGCGCCGCTCAAGCGTGACCGTCCCTGGGTGATGCGCACCTACGCCGGTCACTCCTCGGCCACCGCCTCCAACGCGCTCTACCGGCGCAACCTCGCCAAGGGCCAGACCGGCCTGTCGGTGGCCTTCGACCTGCCGACCCAGACCGGCTACGACCCCGACCACGTGCTCTCGCGCGGCGAGGTCGGCAAGGTCGGCGTGCCGATCTCGCACATCGGCGACATGCGAGCGCTCCTCGACGGCATCCCCGTCGAGGAGATGAACACCTCGATGACGATCAACGCGACCGCGCTGTGGATGCTCGCGCTCTACCAGGTCGTCGCCGAGGAGCAGGGCGCGGACATCGCCAAGCTCACCGGCACCACGCAGAACGACATCATCAAGGAATACCTCTCGCGCGGGACCTACGTCTTCCCACCCGGGCCCTCGCTCAAGCTGATCACCGACACCGTCGCGTACACGGTCTCGAACATCCCCAAGTGGAACCCGACCAACATCTGCAGCTACCACCTCCAGGAGGCGGGCGCGACGCCGGTGCAGGAGATCGCGTACGCGATGTGCACCGCGATCGCCGTGCTGGACGCGGTCCGCGACTCCGGGCAGGTGCCGGCGGATCGTATGGGCGAGGTGGTGCAGCGCATCTCCTTCTTCGTCAACGCCGGGGTGCGGTTCGTCGAAGAGATGTGCAAGATGCGGGCGTTCGTGCAGTTGTGGGACGAACTCACACTGGAGCGCTACGGCGTACGCGACGCCAAGCAGCGGCGGTTCCGCTACGGCGTGCAGGTCAACTCGCTGGGCCTGACCGAGGCGCAGCCGGAGAACAACGTCCAGCGCATCGTGCTGGAGATGCTGGCCGTGACGCTGTCCAAGGACGCCCGGGCGCGGGCGGTGCAGTTGCCCGCCTGGAACGAGGCGCTGGGGCTGCCCCGGCCGTGGGACCAGCAGTGGTCGTTGCGGATCCAGCAGGTTTTGGCCTACGAGTCGGACCTGCTCGAATACGGCGACATCTTCAACGGTTCACACGTGATCGAGGCCAAGGTCGCCGAGTTGGTGGCGGGTGCGCGCGCGGAGATCGACCGGGTCCAGGCGATGGGCGGCGCGGTCGCGGCGATCGAATCGGGCTACATGAAGTCGCAGTTGGTCGGCTCGCACGCCGCCCGGCGGGCCCGGATCGAGGCGGGCGACGAGGTGGTGGTCGGGGTGAACCGCTTCGAGACCACCGAGGAGAACCCGCTGACCGCCGACCTGGACGCGGCGATCATGAGCGCCGATCCGGACGCCGAGCGCTCGGCGGTCGAGCGGATCCGGTCCTGGCGCGCGGACCGCGACCCGGAGGCGGTGACCGCGGCGATGGCCCGGCTGCGCGAGGACGCGCGGTCGTGGAAGGCCGCCTCGGCGGTCAACCTGATGCCGGCCACGCTGGCGTGTGTGCGGGCGGGGGTGACCACGGGCGAGTGGTCGCAGGCGCTGCGCGAGGAGTTCGGCGAGTATCGGGCACCGACGGGGGTGTCCGGGGTGGTCGGCGTGCAGGACGGCGCTGGGCTCACCGAGGTGCGCGGTGCCGTACGGCGGACCGGCGAGGAACTGGGCGGCCGGTTGCGGCTGTTGGTCGGCAAGCCGGGGCTCGACGGGCACTCGAACGGGGCCGAGCAGATCGCGGTGCGGGCGCGCGATGTCGGCTTCGAGGTGGTCTACCAGGGGATTCGGCTCACTCCGGAGCAGATCGTGGCGGCGGCGGTCGAGGAGGACGTGCACTGCGTGGGGCTGTCCATCCTGTCGGGGTCGCATCTGGAGCTGATTCCGGACGTGCTCTCGCGCATGCGCGACGCGGGGATCGGTGATGTGCCGGTGATCGTCGGGGGGATCATTCCCTCCGCCGACGAAGTGGTGTTGCGGTCGCAGGGGGTTGCTGCCGTCTTTACGCCGAAGGACTTCGGGATCACGGACATCATGGGGCGGATCGTCGAGGTGATTCGGGCGGCGAACGGCCTGGCGGCCGGGGCCGCGGTGCCTTCGGGCTGAGGCTTCGCCCGGCCTGGCTCGTCCTCGAACGCGGACGGCCGGCCGGGTGTTCTCGAACGCCGGACGGGCGATGTGCGCCCGGCCGGCGTTCGAGGGTTGGCTGGGTTACGGGACCGGGCGGTTCATGTCGGTGGTGATCTCGGTGGGGGTCAGCGGGCGGTTGTAGATGCGGACGTCGTCGATCAGGCCGCCGAAGTACTCACCCCAGACGGTGTTGCCGCCGATGTGGAGTGCGCCGCCCTGGTCCACGATCGGGCCGGTGTGGGCGGTGGCCTGCACCTGGACGCCGTTGACGTACAGACGCAGCGTGGTGCCGTCGTAGGTGGCCGCCAGGTGTGCCCAGGCACCGGTGGCCAGGGCTGCGGTGCCGTCGGCGTAGGTGTCGTTGTTGGTGCCGGTCGTGTTGATGGACGTGTTGGGTGCGGCGGTGCCGTTCGCGTACAGCGCGTAGGACAGGCCGCCTCCGCGTTCCTTGAGCAGGACGCTGCGCCAGTTCGTGATCGCCGAGGGTTTGACCCAGGCTTCCAGGGTCATCCCGGTGGTGAGTGTCAGGCGGGCACTGTGCGGCACCGTCACCATCGACGAAGTGCCGTTGAAGGAGAGCGCGTTGCCGGAATGGCCGGTGACCCAGGTGCCGCCGGTGACGGTGCCGTTGTTGCCCTGGCCGGCGTCGTCCGTGACGATCGTGCCGCTCGACGCGTTGAAGCCGTACTGGGCCATCAGACCGGGCGTCGGGCCGTCGACCTCACGATAGGTGGCGGTCAACGTGATCGGCGTCGCGGGCGCGGTGATGTTGTGCGCGGCGGTGCCGCCGTCCGACCAGGACACGAATTCGTAGTTCTTGCCGTTCAGGGCCTGGGTCGTCGGCGCGGCGATCGAGGAGGTGCCGCCCACGATCACCGTGCTGGTGAACGGTGCCGGGCGTTGTGAGGAGAACAGGCCCAGGGTCAGGCCCGGCGGATCGGACGCGAGCGTGATGTCCACGGTCTTCGGGTTCAGGCGCACGCTGGTGGTCCCGGTCAGGCCGCCGGAGTCGGTGGCGGTCAGCCGTAGTTCGAGCCACGACGGATACTCGTGGTCGACCGCCGTGAAGCTGCCCGAGGCGCCGACCTGGCCGGTGATCTGATGCTCGTGGCAGTCGGTGGGCGTCGTGCAGTGATGCATGATGATCTGCCAGTTCAGGCCGGTGCTCGGGATGGCGCCGTCCTGCGGGTCGGTGGCGTGTCCGCCGAAGGCGATCGGGTCGCCGACCTTCCAGGTGAGCGTGCCGGCCGGGGTGTCGATCACCGGGGTCGGCGGTGCGTTGCCCGCCGAGATGGTGATCGGCGCGGAGACGCCGGTCAGGCCCACCGGGTCGGTGACGCGCAGTCTGACGGTGCGGGTGCCGGGAGTGGTGTAGGTGTACGACGGGTTCGCCGCGGTCGAGTCGTCGAACGCGCCGTCACCGTCCAGGTCCCAGGCGTAGGTGAGGGTCTCGCCCGGATCCGGATCGGTGGAGGCGGAGCCGGTGAACGCCACGGTCAGCGGCGTGGTGCCGGTGGTCGGGGTGGCCGAGGCGACCGCGTTGGGCGCGCTGCCGGTGTAGCGGATCCGGTGGATCGCGCCGTCCTCGAAGCCGACGTAGTACACGTCGCCCTCGGGGCCGGTGGTCAACTGGACCGGGTTCGCGTTGCTCACGAACAGTTGGCGGGTGGCGGGGTCCGGCAGCCCGTCGGCACCGGCCAGCATGCTCCACACGCAGCGCCGACTGTGGTCGGCGAAGAACATCGCGTTGCGGTACGCGGCCGGGTAGCGCTGCCCCGTATAGAAGGTCACCCCGGAGATCGCCGAGCCGTTGCCGGTCGGGCAGCCGTCGCCCGGGACCACCGCGGCGCTGTGCTGGTAGGCGTAGTAGGGCGTCTTGACCGCCCCGGGCCCGTCGGCGTACAGGTTGTTGCACAGGTTCAGGCCGATCGACTCGTAGCCGCCCTGGCGGGCCGAGCCCTCGTAGCAGGGCCAGCCGAAGTTGGCCACGGCGCCGCCGGAGGGGGTGAGCCGATCGATCTCCTCCCAGGTGCCCCAGCCGACGTCGCCCACCCACAGCTCGTTCGTGCCCGGCCGGAAGCCGAACCGGAACGGGTTGCGCAGGCCGGCCGCCACCAGACGGCGGGCGTTGGCGTCGGCGTTGCCCGCGAGTGGGTTGCCGGGCGCGCCCGCACCGGTGTTCGGGTCGATTCGGATGATGCTGCCGTTGAGCGCGAACGGGTCACCCGGGGTCCGGAAGTCCTGCGCCCGCAGTGCGCCGCCCTCGGCGGTCGGCGCGGTCAGTACGGTGCCGACCGGACTGTTCCCGTCGGCGCACGGGTTCGCCGGGATCGGATCCTTGCCCGGGATCGGGCCGCTCGCCGCGGTTTGGCCGTAGTCCGCCCAGTCGAAGCTGGCGCCGTCCCCGGCGGACGCGTAGAGGTAGCCGTCCGGGCCGAAGGCGAGGCTGCCGGTGGCGTGCGACGGGAACTGCTGGCACCAGCCCTCGACCAGCACCTGCTCCGGGCCCGCGGCGTTGCCGGTCGCGGTCAGCCTGGCGACCCGGCCGGTGATCAGACAACCCTTGGCCTGTGCGCCGGGCGGGTCCGGACAACCGTCGTCCGGGCCGGTGGCGGTGCCCCAGTAGGGGGCCGAACCACCGGGGCGTGCGTCGTGCGCGTACATCACGTAGACCGACGGATCGGTCGGGAAGTTCGGGGCCAGGGCCAGGCCGAGCAGGCCGCGGTCCCAGAAGTTGTGCACCTTCGCCCGCAGATCGGTGAACACCGTGGGCGTGGGATCGGTGAGCGAGTCGAACACCTTGACGACGCCGGACTTCTCGGCGACGAAGACCCGTCCGTCCTTGGCGAAGGCCACGTCGACCGGCTGGCTCAGGCCGGTCAGTACCGAATCGTCGGAGAACTTCGGCGGCACCGCGGCGGCCTGTGCGGAGCCGGCACGCGCGCTGGGTGCCGAGCCGAACAGCTCCGGACCGGGCGGCCGCGCGGATGCGTCGGAGACGACGGCGGATGAGGCCGGCGATGCGCCGGCCGAGGGTATCGACAGTGCCAATGAGGCGAGCAGCGCGGCGGCGCAGGCGAGTCGGGTCCTGTGCCGGCTCACCCGCCGTCCCGTACATCGCAATCGTATGGAACCGGACATGATGGAACCGGACATGTATGTCCCCCTGTTCCCCCTGTGCGCCGGACCGTTGTGGCGTCACTTGTGCACCATAGGGCGACTCGGCGGGTATACACCGACTTTTCGACAAGCCCGGGTGCCCTCGGGACCGGCTCGACAGGATCGTCCCGTGACCACTCGAAGGCGCGCGCGTTGTGTTGTGAAGAGGGAGCGAAGGTCGGCCCGGACCCGGTCCGCTCGACGGCAGGAGGTGGCAGGGTGGGATGCGGTGCGGCGGGGGTGCGCGCAGCCCGTGGTCGGCCGCCCCGCTGCTCGACGCGTCGGTGCTCAACGATCTTGTCACGAACCCGGCGCCGGGTATCGGTGTGCCGGCCGCGCCCGGCACACTGATCACCGGTTTCCGCCCCCGAGTGCCCGGACTTGTCCCCGGCCGCACCGGCGCGTCGAGGAACCACGACGGGGAGCACAGGGAGTGGCATGAACGGCGTCGGCAGGGAACGGCCGGAAGAAGACGGGGAAAAGAGCTTCGAGGACGATCCGCTCGGGACCCCGGCCGACGCGCGCACGGATTCCGCCGGCGATGCGATGGACTCCTTCGGCGAGTTCTGGGGTGACGACGCCTATCTGGACGAGTTGTTCGGGCCGCGTCCGAGGGCCGGGGCCGGGTCGGCGCAGGGCGGGCCGGGTGGCTCGGGGGCCGCGTTCGAGCCGTCCGTGCCGGAGTTCGGGGACTGGGCCGGGGCCGCCGCCGAGTCGTCCGCGCCTTCGTCCGTGCCTCCTGCCGCGCCTTCGTTTCCGTCTTCGTCCGAGCCTCGGATCGGTCGGGGCGAGCCGATCCGGCTCGACGACGAATGGTCGGACCCGGCGGCCGATCGCAGCGGGGCCGGCGAGTCCGGGCCGGGGGTGCTGCAACTGGTCGCCGGCGACCTGCTCCTCACCTTCGGCGGGGTGGACGGCACCGACGTCGCGCCGCTGTCCGCCGGAGCGCGGCCGCCGCGGCCGTCCAGGCTGCCCGGTTCGGTGCCCGCGACCGACCTGCCGCCGCTGGGCCGGGGGGTGGAGATCGCCGAGCTGACCGGCCTGTTGCAGCGCGGCACGTCGGTCCGGATCGGCGGCCCGTCGTCGAGCGGACGCAGCACCCTGCTGCGCTACCTCGCCGCGCTCGATCCCGCGGGCGCGCCGGACGGGGTGATCCTGCTCGACGGGCGGCGCCGCGGCCTGGACGACCTGTTGCAGCAACTGCACGACGCGTGCTTCGCCGGCCCGGCGTATCGACCCACCCGTGAGCAACTGGCCGGGCTCCTGGCCGAGCCGGCCGCGCTCGTGGTCGTGGACGACCTGGCGCTGGGTCAGGACGACCTGTCCGAGCTCCTGCGGATGGCGCCGGAATGCGCGTTCCTGGTGGCCGGTCCGGAGGTGGTGGATCCGATCGTGCGCCGGGATTCGCCGCTGCACGAGATTACCCTGGGCGGTCTTCCCCAGGAGGCGTGCTTCGATCTGCTGCGTCGTGCCGCCGGGCGCGAACTCGACGACGAGGAACTCGCCTGGGCCTCGGCGTTGTGGTTCCAGGTCGGCGGCCATCCGGGGCGGTTCGTCCAGGCCGGCGCGTTGCTCGCGCGGCGCGAGCGCGGGCGGTCCGGCTACGGGCTGCTCGACGACGGCGCGGCGGACGGGTCGGGCGAGCTGCCCTCGCCCGGCGAGCCGCGCCAGTTCGTACCCCGCCTGGTGCCGCTGGTGTCCGCGTCGGCGCAGCAGGTGTTGCGACTGGCCTCGGCCCTGGACGGCGAACTGCCGGACCCGGTACACCTGCCGGCCCTGACCGGCGCGGTGGACGCGGTGGGCGCCGCCGACGAGCTGGTCGAAGCCGGGCTGGCGACATGCGAGTTCGGCCGATATCGGCTCACCGGGGGCACCGCCGAGGCGATCGCGGCGATCGTGCGCGGACCGTCCTCGTGGGCGGTCGCGGCGATACAGCACTTCACCTGGTGGGTCTCGCACCCCTCGGTCACTCCCGCCGAGATTGCCCGTGAGGCGGACACGATCCTGGCCTGCCTGCGCGAGTCCGAGCGGCTGGGCAAGGCCGGTTCGGCGCGTTCGTTGGCCCGGGCCTCGGCGCCCGCGTTCGGCGCCTCGGCCCGCTGGGACGCCTGGGGCGAGGTGCTCGACCTGGGCCTGTCCTCGGCGCGCGACGCGGGTGCCGCGGCGGCGTCCGATCACGCCTGGTTCCGGCACGAGTTGGCCATCCTGGCGCTGTGCACGGGCGATCCGCGGGGCGCGCGCGAAGAGGCGGTCGCGGCCACCCGGATGCGCGACGTCGGTTCGGACAAGCGCGGCCTCGCGGCGGACCGCCGGGTGTTGGCCCTGGCCGGCGGCGACCGGGTGGCGGCGGCGACCACCGAGGGCGCGGCCGGCGTGACGCGCGGCGGGATCGGCCGACGCGGCGTGTTGATGACGGCGGGCGCGGCCGTGGTCCTGGTGGTCACCCTGGCCGCGGTGGTCGCGATGGGTTCGGACTCGCCGGACAAGGAGGACCACCGCCGCCCGGTGGGCTCCACCGGCTCGGCGGCGTACGACCCGAACACGCCCAACCGAGGCGTCGAGGCCGAACCCAAGTCCGACCGGGACAAGCCGGCTCCGCCGACCGGCAGCCACAAACCCGGCTCGACGGGTGCCGCGACGACGACGACCGGCAGCACGCCGCGGTCGTCGAGCTCGGCCACCGCTTCGGCACCGGCCAACTCGCCGCGCTCGTCGAGCCCGGCCAACTCCCCGTCTCACACCGGCAGCTCGGCACCGGCGACGACCTCGGCACCGCCGCCGAGCTCGCCCGCGTCGACCACCTCCGCCTCGGCCCCGATCCAAGCCCCGGCGGACGGCGGAGGCACCTGAGCCGGCTCATCCCCCGAGCCGGCGGCGAACCCCGCGGCCGGAACCCGACGCCGATCGAGGATCGCCGACGCCACGCGGGACGGCCGGTCCACGTTCGGCGGCAGCCGGGGGACGGCACGCCGAACGCGAAGACGAACACGACGGTGGTTCGGGTCGGTGGTGGGCTCGGGGGATGGGCCGGGTCAGTGCAGGGCCGGGAGTACTTCCTTGCCGAAGCGGTGCACGTTCTCCAGGGTCATCGACGGGGCTCCCGCGCCTTCGGTGAACAGGAGAAAACGGTTGATGCCGGTGCGTTCGGCGGTGCGGGTGAGGCGGCGGACGCAGTCGGTGGGGGAGCCGACGGGGTGGATGCGGCACAGGAAGTCGGTGTACTCGGCCGGGTCGCGCATGTGGCGTTGCCGGTCGTCGGCGGTCACGTGCGCGGACAGGCCCCGGCGCAGCCACCTGGGCATCGCGCGACGCAGGGTGTCGGTGGCCTCGCGGCAGGTGTCCGCGACGTAGGCGACACTCGCGGCGGCGTGCTCGACCGCGTTGGGGTCCCGGCCGCACGCGGACGCGGCGCATTCGTAGGTGCGGACCATCGCGGCCTTCTCCGCGTCGTCGGCGTGCATGCCCAGCAACATCGGCAGGCCGTGTCGGGCGGCCAACGAGGCGCTCTCGCGGGAGGTGCAGGCGACGATCACCGGCGGGTGCGGGTAGGTGCGCGGGCGCGGCACCACGGGCACCTTGCGGAACGCGAAGTGTTCGCCCTCGGCGCCCACCCGCTGGTGGGTGAGCCAGCGCATCAGCAGGTCCAGCGATTCGGGGAATGCCTCGTCGTACCGGCGCAGCCCGGTGCCGAAGACCTCCAGGTCCACCCACGGCCCGCCGCGCCCGACGCCCAGGGTGAATCGGCCGCCGGAGAGCTGGTCCAGCAGGGCGGTCTGCTCACCGAGCGCCACCGGGTGCTGGTCGGACAGCACGCTGATGGCCGTACCCACCCCGATTCGGTGCGTACGCCCCAGTAGCATGGAGGCGAAGGTGACCGCCGACGGGCACAACCCATACGGCACGAAATGGTGTTCGGCGATCCACGCCTCGTCGAACCCGGCCTCCTCCGCGGCGATTCCCGCGTCCATGGCACCGGTGAGCACCTCACCGTGATCGCCCGCGTCGAACTGTGCCGCCAGCAGGAAGATGCCCAACTTCATCGCGTCCTCCTTGTCCGTGTTCCCGTCGGCCCTGCGGCCACAGACAACACAACGCTCGAAGGACCTCGGAGGTAATCCTTCACCACTGATGGTTTTCCACCCGACCGGGCGGCTATCGACAGGACGGCACCCGCGCCCGATCGTCGACGGGAACACTCGATCATCCACCCGAACAGATATTCGGGACGGACCGAGGCGAACGGCACATCCCACCGGCCTGTGCCTGTCTCACAGGGGCTGCCATACTCCTGGAACCCCGCGGTACTACTTCGCAGTAACCAAGGCGTACTCCCGTTCGGGAGACGCCATTTCAGCAGCGAGGAGCACAGCAGATGACCCGTGACATCAGCACGGTCGGTGTGGTCGGCCTGGGCACCATGGGTGCCGGCATCGTCGAGGTCCTGGCCCGGGCGGGACTCACCGTCGTGGGCGTGGACGTCTCCGACGAGGCCATCGCGCGCGGCCGGGCCCGGATCGCCGAGTCGACCGCCCGCGCGGCGGCGCGTGGGAAGCTGACCGAGGACCAGCAGCGAGACATCTTCGAGCGCATCACCCTGGGCACCGACCTGAACTCGGTGGCCGCGGCGGACCTCGTCCTGGAGGCGATACCCGAGCAGCTCGAGCAGAAGCAGGAACTCTTCGCTCGGCTCGACAAGATCTGTGGTCCGGACACCATCCTGGCCACCAACACCTCCTCACTGTCGGTCACCGAGCTGTCGGTGTCCACCGCGCGCTCCTCGCACGTGGTGGGGCTGCACTTCTTCAACCCCGCGCCGGTGATGAAGCTGGTCGAGGTGGTCCGCACGGTGGTCACCGAACCCGAGGTGCTCGCCGACGTGGTCGCGCTCGCCGAGCGGCTGGGCAAGTCGCCGGTGGTGGCCGGCGACCGGGCCGGGTTCATCGCCAACGGGCTGCTGTTCGCGTACCTCAACCACGCGGCGTCGATGTACGAGCAGAAGTACGCCACGCGCGAGGACATCGACGCTGCGATGCGCTTCGGCTGCGGTCTGCCGATGGGTCCGCTCGCGGTGCTCGACCTGGTCGGGATCGACACCGCGTACGAGATCCTGGAGCAGATGTATCGCCAGTCGCGCGATCGCCTGCACGCGCCCGCGCCGATCCTCAAGCAGATGCGTACCGCGGGGCTGCTCGGGCGCAAGAGCGGTCGTGGCTTCTACACCTACGAGCAGGCCGGCTCGCCGGTCGTGGTGGCCGAGGCGGGCGAGTCCGCGGCGGTCGCCGGCACGGCGCGCGAGGTGCGTGCGGTGGGCGTGGTGGGCACCGGGACGATGGCCACCGGCATCGTCGAGGTGTTCGCCAAGTCCGGCTACGACGTGGTCTACGTCGCGCGCAGCGAGGAGAAGGTCGAGCGGGTGCGCACCGCGCTGGTGCGCTCGCTGGACAAGCAGATCCAGCGCGGCCGGCTGACCGAGGAGGCCAAGGCCGAGGCGCTGGCCCGGGTGACCGGCTCGACCCGGCTGGACGACCTGGCCTTCGCGGACCTGGTCGTGGAGGCCGTGGTCGAGGAACTGTCGGTCAAGCAGGCCCTGTTCGAGAACTTCGACGAGATCTGCAAGCCCGGCGCGATCCTGGCCACCACCACCTCCTCGCTGCCGGTGATCGACTGCGCGGTGGCCACCTCGCGGCCCGGCGACGTGGTCGGCATGCACTTCTTCAACCCGGCGCCGGTGATGAAGCTGGTCGAGGTGGTGCGTACGGTCGCCACCTCGGACGACGTGGTGGCCACCATCCACGAGGTCTGTCGTCGGACCCGCAAGCACGCGGTGGACTGCGGCGACCGCGCGGGCTTCATCGTCAACGCGCTGCTGTTCCCGTACCTGAACGACGCGGTGCGCATGCTCCAGGCCAACTACGCGACGGCCGAGGACATCGACACCGCGATCAAGCTGGGCGCCGGCTACCCGATGGGCCCGTTCGAACTGCTCGACGTGGTCGGGCTGGACGTCTCGCTGGCCATCCAGAAGGTGCTGTTCGCCGAGTTCCGCGAGCCGGGCTGGTCGCCGGTGCCGCTGCTGGAGCACCTGGTCACGGCGGGCTACCTCGGCCGCAAGACCGGTCGCGGGTTCCGGGACTACGCGAAGCGGTAGGCGGGCGGACCGGTCGGGGGCAGTAGTACGAGAGGGGTACGGGCGCACGCACCACGTGCACCCGTACCCTTTTTGTGTGCCGCGTCGTAACAAGCCCACCAGCCGCTCCCGGATCGTCGACCGGGACGAGCCCCGCGACCCCAGCCTCGGCTTCGAGGAGCGCGAGTCGGGGGCGGACGGGGAGTGGCTGGTGCGTCCGATCAGCGGTCAGGCGGCGACCAAGACCTATCGTTGCCCCGGGTGCGACCACGAGATCCCGCCGGGTGTGCCGCACCTGGTCGCGTGGTCCGCGGACGGCCGGGTCGAAGAGCGTCGGCACTGGCATCGCCCGTGCTGGAACAGCCGCGGGCAACGACGGATCACCCGGCGACGGTAGACGCCCGGTCCCGCCCCGTGGCCATGCGTCGACCGGCCGGCCGCCGGGGTCGGGTCGCCAGCGTCGCCGCGAGCAGCAGCGCCAGGATGGGCAGGGTCGCCGCGAGCACGAGCGGGAAGAGCAGCGCGACCGCCGAAGCCGCCACATGCATCCCGGCCGCGCCGATCAGGCCGACCCGGGAGGTCGAGCCGGTGCGCAGCCGGTCGCGCAGGTTGCTCACCGCCCAGATCGACCAGATCGTGATCACCAGGGCGAGCAGGACGAGGAAGGTGACACCGACGGTGCCCGCGATGGCCTGTCGGCCCTCGGGTCGGTCGCCGTACCGGTCGGCCAGGACATTCAGGAACACGATCGGCGCGACCACACCACAGCCGATGCTCGCCGCCAGCGCCTCGATGCTCAAGGTCACCACGGCCGCGTACGTCACGATCCCCCGGGTCAACGTCATAAGCCGCGATCGTGCCCGCCGGCCGTGGGTTTGTCGAGAGTACGTTCGACCGTCGGGTGTGCGTCGGACGGGTCGGTCCGGTCGCCGCACTCAGGCTCGTCGTCCGAAGCGCAGGGCGACGTAGCGGTCGAGCAGCTTCATGGTGCCCCGGGTGCGGGCGAACGATGTGGGCTCGATCGGTGTCCGGAACAAGCGCCGGGTGATCGACTGCGGCCGGGCGAACTCGCGCAGCCCGTCCGCGCCGTGGATGCGCCCGAAACCGCTCGCGCCGACTCCGCCGAACGGCAACGCCGGGATGCTCGCGAAGGCGATCACCGCGTCCTTGCCGCCGCACTCCATCAGCACGGGCGTGAGGGTGCGCGCACACGCGGTCATCACCCGCGTGCCGGTGGCACCCGAGCCGGTGAAGGCCAGCTTGTCCACGCCGGCCCCGCACAGCGCGGCACCCGTCGAGCCGCCGCCGGTGACCACCTCGAACACGCCCGCCATCGCGTCCGGATTGGCCCGGGCGAACGCGTCGGCCAGGAACACCCCCACCCCCGAGGTGTGTTCGCTCGGCTTGAACAACACCGTGTTGCCCGCCGCGAGGGCGTAGGCGATCGAGCCCAGCGGGGTGAACACCGGGTAGTTCCACGGTCCGATCACGCCGACCACACCGAACGGCCGATACTCCACGTACGCCGCGTGGTTGGCCATCGCCAGGCCACTGGGCAGGCGACGCCGGCGCAACACACGGGCGGCGTGCGCCGACGCCCAGGCGATGTGCTCCAGGCCCAACAGCAGCTCCAGGAACGCGTCGTCGTGCGGTTTGCCGGTCTCGTCGTGGATCAGCGCGGCCAACGTGTGGCGGGTGCGCACGAGTTCGGCGGCCCAGGCGCGCATCCGGCGGCGCCGCTCGGCGGGCGCCAGGCCGGCCCACCAGGTGCCGCCGACCCGGGCCCGGTCCACCGCCGCGCGCACCTGCCCGGCGTCGTGGATCGGGTAGCGGGCCAACTCCTTGCCGGTCGCCGGGTCGAACGAGGCGAAGGTCTCCACGGTCGTGGTCACGGCTGGTTCGTCCTCTCTCGCAACACCGACTTCTGCACCTTGCCGGCCGCGGTCAGCGGCAGCGCCTCGACGAACTCGACGCTCCTGGGCGCCTTGTAGCCGGCGATCAACGTCTTCACGTGGGCCCGGAGCGACTCGGCCGTCAGCTCGCGGCCCGGATGCGGCACCACGACGGCGTGCACCCGCTCGCCCCACTCGGGGTCGGGCAGGCCGATCACGGCGCAGCCCGCCACGTCCGGGTGGGCGTTGACCGCGTTCTCGACCTCGGCGCTGTACACGTTCTCCGCGCCGGTGACGATCATGTCCTTGAGCCGATCGACCACGGTCAGATAGCCCTCCGCGTCCATGAAGCCCAGGTCGCCGGTGTGCATCCAGCCGCCGCGCAGCGCCTGTCCGGTCTCTTCCGGCCGATTCCAATACCCCAGCATCACGTGGTCCCCGCGCGAGACGATCTCGCCGACCTCGCCGCGCGCGAGTTCCCGCTCGTCCGGGCCGACGACCCGTACCTCCGCGTGGTGGCACGGCCGGCCGGCCGAGCGCAGCTTCACCGGGTCCGCGTCCAGATGGTCCTGCGGCAACAACAGCGTGGCCAGCGGGGATAGTTCGGTCTGGCCGTAGGCCTGGATCAGGGCCGTGTCCGGCAGCGCTTCGAGCACCCGGCCCAGCAGCGTGGCGGTGATCGGCGACGCGCCGTAGGTGAGCAGTCGCAGCGTGGACAGGTCGTACCCGGCGAACTTCGGGTGCTCCAGCATCATTTGCACCATGGTCGGGGCCAGGAAGATCTCGGTGACCCGTTCGCGTTGGATGGTCGCGGCGACCTGCTCGGGGTCGAACAACGGCAGGACCGCCTGTGGGGTGCCGACGATCGAGTTCATCAGCCACACCCCGAACCCGGCGATGTGGAACAGCGGGGCCGCGTGCAGGACACGGGCGTCCGGCGCGACCCGGTAGGGGGCGGTGGCGAGCAGGCCGCCCATCGCGGAGGTGAGCACGTTGGCGTGCGAGAGCATCACGCCCTTGGGGAATCCGGTGGTCCCGCCGGTGTAGAAGATCCCGGCCGGGTCGGCGCCGCCGCGATCGGCGTCCGGGATCGGCTCGGCCGCGGCGAGCAGTGCCTCGTAGTCGTGCATCCCGGGTCCGGTGGGCGCGTCGGTCAGGTGCACGACCTCGCGCACGCTCGACGAGGCGGCGCGCAACGCGGGCACCAGAGCCGCGAACGCGTCGTCGACGATCAGCACGCGGGACTGCGAGTCGTCCAGGGAGAAGGCGATCTCGGCCGTGCTCCAGCGGATGTTCACCGGGTTCAGTACGCCGCCGGCCCAGGGGATCGCGCTCAGGCACTCCAGGTAGCGGGCGGAGTTCAGGGCCAGGATCGCGACCCGGTCGTCCGCGCGGACGCCGAGCCCGTGCAGGGCGCCGGCGAACCGGGCCACCCGCTCGCGCAGTTCGTGGAACGTGCGGCCCGCGTCGCCGTCGATCACGGCCCGGCGCGTGGGGGTTTGTTGGGCCCATCGGTGCAATGGCTGGGTGATGCCCATGGGCTGCTCCTCGCGGGGGAGGGGAGGGAGGGGCTCAGGGGTGTGCGCGGGCGGGCGATCCGCCCGGACGCGTGTGGGTGTGCGGGGCGGTGTGGATGCCTGGACGGTGCGGGCGCGCGGATGGTGCGGAGGCGCGGATGGCGCGGACGCCCGGATGCGAAGGCGCGGGCACGCCGTCAGGCCCGCCCGCGCCGCCGAAGGGTCGCGCTCGGTGTCAGCAGTCGCGCAGGGTCGGTGACTGGTTGAGCAGTTGGCCTCGGATCGAGGTGAACTTGGCGTACCGGTCCGCGTCCAGACCCTCGACCGGGAAGACCGCGACCCGGTGGCAGTTCTGGAACGCGAGCCGGACCCCGAAATGCCGTTCCATCGAGCCCCGGATCGCGTCCGAGGCCAATGCGCGCAACAGTTGCCCGCGCTCGGCCTCGGTGCCGGGCGGCACCTGGTTGTCCGCGAACGGACCGCCGTCCACCTGGAGTTGCGTCACCAACGAGGAGACGAGATTCCACGCGTAGGGCAGTGAGGTGCGCACACAGTCGACGAACTCGGCCTCGTCCACGTCCCCGTGTTCGGCCTGTTCCAACAGCTTCGGAGGCACATCGAGCGACATGGGTGCTCCTTCCGGCCGGGACGTACGCAAGTTCCGCCCGGCGCTTCGGGTCGTGTCTCGTACCTGGCAGTTGGCGCCCATGCGTCGATCACGACACGCCCGAACGCCCATCCGCCCGACCCGCACCGTCTCCTGACTCACCGTAGGACATCGGGTACACGTTGCTCCATAGCGAACGGTCGGTGAACACGGCCTGCGGCCCGACGCGTGCACGCGGTATCGGATCGGCCGGGGCAAGGGTCGTCATGAGGTGCGTCACACGTGTCGTGGGGGCTCGGGTGGGATGGCCGGGGGAGGTGGGCCGGAGGCGGTAGCGTCGGGGTATGCGTCTCGTCATCGCCCGTTGCTCCGTGGACTACGTCGGGCGACTCACCGCCCACCTGCCGTCCGCCCCCAGGCTCATCCTCGTCAAGTCGGACGGAAGCGTGTCCATTCACGCCGACGACCGCGCGTACAAGCCGCTGAACTGGATGAGTCCGCCGTGCACCCTCAAGGAGGGGGACGGCGTGTGGACGGTGATCAACAAGGCCGGCGAGAAGCTGATCATCACGATCGAGGAAGTGCTGCACGACACGTCGCACGAGCTGGGCATCGACCCCGGTCTGGTCAAGGACGGTGTCGAGGCGCACCTCCAGGAGCTGTTGGCCGACCGGCTCGACGCGCTCGGCGCCGGCTGGACGCTGATCCGGCGCGAGTACCCGACGCCGATCGGCCCGGTGGACATCCTGTGCCGGGACGCGGACGGCACCACCGTCGCGGTCGAGATCAAGCGCCGCGGCGAGATCGACGGCGTCGAACAACTCACCCGCTACCTCGAACTCCTCAACCGCGACACGCTGATCGCCCCGGTCAAGGGCGTCTTCGCCGCCCAGGAGATCAAGCCCCAGGCCCGCGTACTCGCGGTGGACCGGGGCATCACCTGCGTGACCCTGGACTACAACGCGCTGCGCGGCACCGAGGACGACAAGCTGAAGCTGTTCTGACACCGGTCGGCCGGCCGTTCGCGCGGTTCGTCGCAGAGCCGATGGCCGCTATCGCCGGCGGAGGGATCGGTGGGTGGCGAGTCGGGAGCGGGCCTCGGTGAGGGCCGTGCGCAGGACGGCGGTACGGTCCACGCCCGGATGCGTCAGGGTGCGGGCCAGCAGGGTGGCGAGCACCCTCGGGGTCATGAGTTCGGAGGGTTTGCGGATTCGGGAGTAGACGTCGAGGAGGGGGCGGGAGCCTTCCGGGCGGGTGGCCATCGAGCGCATGAGGGTTTCTTCGAGGGGCGATACGGCGGTGGACCGGGCCAGGGTGTTGGTCCAGTGGTAGGTCTCGCGGCATTCGTGGTCTCGACGGTGTTCCCAGGACGCGGTCGCCGCGTCGAGGCGGGTCGGGGTGTCGAGTACCGGGGCGACCGCCTCGCCGAGCAGGCGACCGAAGCGGAGGGCGTCTCGGATGCCCTGCGCGGTGACCGGGTCCTTGAAGTGACCGGCGTCGCCGGCGAGCGCCCAGCCGGGGCCGGTGGAGTGGCGGAAGTACGACGGCAGGTCGGTGGCCTGCACGATCTTGGTGGTTCGGGTGCAGCCGGCGAGCCGGTCGGCCAGGCCGGGCAGCAGGGTGAGGGTGCGGTCGTACTCGCCCTCCAGGCCCAGGCGGAAGGCGTCGGCGCGCTCCCGGGGCGGCATCAGCAGGACCAGGGTCAGGCCGCCGTCGCACGGGAAGGCGGTGCCCAGTTCGCGGCCGGTGCGCCACATCGCGGCGGTGCCGCGCCATTCGGTGCGCGGGTCGTCGTAGTAGGCGTAGTAGCAGGCGCGTTGGTTGACGTTGGTGGTGTGCGGCTTGCCCGCGCCGACCTCCCTGGCGATCAGCGAGCGGCGGCCGTCGGCGCCGACGACCAGCGGGGCGCGGAGCGTGTACGAGGCCGCGCCGCGCTCCTGGACGTGGACACCGGTGACCCGATCGCCGGACCACACCAGGCCGGTGACGCGGGCGCCCTCGCGTACCTCGGCACCGGCCGCGCGGGCGGTGTCCACCAGGGCCTGGTCCAGGCCGGAGCGGCGCACACACATTCCGTACGCGATGCCGTCGACCGGGCTGTAGGTGCCTCGGGCACGCCCGTCCGGCAGCTCGATGTACGCGTCGTCGTGGTGCGGCGCTCCCAGGGCCTCGACCCGATCCAGCGCACCCAGCCGGGACAACTCCGCGACGCCGCCCGCGAACAGCAGGTGGGTGGACACGGTCGTGGACGGGAAGCGCACCGCGTCGAGCGCGATCACCCGACGCCCGGCCCGCGCCATCGCGATCGCCGCCGCCGACCCCGCGCAGCGCGCCCCGACCACGATGGCGTCCGCGTCCCTGCCGAACCCGGCGGTGGCAGCGTGCGGCGGGTCCGCCCGGGTGGGCTCGGAAGTGAATCCGGAAGCGGGACCACGGGTGGGAAGATCCGGGGTGGGGTTGGCGTCCGGAGTGCTCACGAGGGTTCCTCCAGCGGGGCCGATGATGACCATATGCCGTATGTGGGATGCCTTTTCGACGGTAGTGAGTGGATCGCCGGGGGACAAGAAGGGCGTCCGGGGATGTCTTGCGGGATTCGCCAAGTGACGCGATAGTCGGATCCTCGCACCTGTTGCCACCGTTGTCGGTTACGGGAGTCACCCATGACTGAGCACGTGCAGGGTTCGGCCGGAATCAGCGGATCGGCACCATCGCGACGCGACTTCGTGGCGGCGGCGGGTGCGTTGGGATTGGCCGCCGGAGTGCCTTCGGCCTCGGCCCGGGCCGCGAGCGCGGCACCGAGTGCCACCGGGCGTCGGGTCGCGGTGCTCGGCGGGGGGATGGCCGGGCTCACCGTCGCGCACGAGTTGATCGAGCGCGGGTTCCAGGTCACCGTGTACGAGCGCAAGTCGCCGGGGGGCAAGGCTCGGAGCATCCCCGTCCCGGGCACCGGCACCGGCGGTCGGCGTGATCTGCCCGGTGAGCACGGCTTCCGATTCTTCCCCGGCTTCTATCGGAACGTACCCGACACGATGCGGCGAATTCCCTTCCAGGGCAACGCCAACGGCGTCTTCGACAACCTCGTCCCGGCGCCGAACGCGATCTTCGCCCAGGCGGGTCGGCCGGACCTGCGCTTCACCCTGCCGAGCGGGATCGGCAGCATCACACCGGAGGCGCTGCGCGACGCGCTGATGTCGATGGCGAGCGTCGCCTCCCAGGTGCCGCTGCACGAGATCGCGTTCTGGGCGGAGAAGATGATCGTCTTCCTCACCAGCGGCGAACTGCGACGCAACGGCCAGTGGGAGCACATGTCCTACGCCGACTACCTGCGGATGGATCGCATGTCGCCGGCCTACCGGAACATCCTGGTCAAGGCGTTCACCTCGACGCTGGTCGCGGCCAAGGAGAACGTCGCCAGCACCCGGACGATCACCATGATGGTGGAGATCTTCCTGTGGACCATGCTCGGCCGAGGTGCCGACGGCGCTCCGGACCGGGTCCTGGCCGGGCCCACCAACGAGGTCTGGATCGATCCCTGGCACACGCGACTCGTGGACCTGGGCGTGGATTTCAGGATCGGCTGGACGATCACCGGACTCGACCTGACCGGCGGCCGGATCACCGGCGCGCGAGTGGTCGACCCGCGCGGCACCGCCGGGACGATCGACGCGGACTGGTACGTGCTCGCGGTGCCGGTGGAGCGGGCCGTGCCGCTGATGACCCCGCAACTGGTGGCCGTCGACCCGGCGTTGGGCCGACTGCGCCGATTGACCACGGACTGGATGAACGGCCTGATGATCTATCTGCGCCGGCCGACCCCGATCACGCACGGCCACGTCGCGTACATGGACGCGCCCTGGGCGGTCACCTCGATCAGCCAGGCCCAGTTCTGGCGCGGTGACTTCGCGGCACGGTACGGCGACGGCAGCGTGCACGACGTACTGTCGCTGGATCTGTCCGACTGGGACGACCCGGGCATCCTCTACGGGGTGAGCGCCCGCAAGTGCACGCCCGCGCAGATCGTGGACGAGGTGCTCGCGCAGGTGCGGGCCAACCTGGACGGCGGTGCCACGTCGGTGCCGGACGCGCAGATCCACTCGTGGTTCCTGGGCCCCGGGATCACCGACGCCGGCCTGCCGAGCGTGGCCAACGACGAACCGCTCCTGGTGAACACGATCGGCTCGTGGGACGACCGGCCGGAGGCGACGACCCGGATCCCCAACCTGTTCCTGGCCGGCGACTATGTACGCAACACCATCAACCTCGCCACCATGGAAGGCGCCAACGAAAGCGGACGGATGGCGGCCAACGCGGTGTTGCACGCGGCCGGTTCGAACGCCGCCCCGGCGACGGTGTTCACGCTCTACCAGGAGCCGGCACTGGCCGGTTGGCGGCGCGCGGACGATCTGCGCTACCGGCTCGGCCTGCCCAACGCCTTCGACCTGATCAGACCGTATTGGCCCTGACCACAAGGGGGTTCACGATGCCGGAGATCGCGATCATCGGAGCCGGATTCGCCGGGATCTGCATGGCGATTCGGCTCCGGCAGGCCGGCATCGACGACTTCACCGTGTACGAGAAGGCCGACGCTCTCGGTGGCGTCTGGCGGGACAACACCTATCCGGGCGCGGGTTGCGACATCCCGTCGGTGCTCTACTCCTACTCGTTCGCGCAGCGCGCCGACTGGTCCCGGGTGTACCCCGAGCAGCGCGAGATCCTGCGTTATCTGCACGAGTGTGCCGAGGGGTTCGACGTCGTCGGACGGATCCGGTTCGACACCGAGGTGTTCTCGGCCGGCTGGCATCCCGACGAATCGGTGTGGCGCCTGGAGACCTCGCGCGGGTCGGTGAGCGCCCGTGCGGTGGTCTCGGCGGTGGGGCAGCTCAACCGGCCGCGGCTGCCGGACGTGCCGGGCCTGGACACGTTCGCCGGCACCGCGTTCCACTCCGCGCGGTGGCGGCACGATCACGACCTGACCGACCGTACCGTCGCGGTGATCGGTACCGGGCCCAGCGCGGTGCAGTTCGTGCCCCGGATCGCCGAACGGGTCCGGAAGCTGTACGTGTTCCAGCGCTCGGCGAACTGGGTGGTGCCCAAGCCGGATCGGGCCTACGGGCCCACCGCCCGCCGGGTGTTCCGGCTGGTGCCGCCGGCCCGCCTGGCCGTGCGCGGGGCGACCTACCTGCGCGGCGAGACCGCGGTCTACTGGGCGGTGCGCGGCGATCGCAGGGGCACGTTGGTGGAGAAGACGGCCCGGCGTCACCTGGCCGCACAGATCGCCGATCCGGACCTGCGCAGGCGACTGACGCCGGACTTCCCGATCGGGTGCAAGCGCATCCTGATCTCGCAGGACTTCTACCCGACGTTGACCCGGGACAACGTCGAGCTGGTCACCGACCCGATCACCGAGGTGACCGCGCGCGGGCCGCGGACCGCCGCGCGCGGCTACGACGTGGACACACTGATCCACGGAACGGGCTTCTTGGCCACCGAGTTCCTGCGGCCGATGGAGATCGTCGGGCGCGACGGGGTGCGGTTGCACGACGTGTGGCGGGAGGGGGCGGCGGCGCACCTGGGCATCGACGTGCCGCGCTTTCCGAACCTGTTCCTGCTGTACGGGCCGGGCACCAACCTGGGACACAACTCGATCGTCTACATGATCGAGAGTCAGGTGGCTTATGTGGTCCGGAAGTTGCGCGGCGGGCGGGTGCACGAGGTGGGCGAGGACCGGTATCTGGCCGCGCACCGGGCGCTGGTCGGCGGGCTGGCCGGCACGGCGTTGGAGGCGGACTGTACGAGCTGGTACAAGGGGGCGGACGGGCGGGTGACCACGAACTGGCCGTGGCGCACCTACCGTTACCGGCTGGCGACCCGATCGGCCTGAGTCGGAGTCCCCGGTCGCCCGCCCCGGTGCCGTCCTAGGGGGCGAAGTCGAGCGCGTGCACGACCAATTCGGCCAGCGCGTCCACCGCGCTCTCCCGGATTCGCGCGTCGCATTCGGTCATCGGAGTACGGGGACCGATCGACAGGGCGTCGCGTAGGTCCTCTTCCGGATAGCGCGGTGCGTCGTCGAAGAGGTTGACCGCCACCACGAACGGGATGCCGGAGCGCTCGAAGTAGTCCACCGCGGGGAAGCTGTCCTCCAGCCGCCGGGTGTCCACCAGGACGATCGCGCCCACCGCGCCGCGCACCAGGTCGTCCCACATGAACCAGAAGCGGTTCTGTCCCGGGGTGCCGAACAGGTAGAGCACCAGGTCGGATTCCAGGGTGATCCGGCCGAAGTCCATGGCGACCGTGGTGGTGCGCTTCTCGGGCAGGCCGGACAGGTCGTCGACGTCCTCACTGAGCACCGTCATGACCGATTCGGTGGTCAGCGGCGGGATTTCCGAGACGGCCGCGACGAGCGTGGTCTTGCCGACGCCGAAGCCGCCCGCGACGACGATCTTCGTCGAGGTGATCGGCGGCCCCTCGCCGATCCGGCGACCGCCGGCCCCCGGAGCGGGCAACGGGATGGCCGGGACCTCGTCGCCGAGTCCGCCGAGCCCGCCGAGATCAAATCTTGCGTAGTCCACCGAGCACCCTCTCCAGCAGCGCGCGATCGGGTCGGCCGGCCTCGTGCTCGGCCTGATACACACTGATGCGGCCCTGCGAGGCCAGGTCGCTGATCAACACCCGCACCACGCCGAGTGGCATGTGCAGGATCGCGGCCACCTCGGCCACCGAGCGAACGCCCCGGCACAGGTGCACGATCCGGGCGACCTCCGGCATGTCGCCGGTGCCGTCCTGTGGGCAGTCCAGCGTGGTGACCAGCGTCTCGACCAGCAACACGTGGCCGTACCGGGTGCGGCCTCGGGTCAGCGTGTAGGGACGCACCCGCGAGGTACGACCGCCCGTGTCGGGCCGGGTCGCGTACCCCCGCTCTGCGTCGTGATCGGAATACCCGTCGTCAGGAGCCAACGCGACCACCTCCACGGTCCTGGTGCATCTGTGCGCGCAGGGCCGGTGTCAGGACGTGGCCGGCGCGCCGTACGAACGAGGTCATCTGATAGGCGATCACGCCCAGATCGGCGGTTCCGCCCGCGTGCACGCCCAGGCAGGAGCCGTCGCTGATGGACATCGCCACGACGTAGCCCTCGGCCATCGTGACGATCTCCTGGCGAACCGCGCCCATGTCGAGGACGCGCGAGGTGCCCTCGGCCAGGGCGACCAGGCCGCTGACGATCGCGCCGAGCTGCTCTTCCGCGTCCGCCGCTCCGGCGGCCGCGTCCGGGCCGCGTGCGCTGGCCAGCATCAGGCCGTCGGAGGAGACCAGGACGACCTCGCGGACCCCCGGGACATCCCCGGCGAGGCCGGCCACCAGCCAGTCGACGTCGCGTGCCGTGGTGCCATTCGACCCGGTCACCGGTCTCCACCTCCTGTCTCCTCCCGCGCGGGCGGCGGGAAGGTGGGTTCTTCGTCGGACGACACGACCGGGTCGGTCGCCTCGCCCTCCCGGCGAGCCGCCTCCAGACCCTCCTGGAAGCCGGTCAGCCGCTTGCGCAGTTCGTCGGCGGAGAGCGTGCCGGTGTCCCGGGACGTGTCCGCGGCGGGTACGACGCGCATCGCACCGCTGTTGTCGCCCGCCACGAGGCGCTTGGGCAACCCGCGTCGGGTGCGGCCGACCGCGGAGACGGCGGGCCCCGTGCCGTCCCCACCGGCGGCCGAGTCCGACTTCGTGGGAGCGGGAGCAGGAACGGCCTTGGCCGACTTCGACACCGCGGCACCGCGCCGGGCGGGCGGCGCGACCACGGCGGCCGGCTTCGCCGAAGCCGTGGCCCCGTCGGCCGCTGCCGTCCCGGCCTCGACCGCCTCGCCGGCCGCGAACAGCGCGCCCGGGGCGGTCAGCTTGGCCGTCGCCTCCTCCGGCGTCGGCGCGGGGTTGGCGGCCGGCGTGCGCTTGGGCAGCCCCTTGGGTGTCCGGGCGGGTGGTGCGGCGTCCTCGCGCGGCACCACCGGACCGCGCGGCGCGGCGGCCCCGGCCCGCGTCGGCGGATCGACCGCGACGGCGGGCGGCGCACCGGCCTCGACCGGCCGGGCCGCCGGCAACGCCAGTCGGGCCGCGCCGGGCGGGATGGCCCGGGCGCCGGGGGCCACGCCCGGGATGGCCATCCGGTCCCGCTCGCGCTCCTGTTCCCGATCGCGCTCGGCGGAGAACTCGGCGGGCGAGGGGCCCTGACCGTTGAAGGCCGTCGCCGGGATCACCACGACCGCGCTCAGGCCGCCCTGCGGGCGCGGGCGCAACTGCACCCGGATGCCGTGTCGGCGAGCCAGTCGGCCGACCACGAACACGCCCAGGCCGCCACCGCCGCCGGCGGCCTCCTCCTCGGTGCTGTCCCGTTCGATCTGCGAGTTCAATTCGGTGAGCCGGTCCGCCGGTACGCCGATCCCGTTGTCGTCCACCGACAACACGACCTCGCCGTTCTCCAGCGTCCAGCCGCCGATCTCCACCCGGGACTCGGGCGCCGAGTACGCGGCGGCGTTCTCCAGGAGCTCGGCGAGCAGGTGGCCGACGTCGTCGGCGGCACGACCGAGCACCTCGGCGCGCGGTACGTGGCCGACGTCGATGCGCTCATAGCGCTCGATCTCGGAGACACCGGCGCGCACCACGTCCAGGAGCGGGATCGGTGGGCGTCGCCCGCGCCGCTCGTCCGCGTCGGCGAGCACGAGCAGGTTCTCGCTGTTGCGTCGCATCCGGGTGGCGAGGTGGTCGAGCCGGAACAGGTCCTGGAGCCGCTGGGGTTCGTCCTCGCCGTGTTCGAGCTTCTCGATCAGGTCGAGCTGCCGCTCGACCAGGGTCAGCGTGCGCATCGACAGGTTCACGAACACGTCGTGGACCCGGCCGCGCATCAGGGTCTCCTCGTCGGCGAGCGCGGCGCGTCCGCGCAACAACTCGTCGTGTTCCGTCTCCAGACGGGCGCGTTCGGCCTCCAGCCGGGCGCTTTCCGCGGCCTGACGCACGGTCAGCTCACGCAGTCGGGCGATCCGCCGCTCGGAGACCCGATGGCGCAACCACGCGGCGATCGAGGACAGCGCGACGGCGGTGGTGAGCAGCGTGCCGGCGAGTACCGACTGCCATACGGTGTCCGAATCGCCCAGCAGGACGACGGCGGTCGCGATCCCCGCCAATGCGAAGACGGCCGCCGCGGAACCGAGCCCCGCAGCCACTCCGCCCCCCGAGCGCCGGCTCTGGTGAACGGGAGCGGGAACGCGCACAGGTGCCGCGTCCGCTGCGTTGGGTGTTCCTGGATCCCCCTGCCCATACATGAGACGTGAGCATATCGTCGGACCATCTTTCGATGTGCTTTCGACGACTGTGCGAGTCGCCCCCAAAACGGCCGAAAGGCCCCGCTCGACGACTGTCGAGCGAGACCTTTTCGGTATACGGACCAACATTTTTGACGAATGGTCAGCCGATTGCCCCGGCGGACGGTCGGCCGATCGGGCCCAACCGCGGAACCGGCCGGCTCACACGTCGCGCGAACGCAGCCGAATCCCGCCCGCGATCAGCACGACCGTCGCGTACGTCGCGATCAGCAACAGCGAGGGCCACGGGCCCGGACCGCCGTCGTCGCCGCCACCGCCGATCAGCTTGCCCAGCGCGAACATCGGCGAGTACTGCATGACCTTCTCGCCGACCGACTGCGGCAGGAACGGGCCGATGATCATCGGCAACAGGATGGCGCCCATCAGCGCGGTGATCGCGCCCGCCGAGTGCCGCAACAACACGCCCAGGCCGAGCCCGAACAGCCCGATCACGGCCAGGTAGAGCGAACCGCCGACGACACTGCGGAGCAGGTCGACATCGGCGGTGGAGTCGCCGATCCGGGAGGTCAGCATCGACTTGCCGATCATCGCGGTCAGACCCATGGTGACCACACCGACCGCGAACATCAGGCCCGCGAAGACCACGCCCTTGGCCACCAACACCTGGAGCCGGCGCGGGTACGCGGTCAAGGTCGTGCGGATCATGCCCGTCGTGTACTCGGCGGAGATGGTCAGCACACCCAGCGTCGCGGCGGCGAGCTGCGCGACGATCACACCGATCAGCGAGACGCTCACGTAGTCGTCGTCGGTGTCCGGCTTGACCGTGCCGGCGAGCAGCACACCCAGACCCAGGATCAGCACCACCATCACGACCAGCGTCCAGATGGTCGAGCGGACCGTGCGGATCTTGGTCCACTCGGAAAGCAGCACCCGGCCGAAGCCCGCGTTGCCGCCACCGACCTGACCGCCGAGCTGCATCTGGTGCACCGGCGGGTAGGGCGCCTGCTGCGCGGGCGGCACGAACTGCCCACCCTGCTGCGGGAGCGTCTGCTGCGGGGGAGCCATCTGCGCCGGCGGCATCATGTGCGGCTGGTTCTGCGGCATGGGGGGCGGAGTGTTCTGTGCCATCGCTCAGCCCTCGCTTCCGTTGGACTGCGGCTTGGACAGGGTCGGGGCGCCGGTGCCCGGTGCCCCGACGGGGGCTCCCCACGGCGCGCCGGGTGCGCCCTGCTGCGGGTAACCGGGCGGCGGACCGGCGAACTGCGGACCCCCCTGCTGCGGGTAGCCGGGCGGCGGCGCCATCCCGGGCGGCCCCCAGCCGGGCGGCGGGCCGCCCGGCAGCCCGGCGCGGTACTCCACGCTGTGCTGGGTCATCCGCATGTAGACCTCTTCGAGCGAGTCGAAGCGCGGCGAGAGTTCGTGCAGCGCGATGCCGTGCTCGGCGGCCAGGTCACCGATCGCCGCGGGCGGCAACTCGTGCACGCGGAACGCGCCCGCCACCGCCTGGTCGGGGGTGATCGTCGCGCCCTTGCCCCGGAGCAGCGTGTTGAGCTTGTCCACCTGCGGCGAGCGCACCACCGTGAACGACTGCGAGTTGGTCTCGATGAAGTCGCGCATCGAGGTGTCGGCGATCATCCGCCCCTGACCGATCACGATCAGGTGGTCGGCGGTCACCTCCATCTCGCTCATCAGGTGGCTGGAGACGAAGACGGTGCGACCCTCGGAAGCGAGCTGCTTCATCAGGTTGCGGATCCACAGGATGCCCTCGGGGTCGAGCCCGTTGACCGGCTCGTCGAACATCAGGATGCCGGGGTCGCCCAACAGCGCCGAGGCGATGCCCAGCCGCTGGCCCATGCCGAGCGAGAAGCCGCCCGCCCGCTTCTTGGCGACCTGGGTCAGGCCGACCATCCCGAGCACCTCGTCCACCCGGCGGTTGGGGATGCCGTTGCTCTGCGCCAGGCACAGCAGGTGGTTGTACGCGGTCCGGCCGCCGTGCATCGCCTTGGCGTCCAGCAGCGCGCCCATCTCCCGCAGCGGGGCCTGGACATGGTTGTACGGGCGACCGTTGACCGTGACGTTGCCGCCGGTGGGCGCGTCCAACCCGAGGATCATCCGCATGGTGGTCGATTTACCGGCGCCGTTGGGGCCGAGGAAGCCGGTCACCGAGCCCGGACGCACCTGGAAGGAAAGCTGATCCACCGCCAGCTTGGTTCCGTAGCGTTTGGTGAGCCCTCTCGCTTCGATCATCTGTTGCCGCACTCCCAGGGTGGTTTGCAGGACGGTTTCGGCGTACGAGCCGACGAGGGTACCGGGGTACCGGGACTCGAGTACCGAGGTTTCGAGCTTAGGCCCGGAATGCCGCTGCCGACGGCAGCCGCGCGACGGGCGCGAAACCGCCCACAGGGGCGAGGGAAGTCACACACATCATCCCGAGGGACGATTGACAACCTCAGGCTTGATCCTGACGCGGGGTGACCACTTCGCGAAGTATGAGCAGTACGGCGGCCGCGATCGGAATCGCGAGCAGCGCCCCGGTCACCCCCAGCAGCGCGCCACCGACCAACGCCGCGATCACCGTGATCGCCGGCGGTACGTTCACCGCACGGTTCATCACCCGCGGATAGATCAGGTAGTTCTCGAACTGCTGGTAGGCCAGGAAGAAGATCACGCAGGTGAGTGCCTTGCCGGGGGAGTCGAAGAAGACCACGATCGACACCACCGCGGCTCCGATGGTGGCGCCGATCATCGGGATCAGGTCGGTGAAGGCGATCACCAGGGCCAGCGGCAGCGCGTAGTCGTTGCCCAGGATCATCAGGAAGATGAACGAGGACAACCCCGCGCAAGTGGCCACGATCAGCGCGCCGTTCACGTAGCCGCCGATCCCGGACAGGATCTCGTCGCCGAGCAGCCGCACCCGGGCCCGACGCGACCTCGGGAACAGGTTGTACAGGTGGTTCTTGATGCTGGGCAGCGCGCCCAGGAAGTACAGCGTCAACACGATCACGGTGAGCGTGTCGAACACCGAGGTCAGCACCATCTTGCCGAAGCCCCACAGGCCGCCCGCCACGTTCTGCGCGGTATTGGCGTTGGCGGCCCAGTCCTTGGCCCGGGTGACCAGGTCGTACTTCTCGTCCAGCTTGCGGAACCGCTCGTTGTTGCGCAGTTCGGTGAGGCTGTCCGGGATGGAGTTGATCAGGCTCGACGTCTGGTCGACCAGCGGTTGTGCGATCGCGGTGACGAACCCGGCGGTCACGAGCACGAAGCCGAAGGCGACCGTGCACACCGCCCAGCGGCGGGCCATGCCGCGACGCTCCAGCCGCTCCACGAACGGGTTCAGGCCCGCGGCCAGGAAGAACGAGATCAGGATGATGATCAGCACGTGCTGAATGCCCATCACCGCCTGGGCCAGGAACCACGCGGTGATCAGCCCGAGTCCGCCGATGAAGCCGATGTAGAACGGCGAGGAACGCCGCAGCGGTTGGCCCGGCTCGCCGAACCGCGAGCCGACGCCGGTCCACGGCCGGACCGGGGCGGGGGTCGGGGAGGAAGGCGGTGCGAGGGTCGAAACAGGCGCCGTGGCGGGCGCCTTGCCGTCGGCCTGCGTCGGGAGGACCGTGCCCGCGTCCGCACCCGCGCCCACGACGTCGTCCCCGGCGCCGACCACGTCCGGCCGCGGCGACGCGTCGGCCGCATCGGGATCGGCCGGCCCCACCTGGGCCGGCACCGGCACCGGCTCGGTCGAACTCCCCGGTGCGACCTCCGGGTTGGCCGGCGCCGTCGAGTCGACACCCGCCGGATCCGGCGTCGACGCGGGCACCGCGGGTGCGCCGGCCCCGTCCGCCGCCGGCGCCGCGGCGGGATCCGGGGCGGCGCCGTCGCCGGCCGGCGCCCCCGATCTGCGGCGCGGCCAGATGTTGCCCAGTCGACCCATGCCCCGTTGCTCCTCGTTCAGCCGGCTCGGGTCCGACGATGCGGTACCACACGCGTCTCGCCGACGCGTCCCGGGATTTCGTCATGAAAATGCGGCCGGGCGGCGGGCGGGTCCTCAGGCCGGACAGGCCCAGGTCGCGGGTCATGTCGGGAGCGGCCACGATCAGCGACGTGTTGGCCATGACGATGATCAGCAGGCTCACCGGCCCGCCCGGGCCACGCCGCGGCCATGACCTGCCACGTCCGGCGCCCGAACAGCAGGGCATCG
>NZ_JBEXUX010000051.1:0-77412 GCF_040629175.1 Embleya sp. NPDC005971 | reverse complement strand
ACGAAGTCACGAGCGAGGGGCCACTTTTTTGTGGAGGAGCCCGCGACGGAACAAAAAAGTGGTGCCTCGCGAGCCGGCGCCGAAGGCGCCCAATAAAAAGCAACGCTGCATCGCCGAAAGCCCCCCACCCCCTAGCTCCGCTCACGACCCAGGCCGGTCAGGGCGCACCCCCTCACGCCCCAGCCCCGCCGCCCAGCCCCCCTCCCGCTACTCGTCCAAGTCCAGGCTTCTCAGGACCAGGCCGGTGGCCGGCTTCGGGCCGAAGGAGGTGGATTTTCGGGGCATGCGGATGTCTTGTTCGGCCAGTTCTCGGACTACTCGTTCGTCCGTCGGGCGGAGGAGGATTGCGGTGCCGCCGGTGTGGTGGGCCTGGCGGACGGCGGCGGTGGCGTCGTGTACGTAGGTGATGTTGTCCCAGTTGTCGGGGACGTGCCAGACGCGGTCGAGCAGGGCCGCGTGCAGAACGGTGGCGTCCAGGCAGCGCCAGGTGGGTGGGCGGTCGGCGCGGATCGCGAGGTCGAGCAGGTCCGGGTCGGGGCCGGTGAGCAGGTGGAAGCGCCGGTCGCCGGCGAGCAGGAAGGCCGGGCCGACGGTCTGGTCCAGTGCCCACAGGGCGGCGGGCAGTGTGCCGTCGAGGGGGCGGGCCAGGAACGCGCCGGCGCCCGCGTCGCCGTAGGTGGCCAGTGCGTTCAGCGCGTCGGCCGGGCGCAGGTTCGGCAGTACGCGGTGGATCGCGCCGACCCGCAGCGGGTGTCGCACCGTGTCCACGAGCAGGACCAGGCCGCGGTCCCACGGGCCTTCGCCGCGGCCGTCCGCGTGGGCGCGCTCGCGCATCCGCGCGTATGCGGCCCAGCGGTGGTGGCCGTCGGCGATCAGGGCCTTGCGATCGGCGAGGTCCTCGCGGATCTTGGCCAGCGCGTGCCGATCGGTGACCCCCCACAACCGGTGACGTATGCCGTCCGGGGTGCGCAGGCCGACCAGGGGCGGCTGGTGGGTGGTCTGTTCGACCACGTCCGAGGCGCGCCCGCCGCCCGTGTACACGAGCAGGATCGGCTCGGGGTTGGCCGACAACTCGCTCATCAGCGTCGCCCGGTCGGCGACCGGGCCGGCCATCACGTCCTCGTGCGGCATGACGGCGGAGTCGAGCGACATCGCGCCGATCAGACCGCGCTGGATCGAGTTGTGATCGCGCTGTTCGTATACGTACAAGGAGGGCAGCGGGTCGGGGCGCAGCACGCCCTCGGCCAACCAGGTGCGCAGGGTGCTGCCCGCGTGTACCGCGCTGCGCGGGAGGACCAGCCGCACGATGTTGTGTGGATCGGAGTCCTCCAGCACGGGCACGCCGCCGGGCTCGACCACGTCGTACGGTGGCGAGGTCACCGACGCGACGTCCCCGACGCGTTCCGGGTCGTAGCGGAGCCCACGGAAGGGGGCCAGATCCAGCCCGTTCGGCACTGCGTCGTCCATGGCCGAATGTTACGGGCCCGAGCCCGGGCAAGATCAGGACATCCGATGTCGGCGGTTGCCGGATTTTGGTGACCGGCGCGTGGTCGAGGTGCGGGAGGGCATCATGGCGATGGCTCAGGGAGCCGACGGGATGAACGGTGCGCCCACGGGCGATGTGTACGACTGGTACCGACGCGGGGTGCAGTTGCTCGCGTCGGGTAATCCGGCCGCCGCCGCGCAGTTGCTGGCGCGGGCGGCGGATGCGGCGCCGGAGTCGCGCAGTGTGCGTGAGGCGTTGGCGCGGGCGTGGTTCGACTCGGGCAGACACGACGAGGCGCTGCGGCACTTTCGCGCTGTGGCCGAATCGGATCCGGCGGACGACTACGCCCAGTTCGGCTGGGGACTGTCCGCCTCGCGGCTCGGCGACTTCGAGACCGCGGTGGAGCATCTGGCGCTCGCGGTGGCGATGCGGCCGGAGACCAAGCACTACCGGACGGCGCTGGTCCAGGCGCGGGCCACGTTGCGCGCGCGGGCCGGCGCATACGGGACGATCGGCAAGGACGGTGGGGACATGGACGACAGGAGCGACGACGCGTGAGCAAGCAGACCTCGGCAGGCGCATCGGCAGGCGCAGCGGAACCGACGGGCGCGGCGGCATCGCACACCGCGCCGGAATCGGCGTCCGCGTCATCCGTGTCGGCCGCGACGGGCGGTGCGGACGGGGCTGCGGATGCGGGGGAGCCGGCGCGGGCGTACGACGTCGCGCTGCTCGACCTGGACGGTGTCGTGTACACCGGTGCGCGGGCCGTTCCGCACGCGGTTTCGGTGTTGACCGAGGCGCGCCGGCGGGGGATGGGGCTCGCGTACGTCACGAACAACGCGTCGCGTCCGCCCAAGGCGGTGGCCGAACACCTGGTCGAGCTGGGTATCTCGGCGGAGCCGGAGGACGTGGTGACCTCGGCGCAGGCCGCGGCGCGGGTGGTGGCGGAGCGGGTGCCCGAGGGCGCGGCGGTGTTGGTGGTCGGCGGTGAGGGCCTGGAGGTCGCGCTGCGCGAGCACGGGCTGCGGCCGGTGCGGTCGGCGGACGAGGAACCGGCGGCGGTGGTACAGGGGTTCGCGGCCGATGTGGGGTGGCAGGCGCTGACGGAGGCGTCGTACGCGGTGGCCCGCGGGGTGTTCTGGGTGGCCTCGAACGCGGACCTGACCATTCCGACCGAGCGTGGGATCGCGCCGGGCAACGGTGCGCTCGTGGGCGTGGTGCGGGCGGCGACGAAGGCCGAGCCGGTGATCGCGGGCAAGCCCGAGTTGCCGCTGCACCGGGAGACGATCCTGCGTACCGGCGCGCGTCGGCCGCTGGTGGTGGGCGATCGGCTGGACACCGACATCGAGGGCGCGTGCAACGGGGGTGTGGACAGCCTGTTGGTGCTCACCGGGGTGACCACGCCCGACGGGTTGCTCGCGGCCCGCGCCGGGCAACGACCGACGTTCGTGGCGGAGGACCTGCGGGCGTTGTTGGCCGCGCCGGTGACGGCCCGGCCGGAGGGCGACGCGTGGGTGTGCGGTGGCTGGTCGGCGCGGGTGACCGAGGGAGCGTTGGCGGTCCGGGGCTCGGGTGCGCGCATCGACGGGCTGCGCGCGGCGTGTGCGGCGGCCTGGGCGACGGACGAGCCGGTGGACACGGCGGGCGTGGCGGCGCACCTGGGCTGGTAGCGGCGTGGACGCGGCACGGGCGCGGGAGGCCCGAACGGGCGTGCGGCCGAATCGAAGCGGCCTGCTCGACGCGCGCAGCCAACAGCGTGCGCACGGCACCGTGTGCAAAGTAGCCTCGCTCGAAGCAATCCTGCGCAAAGCAGCCCTGCTCAGAGCAGTTTGCGCAGCACCAGCAGGTCCTTGAACGAGGCGTCCAGCTTGATCCGGCCCTTGGCCCACGCGGTGGCGAAGTTCAGGTCGCCGGCGACGAGGGCGATCAGGTCGTCGCCGGTCGTGGTGAGTCGGATCTGCGCCTTGTCGCTGCGCGGTTCGGTGTCGATGTCGTGCAGCGCACCGTCGCGCAGTCGTCCGGAGAAGGTGACGTCCAGGTCGGTGACCCGGCAGCTCAGACTGCGGTCGAGTTGCACGGCCTTGCGGGTGTCGCCCTCGGCGCGGCCCATTTTGGCGGACAGTTCCTGGAGGGCCTTGCGGCACTCTTCGACGGTGGCCATGCGCGGCGTTCCTTCCATGGGATCCGGTTGGCGACCGTACCCCACCGACGGGCCGGCGATGCCGGTGCCGGTCGCCCGTCGCGGGTTGGGCGGGGACGGCATGTCGTTGCTTCCGGTCCTGCGCCGGTCGAGAGGGTAGCGTCGGAGCAGACCGATCATCGCCGTTCGTATCGCCGCACAGGCACGCGTACGGGCAGCCGGAGCAGGAAGGCAGGTGCCGTTTATGCGAGATGTCGTTCGCAGTTACCTTCAGATCGCCAGTGGCTTGACCGAGATGACCCGGCAACGGGTCACCGAGGTGGCCAAGGTCCTGGTCGAGCGCAGTGGCCTGGACCTGGAGCAGGTGCCCGATCAGGCTCAGGCGTTGCCGCAGTACGTGCAGCAGGTGGCCGAGGAGTTGTACGAGACCGGCAAGGCGAACCGGGACCTGCTCGTGGGTGTGGTGCGCGGCGAGGTCGACAAGGCGTTGTCCCGGTCGAAGCCGTGGGCCAAGGACCTGATCAAGGCCGAGGAGGAGATCGCGCGGCTGAAGAGCCGGGTGACCGACCTGGAGCACCGGCTGGCCCGCGCGTCCACGCCGCGCACGCCGCGCCCGGCGGCGGGTCCCGCCGCGGCATCGGCCACACCCGTCGCCCGGCCCCAGGCTGCTCCGGCCGCTCCCGTCGACAAGCCGCTCGTCGCGAAGTCGCCGGCCGCGAAGAAGGCCGCCGCGAAGAAGACCTCGGCCGCCCGCCCCGCCGAGTCCGCCGCGGCGTCGACGCCGGCGGCCGGCCCGCGCAAGACCGCGCGCAAGACGAACGGCACCGCCGCCGCGAAGAAGACCACGCCGGCCAAGAAGACGATCCGCAGCAAGCCCGCCGCGCCGGCCGCCGACGCGGACGATCAGTCGTGAGCGAGGACGCGGGCGGGCACGCGGTCGCGGATCCGGCGCCGAGCGCGGACGGCGATGCTCCCGACCGGGTCGGCGTGCCTTCGGCGGTTGCCGTGATCGGACCGCTCGACGTGGAACCGCCCGCGCCTTCCGGTGATCCTCATGTAGACGCGGTACTTGCGACTCTGAGCCGTGTGGGTGACCTGCCCACCGAGGCGCACGGGTCGGTGTACGAGGATGTGCACCGAGGATTGCGGGACACCCTGGCGGAACTGGACCACTAGGTCCGCGCTCCACGCCCCTCGGGGCGAGACGGGCAAGTGCAGAGCGGGCCGGTACCGGGCGGGCAAGTGCCAGGCGTACCGACGCGCGGCGCAAGCTCCGGGCGCGAACCCACCGGCCCCGGCTCGGCTCGATCCGGCTCGGTCCGGTCCCACACAACCTCGGCAACCTTCCGCGCAACCCGCAGCACAGACTTCGGCACGACAATCCGCACAACCAATCCGCACAACCAAGGAACGGCAGGCACGACCGGTGGCACGACGCAGGCTCGACGCCGAGCTGGTGCGCAGGGGACTCGCTCGCTCCCGGGACCACGCGAGCGAATTGATCGCGGCCGGACGGGTGACGGTGGGCGGCCAGACCGCGACCAAGGCCGCCACCCAGGTCGACGCGGGCGCGGCCGTGGTGGTCGCGGCCGACGAGGGCGACCCGGACTACGTCTCGCGCGGCGGGCACAAGCTCGCCGGGGCGCTCGCCGCGTTCACCCCGCGGGGCCTCACCGTCGAGGGGCGGCGCTGTATCGACGCGGGTGCCTCCACCGGCGGCTTCACCGACGTGCTGTTGCGCGCGGGTGCGGCGCACGTGGTCGCGGTGGACGTCGGGTACGGGCAATTGGCCTGGGCGCTGCGCAGCGACGACCGGGTGACGGTACGGGACCGGACCAACGTGCGTGAGTTGACGCCGGATCAGGTGGGGCCGGCGGCCGACCTCGTGGTGGGTGACCTGTCCTTCATCTCGCTCGGCCTGGTGCTGCCCGCGCTGGTGCGCTGTTCGGCGCCGGACGCGGACCTGGTGATGATGGTCAAGCCGCAGTTCGAGGTCGGACGCGAGCGGCTGGGCGCGGGCGGGGTGGTGCGTGACCCGGCATTGCGGGCCGAGGCGGTGCGCACGGTGGCGGAGCAGGCCGCGAAGACGGGTCTGGGTGTGCTCGGGGTGACCGCGTCGCCGTTGCCGGGGCCATCGGGCAACGTCGAGTACTTCCTGTGGATGCGGGCCGGTGCGCCGGACCTGGACCCGGCGGATGTCGATCGGGCGGTCGCCGAGGGGCCTCGGTGAGCGGCGTGCACGATAGCGTCACGGCATACGGGTACGGCTGCGGTCGATGCGGTGCGGACGAGGGGATACGGGCATGAGCGATCGCACGGTACTGGTGGTGACGCACACCGGCCGACCTGCGGCCCTGCGCAGTGCACGGCTGGTGGTGGAGCGGCTGATCGCGGCCGGCCTGGGCGTGCGGGTGCTCGAACACGAGGCGGACGACCTGGCGCTGCCGGGCGCGGTCGTGGTGTCGGTGGAGCCCGACGCGGCCAAGGGGTGCGAGTTGGCGATCGTGCTCGGCGGCGACGGCACGCTGCTGCGGGGCGCGGAGTTGGTACGCGACGCGGCGGTGCCGATGCTCGGGGTCAATCTGGGGCGGGTCGGCTTCCTGGCCGAGGCCGAGCGCGAGGACCTCAACGACGTGGTGGAGCGGGTCGTGGCGCGCGACTACGACGTCGAGGAGCGGATGACGCTCGACGTGGTGGTCCGGGTCAACGGCGAGATCGCGCACACCAACTGGGCGTTGAACGAGGCCGCGATCGAGAAGGCCTCGCGCGAGCGCATGCTCGAACTGGTCGCCGAGGTGGACGGCCGGCCGCTGTCCCGCTGGGGCTGTGACGGGGTGGTGTGCGCGACGCCGACCGGCTCGACCGCGTACGCGTTCTCCGGCGGCGGACCGATCGTGTGGCCGGAGGTGGAGGCGCTGATCATGGTGCCGATCAGCGCGCACGCGCTGTTCGCGCGTCCGGTGGTGGTCTCGCCGAACTCGGTGCTCGCGCTCGAACTCGCGCCCGAGACGCCGCCCGGCGCGTTGTGGTGCGACGGCCGGCGGACCGTACATCTGCCTGCGGGCGCGCGGGTGGAGGTGCGGCGCGGGACCCAGCCGGTGCGGTTGGCGCGGCTGCATCGGGCGCCGTTCACGGATCGACTGGTGGCCAAGTTCGCGTTGCCCGTGAAGGGGTGGCGCGGGCACCGGTGAGGCCCTCGGGCGGGCCGTACGGTCGTCTGTCGGTGTGTTGAACACACGCCGTTGAACTGCGTTCTTCGCGCGGAGTCCCCACGACCTCGTAGTGTCGTCCCGTGCTCGAAGAGATGCGGATACAGGGTCTGGGTGTCATCGAAGACGCCGTAGTCGAGCTCGCGCCGGGCTTCACCGTGGTCACGGGCGAGACCGGCGCCGGCAAGACGATGGTGGTGACCGGACTGGGTTTGCTGTTCGGTGGCCGAGCCGATGCCGGGCTGGTGCGCAACGGGACGGGGAAGGCCCTGGTGGAGGGTCGGCTCAGCGTGCCGGCGGACTCGCCCGCGGGTCGTCGGGCGGCCGAGGCGGGCGCCGAGGTGGACGACGGCGAGCTGCTGCTGGCGCGGACCGTCTCGGCCGAGGGCCGCTCGCGGGCGCACGTGGGCGGGCGGAGCGCGCCGATCGGGTTGCTGACCGACCTGGCCGACGACCTGATCGCGGTGCACGGCCAGACCGACCAGCAGCGGCTGCTGCGTCCGGCCCGGCAGCGCGGCGCGCTCGACCGGTACGCCGGTGAGGCGGTGTCGGTGCCGCTGAAGGCGTACGGCGGGGTCTATCGACGGCTGCGCGAGGTGAGCGCGGAACTGACCGAGATCACCACCAGGGCGCGCGAACGTGCGCAGGAGGCCGACCTGTTGCGGTTCGGCCTGACCGAGATCGAGCAGGTCGTGCCGCAGCCGGGCGAGGACGCCGAACTCGCTGCGGAGACGCTGCGACTGGGCCACGCCGACGCGCTGCGCACTGCGGCGACCACGGCGCACGAGGCGCTGTTGGGCGACCCGGAGACCGGTACGGACGCGGTGGACGCCTCGACGCTGCTGGGCGCCGCGCATCGGGCGGTGGAGGCGGTGCGCGCGCACGATCCGGCGCTCGCGGCGTTGGCGGATCGGCTCGGCGAGGTCGGGTATCTGGTGTCCGACGTGGCGGGCGAGCTGGCGTCCTATGCGGCCGGCGTGGATGCGGACCCGGTCCGGCTCGCGGCGGCGGAGGAGCGGCGGGCGGCGCTGTCCGGGTTGACCCGCAAGTACGGCGAATCCATCGACGAGGTGTTGGCCTGGGCCGAGCGCTCGGCCGCGCGGTTGGCCGAGTTGGACGGCGACGACGACCGCACCGAGGAGCTGACCGCCGAACGGGACGCACTGCGAGGCGAGTTGGCGACGCTGGCGAGCGAGGTGTCGGCGGCGCGGCACGCGGCGGCGGAGCGGTTCGCGGCGGCGGTCACCGGTGAGCTGAGCGCGCTGGCGATGCCATATGCGCGTGTGGGCGTGGCGATCTCCGGCGTGGACGACCCGGACGGGCTGCCGGTGGGCGATCGGGTCCTGGCGTACGGCTCGATGGGCGTGGACGAGGTCGAGCTGCAACTGTCCCCGCACCCGGGCGCGCCGCCGCGCCCGCTGGCCAAGGGCGCCTCCGGCGGTGAGCTCTCGCGGGTGATGCTCGCGGTCGAGGTGGTCTTCGCGGGGGCCGATCCGGTGCCCACGTTCGTCTTCGACGAGGTCGACCAGGGCGTCGGCGGCAAGGCGGCGGTCGAGGTCGGCCGCCGGTTGGCCCGCTTGGCGCGGGTCGCGCAGGTCATCGTGGTCACCCACCTGCCCCAGGTCGCCGCCTTCGCCGATCGTCACCTGGTGGTGGAGAAGTCCAGCGACGGCTCGGTCACCCGCTCCGGCGTGGTCACCCTCGACGACGCGGCCCGAGTCCGAGAGCTCTCCCGGATGCTGGCCGGCCTGGAAGACTCCGAACTCGGCCGCGCACACGCGGAGGAACTCTTGGCCACGGCCGCCGGTGCCAAGCTCGAGGCCGCAGGGCCCTGAGGGGGCTGGGGGCTGCGCGTGTCTTGTTGCCCGGCGTGGGTCGGGGGCGGCCCGGGGCTCCTGGTCGTGGGCTGCGGTCGCGTCTTGGTTGGGTCGGGTTGTTTCCCCACCCGCTCCACCCGTTGCGTCGAGCTCGAAGGCTGCGGATCAGCGGCACCGGCGCGACCTGATCCGGCCTCGCAGCCTGCATCGTGGCTGCGTGGGACCGGGCGAGTCGGCTGCGGCTACGTCTCGGGCTTTCCCCCAGCCGCCGAACGACGCCGCGACCCGGCGCGTCAGCGCCCCCGACGTTGCGTCGCCTGCGACCGTCGTCAACGCCACTCGCTTCGCTCGCGACCCAAGCCCGCCCGCCCCCGCGACCCAAGCCCCACCCCTTATCCCCGCCCCCGCCGACTTGCCAATTCGCGCCATCCGGGCCGGGGCCGTTGTCGGGGTAAGGGTGGGTTGTTGTACTGGGTGTGTGGGACGGGTGTTGTTGCATCCGGTGTTCTTGTGTACTTCTGCTCCTCCGCACGGTTCGGGTCCAGCCCAGAAACCCGGGAGACAGGTATGTCCAAGCGCGCAAAGTTCGCTGCACTCGCCAGTGCCGGGGCGCTCGCCGCCCTGACCACGTTCGTCGGTACCGCCTCTGCCGGCGGGCCGTCGACCTCCCCGTACAACTGTGTGGACACCAGGGGCGGTGCGTTCACCGCCAAGGTGACCTACTCCACCGGTGGCGGCCTGCTCAAGGTGAGCATCGCCCGACCGGTGCCCGTCGGCTTCCCCGCCAACTCGATCAACACCACCGTGCTCTTCAACGGGCCCGGTGGCGGCGTGGTCTACGACGGTGCGATCAATCCGCCCTATCCGGCATCCTCGCCCGTGCTCAATCTCGGTGCGATTCCCAAGGTCAGCGGCACCATCTCGCCCGGCCAACCGTTGAATGCGGTGCTCACCGGCGCACCGCCTTCGCCGAGCAACTGGAGCCTGCGCGTGCTGTTCCCGTCCGGATCGTGGCCGAGCTGGTACTGCGTCACCCGCACCCCGCTTGCTCCGACGCTGATTTACAACTGATCCACCCACCAGCCGGGGCGGCGGCTCCGAGTCCGCCGCCGCCCCATCCGGTCCGGTCGTCGTGTTCAGCGCTCGATCGCCGTGAGCGCGGCGCCGGTTGCCCGGCACAGTTCCTCGTCGGCGAGGATGCTTCCGCCGACCCGTCGCTCGTTCGCCACGATCGTGCGGAGCGTGTCCGCGGCCTTTCGGGCCGGTGGGCCGATGTCGCCCAGGAGGCGAACGACGATCAGGGTGTGCTCCGTTGCCCTGCCGGAGCGCACCGGGGCCGGCGCCCGCAGGAGTTCCGGCAGTGCCGGCTCCGGGTCGCCGGTGATCCGCCACCACGCGTGTGCGGCCGTCAGGCGGGTCCAGTCGCCGGCGTGGTCGAACAGATGCCGTACGTCGTCGGCGTACGCGCTCGCGATCGGACCCAGGTCCGCCAGGCGGTGCAGTAGCGGCGCCTGCCGCGGCGAACGCAGCGCGCCGCCGAGTACGGTCAGCGCGAGCTCGGGGTCCTCGGTGACTCGCCAGTGTGCCCACGCGGCGATCTGGGTGCCGTGCCAGGGGGTCGGGCGCGGCACCGGCCCAGGGCGAGATCGGCGAGCAGGTCGTCGACCGGCACGACGGCGGGGCCGATGCGGCCGAGGATCTCGCACGCGGTGAGCGCGTACGGTGTGTCCGGAAGGGCCGCCAACTCGGGTACGGCCGGCTCGGCGGCGGCCCCCCGGTCGGCCAACGTGGTGAGCAACATCGGGTTGACCCGCGCGTCGGGATTCGTGCGCGGGGCCGGGCATCGAAGGACGGCGCCCCGCACGCCGCCGCCCCCCGATACCCACTCACCATCAGCAACCCGCCTCCGGCGTGTCCGTCAACCCGTAATAGATCCGCGGCGCCCCGTCCAACCGCACCGACACCCGCCCACGCACCGGCGTCAACAGCCGCTCGCGCCCGATGCAGTCCACCTCGCGGACCGTTGCCGAGGCGTGGCGACCCGGCCGTGCCGCCGTCGCAGTGGCCGCACCGGCCGCCACCGTCACCGTCGTCTTGGTGCGCCACCCGTCCACCCACGGCTCGGGCGCGGCGAACCAGCCCGAGTCGGTCGGGTGGTCGGGGTTGAGCACGTAGCCGTCCTTGCGGCTCCACAGGATCGAGATCGGTCCCTCCGGCGAGGAGAACAGCAGGCCGTGCAGGTCCGGGTCGGCCAGCGTGAATCGGCGGAGGAACACCGCCCGGTCCAGCACCCGGGCCGCCGTCGCATAGGCCAGCGCCGACGGCTTGGCGCCGAGGTCGCGGTGCATCAGGCCGTAGTGGTACTCGGAGTTGACCGGGTCGGCCAGTTGCGGCTTGCCCAGCACGCTGTCGTGCAACTGGTACCAGTTCACGCAGCGCACCCCCTCGGCCTTGGCCAGCGCCAGGGTCAGCAGGACGTTCTCGGCGGCATGCCGGTAGGTGTCGTGCCACCAACTGTTCGGCTTGGTGCACGCGTATGCCTCGGTCAGCCACAACTCCTTGGGCCCGTACTCGGCGATCACCTCGCGCGCCTTGCGCAGGCCGCCGAGGAAGTTCCAGTACGTGCCGTGATCGCCCATCGTCCAGTCGGCGGGCGCCGGGGCGTAGTCGGGGGTGAAGTTGCCTCGGCCGGGGTGGAAGGCGAAGCCGTCGATCAGGCTCCAGCCGCCCGCGTCGCGGAAGTTCTTGGTCCAGACGTGGTCCATCCCGGCCAGTCCGGCATTGAGCACCCTGGTCTGCGCTCCGGCCGCCGTCAGCCGATCGCGGACCGGGTGCAGGCCGTCGCGGACGTAGGCGGACGCGGTCTGTCCGCTCATCCACGGCTTGTTGATCTCGTTCGCCACCTCGAACCAGTCGGCGCCGGCGCCGATCGCCTTGGCCGTGTTGGTGTCCGCCCACGCGGCGACCTGGGCAGTGGTGCCGCCGAGTGGGATGCCGGCCAGTTCGATGTTGTGCGCGATGCCGGCCGTGTCCAGCGTGGCCGGCGGCAGGCCCGGGCCGCCGTCGTAGGAGATCCGCACCCGCCTGATGCCCAGCCGCTGCATCAGTTCCAGCACGGCCGGGGTGTCCGGTTGGAGCAGCCACGGATAGTTGGCGATGCCGAACATGCTGTCGGCGGCGCTCGCCCGGTAGGTGAACGGGGGCAGCACCGCGAGGTTGGTCCGGGCGAACGCCTCGTCCGTCCCGGAGGTCGCGCTCACCTCGGTGAACACGATGCCCTGCGCCGGCGAGGTGACGGTGAAGGTCTGCGCCCAGGTGGCGCCCGCCGCGATCGTGCCGGTGACCGCGCCGCTGCCCAGCACCCGCCCGTCGAAGTCGCGCGCCCACCAGGACAGTCGCACCGTCCGCTCGGTACTGCCGCCGTTGGCGACCTCGGCGTGCAGCGGCATCGGCACGCCGCCCTGGTCCCACAGCGAGAACGGTCGGTCGGTCCACACCTCGACGCCCAGCGGTCGGCCCGCCCCGGTGGTGCCGGCCGCCGCGGGCCGCATCGAGCCGAGCACCAGGTCGGCCTCGGTCACCGCGCCGCCGGTGCTCGCGGTGCCGGGGGCGTGGATCCAGGTGGCGTTGGTCCAGGCCGGGGTGGTGCCGGCGAGCCGGAAGTACGCGTTCGTGTCGGCCCAGGTCTCCCAGTAGACCGCGCCGGCGTTGCTCTCGTACGGGATGCCGCCGCCCGCGTCCCGGTTCCACGTGGTCAGCGCGACGAACGCCTCCGGCGCGGTGGGTGCGAGTACCGTCCGTCCGAACATGAAGCCCGCCGGGGTCAGCGTGGTCGAGCCGCCCACCTCCCAGCGCAGGTGCGCCCGGTGCGGGGTGACGTCGAAGATGCCCCGGACGGTGATCCCGTTCGCGGCGGCGGGCAGCGTGTACTCGACCTGGATCGCCGGTCTGCCGTCCGCGAGCGTGATCGACGACGGGGTGCCGCCGGTGCTCTGTTGGATGCCGACGACGGTGTCCTTGGCCATGAATCTGGTCAGCCGGACCCGTTCGACACCGGCGCCGTCGCGGACCGAGACGTAGCCGTCGGCGCCCGCGGTCAGGCTGATGCCCGGCGCGGACACGGTCACCGGCGCCGCCTGGCCGGCCGCGAAGGCGGTCCCGGACAACGTCGCGCCGACCGCGCCGACCGCGACCGCCCCGGCGAGGAAGCCGCGTCGATGCAGGCCGGTGCCGGCGCCGCGGTGGTCGCCGGGCCGGTCCTCGATCCGAGCCTCGACCCCGGCACCGGCCTGGTGGTCGACTGCGTGGTCGCCTGCGTGCTCCGGAGTGTGCTCGTCGGGCGTGCGGTGGGTGGACATGAGGATGCCTTTCCCGAGCGACGGGGTTCACCTAATGCGGATTAGAGCGAATGTGTACTCCGATCGCCGACCCGAGTCAAGGCCGCCGTATGTCTGATTCGCCGGTTCGCGCAACCTGCCGACAACCCTCTTGACACATCCTTCTAATGCGAATTAGATACGACCTCATCGCCTTCCGGAAGCGCATCGGCGCCCGGAACGGCACCCACTCCGGAAGCTCATCCGGGCCGCAGCATCAGGATCCAGGGAGGTACCCGTGGCCGAGTCAGTCCCGGTCAGCACGCACCGGCGTCGGCGCCGTCGGGCGGTGGCAGGGGCCGGGGCGCTCGCGCTCGCCCTCGTCGCCGGCACGGCCGGCTGTTCGTCCGGCAAGTCCGGCGGTTCGGGCGGCGCCGGCTCCGCCGGCAAGACCACGATCACCGTCGCCGGCATGCCCGCGACCACGGCCCCGAAGACGCGGCAACAATTCCTGGACGCGGTCGCGGCGTTCGAGAAGGCCAACCCGAACATCAAGCTCAAGCCGACCGACACCCAGTGGGACGCGCGCACCTTCGCCGCCCGACTGGCCGGCGGCAACGCCGAGACGGTGCTGACCGTGCCGCTGACCGAACCGCCGGGTCTGATCGCCCGCAAGCAGATCATCGACCTGAGCACCGAGGTCAAGGGCCTGCCGCACTCGGCCGACCTGGACCCGCGCGCACTGGCCCCGGCCACCGCCGCCGACGGCAAGGTCTACGGGCTGCCGATCACCGAGTACGCGCTCGGCCTGGTCTACAACCGCGACCTGTTCACCAAGGCCGGCCTGGACCCGGACAGGCCGCCCGCCACGTGGGACGAGGTGCGGGCCGCCGCCAAGAAGATCTCCGCCACCGGCGCCACCGGCTATACCCAGATGACGGTCAAGAACACCGGCGGCTGGATCCTGACCGCGATGACGTACGCCTACGGCGGCTCGATGGAGAAGAAGGTCGGCGACAAGTACGCGCCGTCCCTGCTCGACGGCCCGGCCGAGAACGCGCTCCGGCAACTGGCCGCGATGCGCTGGCAGGACGACTCGATGGGCAACAACCACCTGCGTACCCAGCAGGACGCCGAACGCGACTTCGCCGCGGGCAAGATCGGCATGATGATCAGCACGGTCAACAGCTACAACCGCTACATCACCCAGTACTCCGGCAAGCCCGCCGACTTCGGCATGGCCGCGCTCCCGCAGCAGAACCCCGGCCGGTCCACCCTGCTCGGCGGCATGATGGCCGTGGTCAGCGCCAAGGCCACCCCGGCGCAACGATCCGCGGCGGTCAAGTGGATCGACTACTTCTACCTCAAGCCCTCCTACGACCCGGCCGCCGCCGAGGAACTCGCGCTCGCCCAGGCCGCGGACAAGCTCGCGGTCGGCCTGCCCACCCTCCCGTTCTACTCCGTCGCGGTCTCCGACCCGGTCAACACGGCGATCAACAAGCACGCCAACATCCCGGCGGCGAACTTCGCGCCGTACGTCAACGGCGTGGGCAAACTGGACTACCAGGTCGAACCGCCGGTCGCCGCACAGGAGTTGTACGGGGCGTTGGACACGGTGGTACAGGCCGTGTTGACCCGCAAGGACGCCGACCCGCGCGAGGAGTTGACCAAGGCCACCGACCGGCTGGGACCGGCCTTCGAGAAGGCGCAGGCACCGTGATCGGCGCAGGGGCCCCGATCGGCCCGGACCGGCGGCCCGTCGAGGTCGCGTCGTGAGCACGCCGACCATTCCCCGGGAGGCACCGCCCGTCGTCGCCCCCGCGCCGGCCGGGAAGCGTGCGCTCACCGCGAACCGGCTGCGCGGCGGCTCCCGGCACCTGGTGCCGGCGTTGTTCCTGCTGCCGACCGTGCTGGTGTTCGGTCTGTTCTCCTGGTGGCCGATCGTCCGCAGCCTGCTGCTGAGCTTCCAGCAGACCAACCTGGTCGAGCCGGCGACCTGGGTCGGCTTCCAGAACTACCGGACCCTGCTGGACGATCCGCTGCTCGCCAAAGCGGTGTGGAACACCGTGGTGTTCACCGGTCTGGCACTGCTGATCGGCTTCCCGCTGCCGCTGTTCCTGGCCGTGCTGATGTCCGAACTGCGGCGCGGCGGCGCCCTGATGCGGGTGCTGGTCTACCTGCCGGTGGCGGTGCCGCCGGTGGTCGCGGTGCTGATGTGGAAGTGGTTCTACGACCCGGACACGGGATTGTTCAACGAGGTGCTCGGCACGGTCGGGCTCGGCCCGTACCCATGGTTGCAATCCGCCGACACCGCGATGACGAGCCTGGTGGTGGAGGCGACCTGGGCGGGCGCGGGTGGCGCGGTGCTGATCTATCTGGCCGCGCTCGCGAGTGTGCCGACCGAGTTGTACGAGGCCGCCGAACTGGACGGGGCCTCGATCCGGCGCCGGTTGTGGCACGTCACGTTGCCGCACATGCGCTCGATCCTGCTGATCATGATGCTGCTCCAGGTGATCAACACCTTCCAGGTGTTCACCGAGCCGTTCGTGCTCACCGACGGCGGCCCGGAGGACTCCACGGTCACCGTGCTGCTGCTCATCTACCGCTACGCGTTCGTCAGCGGCGACTACGGCAGCGCCGCCGCGCTGAGCGTGAGCCTGGCCGCGGTGCTCGCGGTCCTGTCGGCGATCTATCTGCGGCTCACCCGCACGTGGGGGACGAAATGAGTACCGGAACCCGGGGCGTGATGTCCGAGGCGGAGCGCCGCCGCCCACTCACCCGGATCGGCCTGGGCACCACGCAGTTCCTGCTGATCGCGGCGCTGGTGATCGAGGGCGCGGGGCCGATCTACTGGGTGTTCAAGGGTTCGATCTCCTCCACCCAGGAATCGCTGCGGCACCCGCTGGCGCTGTGGCCCGAGGATGCGCGGTGGTCGAACATCTCGACCGCGTGGACGAGCCTGGACCTCGGCCGCTATCTGATGAACACCGTGGTCCTGGTGGGTGGTTCGTGGTTCGTGCAGTTGTTCGTCGCGGTGACCGGCGCCTACGCGTTGTCCGTGCTGCGGCCGTTCTACGGGAAGTACGTCTACGCCGCCGTGCTGGCCACGCTGTTCCTGCCGGGCACGGTGTCGATGGTCTCGCTCTACCTGACCATCCAGGACCTGCCGCCGACCGGCACCTCGATCGCGAACACGCCGATGGCGGTCTGGTTGCCGGCCGGTGCGCACGCCTTCAACGTGCTGCTGATGAAGCAGTTCTTCGACGGTATTCCGAAGGAACTCCTGGAGGCGGCACGCCTGGACGGCGCCGGTCCGTGGCGAGTCCTCACCCGTATCGTGCTGCCCATGTCCCGGCCGATCCTGGCCGTGGTGTCGCTGTTGGCGGTGATGAACGCCTGGAAGGACTTCCTCTGGCCGATGATCGCCATCACCGACTCGGACAAGCAGCCGCTGGCGGTGGCGCTGCCACGACTCGCGGACACCTCGGACCAGAGCCTGCTGATCGCGGGCATGTTGATCACGATCATCCCGCCGGTCGTGGTGTTCCTGGTCTTCCAGCGGCAGATCGTGCGCGGGATCGCCTTTACGGGGCTCAAGTGAGTGCGGGACGTGGGGGGTTCGGGGTGGAGGCGACCGGGGCTTGCCCGGCGCGGGTCCTGGTCACCGGTGCCGCGGGGCGATTGGGGACGGCGGTGTCGGCCGAACTGGCGCACCGGGGCGTGCCGGTGACGGCGTTGGTGGCGCCGCCGGCTTCCGCGTCGGCCGGCTCGTCTTCGGTCGACGAGGCCGTGCGGTTGTGCGCCGATCGGGTGGTGGTCGGCGATGCGCGCGACCCGGCGGCGGTGGCGGAGGCTCTCGACGGGGTCGATGCGGTGATTCATCTCGCCGCGCTCGCCTCGCCCGAAATCGCCCCGGCCGAGGTGGTGTTCGGGACGAACACCCAGGCCACGTTCGTGGTGCTGAACGAGGCCGGCCGAATGGGGGTGCGGCGCGCGGTGGTGGCGAGCAGCCTGTCGGTGACCGGCCTGCCGTTCGCCCGCTCCACGCCTCGCCCGCAACCGGCCTACCTGCCGCTGGACACCGCGTTGCCGCTGCGCGTCGAGGACCCGTACGCGCTGTCCAAGCAGGTCGACGAGGCCACCGCCGCGATGATGCACCGGCGATACGGCATGACGGTGGCGGCGCTGCGCCTGCCGTTCCTCGGCGATCCGGATCGACTCGCGGGGCACGCCGCGCGGTTGGCCGCGAATCCGGCGCTCGGCGCGCCGGAGGTGTGGAGTTACCTCGACCTGCGCGACGCGGCCCGGGCGTGCGTACTGGGCCTGACCGCGCCGGCGGTCACCGGCGCGCCGGTGTTGTTCGTGGCGGCGCCGGACACGCTGATGGCGGCGCCCACCGGCGAGTTGCTCGCCGCCCATCTTCCGGACGTGCCCCGCCGCGCGGTGTTCCCCGCCCGGTCGGTCCCGATCGATCTGACCCCCGCCCGGCGACTCCTCGGTTTCACCGCCCGGCACCCGTACCCCCAGGAGCGACCCTGATGACCACGTCGGAGACGACACCGGCCGAGCCGGCCGACGCCGCGGCGATCCCGGCCGCGGCGATGCCCGAGACGCAGGCCCCGTGGCCGGCCCGGGACGCGTTGCGGATCACCGCGGTGCGGGCGATCGTCACCGCGCCCGGGGGTGTTCCGCTCGTCGTGGTGCGGATCGACACGTCCGAGCCGGGGCTGTACGGGCTCGGCTGCGCCACCTTCACCCAGCGCTTCCACGCGGTTGTCGCGGCCGTCGAGGAGCACCTCGCGCCGATGGTGATCGGCCGGCATCCGGGCGACATCGAGGACATCTTCCGGATGTTGCACTTCTCCTCCTATTGGCGCGGCGGCCCGGTGCACAACAACGCGCTGTCCGGAATCGACCAGGCGTTGTGGGACATCGCCGGCAAGCGACTGGGCCTACCCGTCTACGAGTTGCTCGGCGGCCGGGTGCGGGCCGGCGCGGCGGTGTACACCGGGGCCCGCGGCGGCGACATCGAGGAGTCGATCGAACGGGTCGCCGCGCTGGCCGAACAGGGCTACCGCTACGTGCGGTTGCAGACCGGCGGTCCCGGTCTCGGTACCTACGGCGCGGACGGCGCGCCGGGCGGGTACCCCGGCGCGCCCTACCCGGACGGCTGGGACGTCGGCCACTACCTGCGGACCGCCCCGCGCCTGTTCGAGCGGGCCCGGGAGGTGCTCGGCGACGAACTCGGGCTGCTGCACGACGCGCACAACCGGCTGACCCCCAAGGAGGCGGTGGGGCTGGCCCGTTCGCTGGAGCCGTACCGGCTGTTCTTCCTGGAGGATCCGCTGGCGCCGGAGCACTTCGACCGGTTGCCCGAGGTGCGGGCCGCCGCGCCGATGCCGATCGCCTCCGGCGAGTTGCTCACCTCGATGACCGACGCGACGCGCCTGGTCACCTCCGGCGGCGTCGACTACCTGCGGGTGCACGTCTCGGCGGTGGGTGGGCTGACGCCGGCCCGGAAGTTGGCCACGCTGTGCGAACTGACCGGCGTACGAACCGCGTGGCACGGACCGCCGGACGTGTCGCCGGTGGGCGCGGCGGTCAACGTCACGCTGGATGTGACCAGTGCCGCGTTCGGCATCCAGGAACAGCACGTCTACCCCGAGCGGGTGCACGAGGTGTTCCCCGGCACGCTGCGCACGGTGGACGGCTACCTCACGCCGTCGGATCGGCCCGGTTGGGGCATCGACCTGGACGAGGCGATGGCGGCGAAGTATCCGCCGCGGACACATCTGCACGAGCGCTGGGCCGCCCGGGTGCGGCGGCCCGACGGCGGGTTGGAAGCGCCCTGAACCGCGTATCGTCACCGGATTGTGCGCCGTCGTGTGCCGGCGCGGCGACTGCCGGTTCACGCCGATACCGGCTCACACACCGTCACCGGATATACTGGATTCATAGATCTGATGCGCATTAGGAGTTCGTCGACGGCCGTTCGATCGTCGGTCGTTGCATTCCGGGTCATTCCGTTGCCAGCCATATGGAGGAGTACATGAAGCCGATCGGGGGGCCCGGGCGGCCGGCTGGTTCACGCGCGAATCGGCCCCGTCAGGCGGACATCGCCCGGCTGGCCGGCGTCTCACAGCCGACGGTGTCCCTGATCCTCAGCGGCGGTTCGGCGGCGGTCGGGATCGCCGACGAGACCCGGCTCAAGGTGATGGCCGCCGCCGAGCAGCTCGGCTACATGCCCGACCCGATAGCGAAGCGACTCGCGGCCGGCCAGAACAACCTGCTCGGCCTGTATACGTTCACCGCGACCTTCCCCACCGAAATGTCGCACGCCTACCATCCGTTCCTGGTCGGCATCGAGCAGGAGTCCGCGGCGCAGGGCTACGACCTGCTGATGTTCATCGCGTCGAGCATCACCGGCGAACGGCCGCACGCGGAGGTGCTCAACCGGGTCCGGCTGGCGGACGGTTGCCTGTTCATGGGCCGGCATCTGCCGATCCGGGAGATGGACCGGCTGCTGGCCACCGATCTGCCGGTGGTCTACCTGGGCCGGCACGACGACTTCGGCGACCGACTGCCGTACGTCGGCGCGGACTACGTGACGGCGACGGCGGAGGTTGTGCGTCACCTGGCCGAGCTGGGCCACCACCGGATCCTGTACGTCCGCGAACTCGACGACGCGATCAGCGCGGTCGATCGCGAAGCGGGGTTCCGCCGCGGCATGGCCGAGTGCGGACTGCCGGTCGAGCGGTCCACCGTGGTGCGCACGGACGGTTCGGACCTGAGCGCGGACCGGCTGCGCGGCTGGTACGAGCAGGGCGTCACCGCGATCGTCACCGAGGCGACCGACACCGACGCCGCGCACCGGGCGGTGCTGGCCGCCGCGTCGACCGCCGGCTACCGATTCCCCGAGGACCTGTCCCTGGCCACCCTGGGCGCCCCCGAACACGCGGTGCCCGGGCCGGCCTTCCTGTCCGGCTTCTCGGTGCCGCGGCGGGAGATGGGCGCGGCGGCGGTCCGCCTGCTCACCGGACTGATCGCGGGGGAGCCGAATCTGGCCAGGCATCAGTTGATGAGTTGCGAGCCGGTGCCGGGGGAGACGGCGGGGGCGGTGCGGTGAGATCGCCGCGGTGAGTCCGCCGCGGTGAGGTTGGGCCGGCATCGGTGGAACGGCCCTGTCGGCATGCGCTCTTGCGCCCGCCTCGGTGGTCCGCTTCGGTCTTCCCCTTCACCCGCGCCGGTCCGCGTCGCCGGTGCCGGATTCGGTTTCGCCCGTACATCCATTCATCAGCGCGTTCACGGAAGGCTTCAGCATGTCCGAAATCAGCACCGAGGTCCTCATCGTCGGCGGCGGCCTCGGCGGAGTCGCCGCCGCACTGGCCGCGTGCCGGGCGGGCCGCACGGTCGTACTGACCGAGGAGACCGACTGGATCGGCGGCCAACTCACCGCACAGGCGGTGCCGCCGGACGAGCATCCCTGGATCGAGAGCTACGGCGCCCCGGCGAGCTATCGCGAACTGCGCACCGCGATCCGCGAGCACTACCGGACCTGGTATCCGCTCACCGGCGCGGCCCGGGCCCGTCGTGAACTCAACCCCGGCGCCGGCTACGTGAGCAAGTTGTGCCACGAACCGCGGGCCTCGCTGGCCGTGTTGCAGGCACTGCTCGCGCCGCACCTGGCGTCCGGGCGGCTGCGAATACTCCTGGAGCACGTGCCCGCCGAGGTGTTCGCGGACGGCGACCGGGTGCGCGCGGTCACCCTGTGGGGCGTGCGCACCGAGGAGTCGCACACGATCAGTGCGGCGTACGTGCTGGACGCGACCGAGACCGGCGAGTTGTTGCCGCTGGCCAAGGCCGAGTACGTCACGGGCGCGGAGGCCCGGGACGAGTACGACGAGCCGAACGCGCCCGCGCAGTACCAGCCGTTGAACATGCAGGGCATCACGTACTGCTTCGCCGTGTCGTACCACGAGGGTGAGAACCACGTGATCGACCGGCCTGCGGACTACGAGTTCTGGCGGTCGTACCGGCCGGACTTCTGGCCCGGCCCGCTGCTCGGCTTCCTCGCGCCCGATCCGCGCACGCTGGAACCGGAGGCGCGCACCTTCGACCCGCGACCCGGGGGCGACCCGCTCGCGGTGAACGCCGACCAGAGCGCCAACGCGGGCGGCGACGACCTGTGGTTGTTCCGCCGGATCCTGGCCAAGGGGCTGTTCGAGCCGGGCGCGGTCGACTCGGACATCACGCTGGTGAACTGGCCGTTGAACGACTACTGGTTGCGGCCGATCATCGAGGTCGGCGCGGACGAGGCCGCCGCCGCGCATCGGGAGGCCAAGCAGCTCTCGTTGTCGGTGCTGTACTGGCTCCAGACCGAGGCGCCCCGGCCGGACGGCGGTACCGGGTATCCCGGACTGCGGTTGCGGCACGACGTGGTCGGCACCGCCGACGGGCTGGCCAAGTCCGCGTATGTGCGCGAGTCGCGGCGGATCCGCGCGGTCACCACGGTGACCGAACACCACGTCTCCCGGGACATCCTGGGCACGCACGGGATCCACCACTTCCCGGACTCGGTGGGGGTGGGTGCGTACCGGATCGACCTGCATCCCTCGACCGGCGGGGACAACTACATCGACGTGGCCAGCGTGCCGTTCGAGATCCCGCTCGGTGCGTTGTTGCCGATCCGGATGCGCAACCTGCTGCCGGCGGCGAAGAACATCGGGACGACGCACATCTCCAACGGGTGCTATCGACTGCACCCGGTGGAGTGGAACATCGGCGAGGTGGTGGGGCACCTGGCGGCGTACTGCCTGAAGCGGGGCGTGGAACCGCATGCGGTGCGCGAAGACCTCGCCCTGTTCACCGAGTTCGCGGCTGAGTTGGACGCCATCGGGGTGGAGCGTCACTGGCCGGCGCCGGCGGGGTATTGAGGGGTGGGCGGTGCCCCGGGGCCTCGGCGCTTTGGCGTCCTGCCCGGTTCAGGGTCGGCGGAGGGTGTCCGCGGAGACCGCCCGGAAGCGTAGGAGCAGGGTGATCAGCGCGAAGAGCAGCAGCCAGGTCAGTGACCAGCCGAGGTCGGCGCCGCTGCCGACGGACGACGCCACGCTCGGCACGCCCACGCCGGCCACGGCCATCAGGGCGAGCATCGCGAAGAAGCCGGCGCGGATGAACCTGGCTGCGGTGTACCGGAATCGGTAGAGCAGCAGGAGGCGAGCGAGCGACAGGCGGCGCGGCGGGTCGACGTTGCCCGGGCCTGCGGAGACCACGAGCGCGCTCGCCTGGTCGAGCCAATGCTGGGCAACGCGAATCGCGTTGCCCAGCTCCTCCGGGCTGCCGGGAAGCCGTTGGCGGGCCTCCCACCACAACACCGCGAAGTCGACCTGCCGGGTCGCGTCCTCGAACGCGCGCAGCCGACGGCCGGTTTGCGATCGGCTCGCCTGACGGTCCTGCCAGGCGACTGCGAACACCCCTACGGCTGCGGTCAGTACGGGTACCACCACTGCGACCACGACCGCAGCCACGTCCTCCGCGCGCATCGACGCTCCCGTCGTTCGAGCCGGAACATCCGGCATGACAGCGGCGATTGCGCGCCGAGGCAAACCGTTTCGACGGGTCGGCGCGGGTGTGGGGGGCGGGTACCGAGCGGTGGGACCGGCTTCGGACTCAGCCGAGGTAGCCCAGTGCGCTGACGGCGCCCAGGCCGCCGGCGCCCATGAAGAGGGGCATCAGGACCTTGACTTCGACCTTGGCGCCCGCGCGGAAGCGCATGGACTTCGGCGGCCCGAGGGGGTACCAGCGCTTGCGGCCGATCGGTATGGGCCACAGGATCGGGCAGCCGGAGATGGTGAGTGCGTCGCCGATGCAGTGGGTCAGGGCGCCGAGGGCGATCGGCAGGCCGACCCACCAGTACTCCTGGCCGGGTTCGGTGAAGAACCAATTCGAGCCGTTGCCGGGGCGGTTCAGGATCTCCACGAGCATCCAGGTGCTGGTGGCGCCCAGCAGCCAGACCAGGATGTCGCTGTGCAATCGGGCCTGGCGCCACAGCAGGCCCTCGATGGCGAGCACCATGTGCACGAACAGGACGCCCAGTACCCCCCACCGGCCGCCGTACGCGCAGATCGCGGACGCGCCGGCGCCGACCAACAGGGCCCAGACCCAGGTGTGGGTGAGGGTGCGGTGGCCGCCGTTGCGGCGGGGGTCGCCCTTCTTGCGGGTGGCCTTGTAGGTGGCGGTGGCGAGCGCGTCGACCAGGCCGCACAGGATCAGGGATATCGGCCCGAACGAGCGGGAGACGGTGGCGGCCTTGTGGTCCAGGTCCGGACCGAGGGCGGCGCCGGCGCAGATCAGCCCGCCGACCACCAGGACCGGCCAGGGCATCGGTCGACCGTAGGCATCGGCGGCGGCACCGGCGGCCATCCACGCGCATGCTCCGGACAGGGAATGGGCCGGCCCCATCATGTGGTCGTGCTCCTCTGGTGAACCCGGGCGAACCCCGAGCCCGCACAGTGACCGCAGCTTAGCGGTGGCGATCATGGTGGCCGCGAACGGCCTTGGTCGGGTGTGGAGTTTGCTCGCGGTGCCCGTGGTGGTCGAAGGACTCGGGCGAGTGTGGTTCCCGGGTCGCTGTAGGGTCGGTGGCCTTGCGGGGAAGGGGTGCACGTGGAGCGGGCGCGAGTCCTGTTGTTGGACGCGGCTCCCGGCGAGTTGCTCGACCGGGAACTGGACCGGCTGCTCGGGCACGGGCTGGGCGTCACCTTGAACCTGCGCCGGGTGGGCGACCGGGGCGCTGCGCGGGCGGGCTGGGGTGGGCGGGTGGACTTCGCCGATTTCGACGCCTTCGACGAGGGGGCGCTGATCGCCGAGTTCGTGCGGGACGGAATCGGCTACCACGCGGTGAAGTCCCGTGCGGGTGTGCCGTTGCGTGCGGCCTTCCTCGCGGCGGCCACCGATCCGACGCTGGCCAATCGGCTGCGGGTGATCGGGCGGGCCGGGGCGGGTACCGATCATGTCGAGTCGGCCGCCGCCGGCCGGCACGGTGTCGTGGTCACGCACACTCCGGGCTCCAACGCGAACGCGGTCGCGGAGTTCGCCCTGGCGCAGTTGCTCGCGTCGACTCGGCACCTCACCGCGCACAACGCGGCCGCGCACCAGGGGCGTTGGAGTGCGCCGAGCGCGCCCGCGGTGGAGTTGGCGGAACTGACCCTGGGGATCGTCGGGTTGGGCCGGATCGGGTCGGCCCTGGCCGAGCGGGCGAGCGCGCTGGGCATGACGGTGCAGGGCTTCTCCCGGCGTCCGGAGGCCGAGTCCTCGGTGCCTCGGGCGGCATCGCTCGCCGGCCTGTTGGCGACGAGTGACGTGGTCTCCCTGCATCTTCCGCTCACTTCGCAGACCCGAGGACTGATCGGGCGGGCGGAGTTGGCATCGATGCGACCCGGGTCGATCCTGCTGAACACCGCCAGGGGTGGCATCGTCGACGAGCAGGCGCTGGCCGACGCGCTGAGCGATCCGGCGGCGCCCCTGGTGGCGGCGGCGGTCGACACGTTCGAGCACGAGCACGCGGCCTTCGCGTCGCCGCTCTTCGGCCTGCCGAACGCCCTGCTGACCCCACATGTCGCCGGCATGACCAAAGGCGCGATGGCCACGGCGGCCCTCCGCTGCGCCGACCACATCGCGGCCCTCCTGGCAGGCCGCCCAAGCGGCGTACCGGTGGTGGCGACGGGCTGAAATCGGCCCGCTGGGCGCTCGGGGGGCGGGCGCTCAGCGGGTGGGCGGTCGCGGGGTGTGGTGGTCGGCGCGCAGGCGGAACACCGTGGAGTCGGCGTCGTCCCGGGCAGGGTTGCCGTCCGAGTCCGTGACGGACACCGTGGTCAGTCCGGCTGCCGCGACGAGCGCTCGGAATCCGTCGCGGGTGTACCAGTGCAGCAGCCATGGCCGTTCCACGACGGCGCTCGCGTCCTGGGCGTGGTGCTCGTGGTGCTCGTGGTGCTCGTGGTGCTTGTGGTGCTCGTGGCGTTCGTAGCGCAGCAGGGAGATCTGGGTGCGCTCGGCTTCGTTGCGTTCCTCGGATACGAGGGTGAAGCGCAACCGTGCGCCGTCGGCGGCGGTGGCGGTACGGGTCGCGCCGATCCGGTCGGCAGGGGTGGGGGCGGGGATGTGCAGCGGGATCAGCGCGGAACCCCCGTCGACCAGGTGGCGGCGAATGCCTTCGAGCGCGGCGCCGGCGGCGTCGTCGTCCGGAAGCAGGTTGAAGGTCGGCCCGGCGAGGAAGATCGCCCGGAAGCGGCGGGGCAGGTCGAGCGCCTCCATCCGCTGGTGGTGGAGGGTGACCGTGACACCCGCGTCGTCGGCCCGACGTCGGCAGCGCGCCAACATGTCGGCGGAGGAATCGACCCCCTCGACGTCCAGCCCGCGGCGACGCAGATCGAGCAACGGATCACCGTCCCCACAACCCAACTCCAGCGCCGGTCCGCCCACTTCGCGAATGAAGGCCGCATGGACCTCGGGATCGGGGTCGAGTGATCGCAACGGGGCGTAGGACTCGGCGACGATGCCGGTGTAGAAGTCGGCGGGCTCCATGGCTTACGCATCCGTCCTTCCGTCGATTTCACGACCGCCACCGACACTCGCCGTGCCGACCGCCGGCCGCGATCCACGCGGCGGTTCGGCGAGCGTGGGCCGACGCGTCCCCGGGTTCTCGGCGCAGGGTAGTGCGCGGGGGTTCGGGGCCACCAGCGAATTCGGCCTCCATCGCTTGCCCCTGGACACCACCGGCATTCCGCTCGCCGGCACCTCGGCCGGCGGCACCCGCGACGACATTGTCCGGGCGATCCTGCTCCGTCAGGGGGCGCCGTCGGCGTGAGGCGGACGAGGCATGCCCGGTGCATCCTTGCCCAGGAGCCATTCCCTGACGCTCGGTGCGCGGTCCAGGAGTCTGCCGACGTGTGTGCCCTCGCTACGCGAGGTCACTCTCGGCAGGGGGCGAAGTCAGCGGGTACGACGTCCAACAGGCTCCGCACCCGGTCTCCCGTACGGAGCACGACGAGCAATTCGCACCGCAACTGGCGGGGCAGGTCCGGGCGATGGGGCGTGCTGTTCCACAGCAACGGCCACAGGTAGTGGGTCCCCGCGGGCGCCGTATTCGCGTGCACCCATGCCGGGTCCAGCCGCTGGTTGAGCCTGAGCCGAGCCGCTTGCTCCTCCAGCCCGAGCAGCGCGGCCGTATCGAGCACCTTCAATTCCCGAGGCACCGCGTCGTCAGGGTTCATCGCCCGATGCTGCCCGACGGCAGCAGCCCGAGCTTCGGAACCGGCCCATCGAAGGCCGTTGGGTCGGGAGTTCCCGGCGAGCGAGGAGAGCGAGGAGGGCGAGGAGGGCGAGGAGGGCGTTTGCGGCCGGCGGTTGGGTTTTGGTCGGCAGCGGGTGGCTCAGTGCTAAACGGTCGGCGTGGGCTGGTGGAGGTGGGCCCGGTCCCGTGGTCGCCGGTGGCCGGGAGCCTTGGGTTTCCCGGCGAGAGGTGGGTGTTGCTTGCCGGAAAGGCGCCGGCAACGGCGGAGCGGGAGGGCGGCCGAGTTGGGTTCGCCGGGGAGCCTTTCCGAATGGGTCGGGCGCTTGCGGCCGGCGGTCGCGTCTTGGTGGGCAGCGGGTGGCTTTGTGCTAAACGGTCGGCGTGGCTCGGTGGAGGTGGGCCCGGTCCCGTGGTCACCGGCGGTCAGGAGCCCTGGGTTCCCCGGCGAGACTCAGGTGTTGCTTGCCGGAAAGGCGCTGGCAACGGCGGAGCGGGTGGGTGCTTTCGTCGGGTTCGCCGGGGAGCCTTGCCGAGTGGGCCGGGCGTGCGCGGCTGGCGGTCGCGACTTGGTGGGCAGCGGGAGGCTCAGTGCTAAACGGTCGGCGTGGGCCGGTGGAGGTGGGCCTGGTCCCACGGTCACCGGCGGTCAGGAGCCCTGGGTTCCCCGGCGAGACGCGGGCGTTGCTTGCCGGAAAGGCGCTGGCAACGGCGGAGCGGGAGGGGAGCCCGGTGAGGTTCGCCGGGGAGCCTTCCCGAGTGGGTGGGGCCGTTTCGACGGGCGTTTCGGGGTGGGTGCGCGGGCGGAAAGGCTGCCCGTGGGTTGGGCGGGTCTCGATCCGGATCGCGGGACGCCTTCGGACCCGCTGTTTCGGGGCTGACCTGCGGTTTGTGCAACCGGCCGGCGAGAGCAGGTGCCGGGGGCCGGGTTGCGCACGCAAGCAGCCGATTTCGCGTGGGTCAGGGCTCTCGGTGGGCGTTTCGGGTCGGTGCCGCCGGGTGGAGAGCCGTCTGTGAGCCCGGAGGGTCAGGGCCCGGATCCCGAGACGGCTGCCCGCACCCGGGGTTCCGCTGACCTGCGGTTTTGTGGGATCGAGCGGCGAGAGCAGGTGCCGGGGGCCGGGTTGCGTACGCAGGGGGCCGATTTCGCGTGGGTCAGGGCTCTCGGTGGGCGTTTCGGGTCGGTGCCGCCGGGTGGAGAGCTGTCTGTGAGCCCGGAGGGTCAGGGCCCGGATCCCGAGACGGCTGCCCGCACCCGGGGTTCCTCTGACCTGCGGTTTTACGTGACCGAGCGGCGAGAGCGCGTGCCGAGGGCCGGGTTGTGCACCCCGGCGACCGCAACCGCCCACCCACGGCCCGCTCTTCTTCTCCCCTCCCGCCACCACACACCCACCACAACCCGAAACGGCCCGACCCTCTCGGAAAGGCTCCCCGGCGAACCTCACCGGGCTCCCCTCCCGCTCCGCCGTTGCCAGCGCCTTTCCGGTGAGCAACGCCCGGGTCTCGCCGGGGAGTCCAGGGCTCCTGACCGCCGGTGACCGTGGACCCGGGTCCATCTCCGCCGGTCCACGCCGACCGTTTAGCACAAGGCCATCCGCTGCCGACCAGGACGCGACCGCCGGCCGCGCACGCCCGGCCCACTCGGAAAGGCTCCTCGGCGAACCCAACCCGGCCGCCCTCCCGCTGCGCCGTTGCCAGCGCCTTTCCGGCGAGCAACACCCACCTCTCGCCGGGAAACCCAAGGCTCCTGACCGCCGGTGACCGTGGACCCGGGTCCACCTCCGCCGGTCCACGCCGACCGTTTAGCACTGAGCCTCCCGCTGCCCACCGACACACGACCGTCGGCCGCGCACGCCCGGCCCACTCGGGAAGGTTCCCCGGCGAACCCGACGAAAGCACCCACCCGCTCCGCCGTTGCCGGCGCCTTTCCGGTGAGCAACGCGCGCGTCTCGCCGGGGAGTCCAGGGCTCCTGACCGCCGGTAACCGTGGACCTGGGTCCATCTCCGCCGGTCCACGCCGACCGTTTAGCACAAGGCCACCCGCTGCCGACCAAGACGCGACCGCCGGCCGCGAACGCCCGGCCCACTCGGAAAGGTCCCTCGGCGAACCCAACCCGGCCGCCCTCCCTCCGCGCCGTTGCCAGCGCCTTTCCGGCGAGCAACGCCCGGGTCTCGCCGGGGAGCCCAGGGCTCCTGACCGCCGGTGACCGTGGACCCGGGTCCATCTCCGCCGGTCCACGCCGACCGTTTAGCACAAGGCCACCCGCTGCCGACCAAGACGCGACCGCCGGCCGCAACGGCCCGGCCCACTCGGGAAGGCTCCCCGGCGAACCCGACGAAAGCACCCACCCGCTCCGCCGTTGCCAGCGCTTTTCCGGCAAGCAACACCCACCTCTCGCCGGGAAACCCAAGGCTCCTGACCGCCGGTGACCGTGGGACCGGGCCGATCTCCACCAGCCCACGCCGACCGTTTAGCACAAAGCCATCCGCTGCCGACCAGGACGCGACCGCTGGCCGCGAACACCCGGCCCACTCGGAAAGGCTCCCCGGCGAACCCGACGAAAGCACCCACCCGCTCCGCCGTTGCCAGCGCCTTTCCGGCAAGCAACACCCACCTCTCGCCGGGAAACCCAAGGCTCCCGGCCACCGGCGACCCCGGGACCGGGCCCACCTCCACCAGCCCACGCCGACCGTTTAGCACAAAGCCACCCGCCGCCGACCAAAACGCGACCGCAGGCCGCAAACGCCCGACCCACCCGAAAAGCCCCCTGGTGAACCTCACCGGACCACCGTCCCGCCGCGTCGCGGTTCGGGGCATGGCCGCCGGTGAGATCCATGTTCCTCAGGGACGACGTCGGCACGATGGTGATCATGCTCAACGGAGTAGCCCCGTCGGCCCCGACGGCGCATTCTCGACCCCATGCATCGGGAGCGGCCGTGGCGGGGTGGTGTGGGTGCCGTTCATGGAGGCGATGCTGCCGGCAGCCTCCGACCATGGGCCCACCCGGTGGATGGTCGCGGTGCGCCGGGCCGGGGGCCGTCAGGCTCGGCGGGCGTAGGAGGCGAGGCGGTCGGCGAAGGCGGTTACGAGGTTGCGTAGTTCGTCGGGGCGCTCGATGACGAAGGGGCGGTCGAGTGCGGCGAGTAGCGGCGGCAGCCAGTCGAGGTTTTCGGCGCGTAGCTCGACGTGCTGCCAAGGCTCGGTCGCCGGATCCGCGTCTGCCGCCGGGGCGGGCTCCGCCAGGGTGGCCACGCTCGCCGGAAGGTGGGCGCGGATCTGTTCGACCGTTGCCTGGATGTGCAGCGTCACCTCGTATCGGTATTCGGCCGTGGCGAACCCGGACAACACGCGCTGTGCCGGATCGAGTCCGGCGGGTGCTTCGAACGAGCCGGGCAGGGTCCTCGCGGCGGCGATGCGATCGAGCCGGAAGGTTCGGTCCTCGCCGATCTCGGGGTCGGTGCCCGTGACGTACCACCGGCCCGCATGGGCGACGATCCCGTACGCGTGCAGCGGGCGTTCGCTGCGGCGGTCCGCGCGGTCGGTGTATGCGATGGAGATCGGCCGTCGGTGACGCACCGCGTCGGCGACGGTGAGCAGGACCTCCGCGTCGGGGTGTGCGGACCCGCCGGGCGGAGCCGTGAACGCGAGGGATTCCAGGACCGTGTCGAGTCTGTGAGCCAGGCGCTCGGGCAGCACCCGGCGGATTTTGGCCGCCGCCGTCTCGGCCGCCGTGTCCGCCGTCGTCATCGGCCCCGTCCGGCGGACGGCAGCCAGGCCGAGCAGCACGGCGAGTGCCTCGTCGTCGCCGAGCATGAGCGGCGGCAGGCGGTATCCGGGGGCGAGCCGGTACCCGCCGTAGCGGCCCCGCACCGCCTCCACCGGCACGTCGAGGTCGAGCAGGTGGTTCACATACCGCCGCACGGTCCGGCCGTCGACGTCGAGCCGGTCGGCGAGTTCGGCCACCGTTCGGATGCCGCCCGACTGCAGCAACTCCAGGAGGGTCAGCACGCGCACGGTGGGTCGGGACATATTCGGAGCTTAACGCGAATACCGGGCGGATTCTGTCCTCTATTTGTCCTAGCCTGCGGAGTACAGCCGCTTCGACAATCAGGGAGAACACCATGGACTTCGTCTCGATCCGCATCATCACCGGCGACGTCGCGCGCCTCGTCGAGTTCTACGAGCGGGCCACGGGCGTGCCGGCGACCTGGGCCACCGAGGACTTCGCCGAACTCACCACCACCGGCGCCACCCTCGCGATCGCCGGCACCCGCACGGTCCCGATGTTCGCTCCGGGGTCCGCCCGCCCGGCGGACAACCACAGCGTGATTCTCGAATTCCTCGTCGACGATGTGGACCGCGTGTACGAGAACCTGGCCGGCCTCGTCACCGACTTCGTCAACGAACCCACGACGATGCCGTGGGGCAACCGGGCGCTGCTCTTCCGCGACCCCGACGGCAACCTCGTCAACTTCTTCACCCCGGTCACGCCGGCAGCCATCGAGAAGTTCGCCCGTTGACGCCGGACACCGTCCCCCGCGCGGGAGCACGGGGATCCCGAGGCTCCCGACGAACGCCTCCGGTGGCCCGGGCCCGCCGAAGGCGGGTGCACGACAACGCATCGCGACCCCTGCACGGAGGCCGATCCCGACGACACGACCGACGGCTCCCATGGAGCGGTCGGGCCCACAGGTCGTCCCGGTGGAGTGCCAGGGCCGAATCGGCGACGGAGCGAGCCGGCGCGGTACGCCTCCGGCTGTCGTGTCGTTTGTCGGTGGGCCCGGCGGACTGATCCGCCGGCGTCGTCGTCACGTATGAGAGTTCATGACGCGTGCCATCGTGGGAGTCCACGGCATCGGGGACTTCCGGAGTGGGAGCCCCACGACGTCGTCCAAGCCCTGGGAGGGGAGTGGCACACCCGAATCGCCGACGGGCTTTGCCGGGCGGGGCTGTCGGGGCCGTGACCGAGTCGTCCGTGGCCTACTACGTCGATCCGCTCCGCAAGTCCGGCCGACAGGGCGTGGGCGACGGCCTCGACGATCCGGATCCCGACGAGACCGAGTTCGCCCACCAGTTGCCGGACGGCGTTCGACCTGCCTGCGGGCATTGCCGCAGGCGAGTCGACCGTTTTGAGGTGGGTCAGGTCGTCGAGACCCTCGCCCGCATGCGTTTCTCGGCTCGCCCGGTACGGCTTTGTTCTCCCGAGGGAACGCCGGCGCGCGAACTCCCCTACGAGGTCCCGCCGGAGGACCAGGTCGACCGGATCACGTCGGCCGGACGATGGTCCTGACGGGGCGCGGTCCCAGGGCCCGACCTGACCATCGCCCATGCGCGCTACGGCAGGTCGAGTTGTGCCCTCGACCGCCGCACGAACGTTGGGAGGCGGCTTCAGCGCTGCCTGAGGGAGCCGAGGAAGGCTTCCCAGGTGGGGGCGGGGAAGACGAAGGTGCCTCGGGAGGGGTCCTTGGAGTCGCGGATGGCCATCGTGTCGTGGTCGAAGTGGGCGCCCTCAACGCATTGGCCGCCGGAGTTGTTGCTGTAACTCGACTTGAACCAAGCGGTGTCGGGCATGGCGGTCATTGATCAAAGCTCCTTGAGTGCCGTATGGATCAGGCTCAGGGACTCCTGGGGGCCCGGGGCGAGCGCTTGGAGATCGCTGAACGCCTCCTCGTACTTCTCGACATCGGCTTCCCGGCGGGTGACCCATGCGTCCGCCAGATTCTCCAGGTAGACGATCGGTTTGAGCGCGGCCCCTTTCGCGAACTTGAGGATGACGAACGGGCCCGCCATCCCCGGGTGCACGCCCAGCCGGTACGGGACTACCTGGACTCGTACGTTGGGGAGTTCGGAGACCTCGGCGATGTGGTCGAGTTGCCCACGGAGCAGCGCCGCGCTACCCACCTGCCGACGGAGCACCGCCTCGTTGACGATGGCGACCAACTTCAGGGGCGCCTGTTGCCGAACGAGTACTTCCTGGCGCGTCATTCGGATGGAAACGAGTCGATCGACATCGTCCGGGGGGAGTGCCGCGTGTGAGATCTGATGGATCGCTCGTACGTAGGCTTCGGTTTGCAGCAGCCCCGGTACGAACTCCGACTCGTAGTTGTGCAAGGAAGCGGCTGTCGCCTCAAGCCCGAGGAATGCCTTGAGACCTGGGCGGATGATCGGCCGGTACTGCTGTGATTGCCACCAGTCACGCTTCGTCTTCGTCACGGCGGCGTAGTCATCCAGGAGCGCACGGGTTTCCGGCGCAGCTCCGTAGATCTCACACAGGGCCATCACGTCGGAAGGCTCGACGACGTAATTCTCGCCCGCTTCCAGCCGAGTGAGTTTGGAGGGGCTCCACAGCAGCCTCTTGACGACCTGGGCGGACTTCAGGCCGGCCTCGATTCGTAGACGACGCAACTCGGCGCCAAGTTGCAGGCGCCACAAGGCGGGTGATGCGGACTCGCTGTCGCCGATCATCTGCGGTCCTCTCCATACCGGATCCAGTGTGTCGGCGGATGTTCCGCCGGAGCAAGAAACGTTCTGCGCCACAGCGGGAGGCTTCGCGCCGGCGGTAGTTCGCCTGGTGGCAGGCGAAAGCTCTCGCGGAATTTGAGTAGCGAAATTCTGCTGTGCCCATACTTTTTGTCGGGCTCATGCCGGCATGCTAATCCTCGTATCTCACACACTGCATTCACTTCCATGCAATCCGTGACGACGAACGTGCGTCCGCATGCCCGGCGAGTGTGCGAGGACAGCTTCCACGGGATCGAACGCAAGGATCCGCGATGTCTCCGTCTCCCCGTAGGTCGTGGTTGAACGACCCGCTCTGGTACCTCCATGCAGCTCGCTACGGGGCCGACCCGTACCCCGAACCTCCGGGGAGTTGCATCACATTGGCCGTCTATCGCGTCGACTCGACGGGCGTGCGGGTTCTGGTGCCGCACGCGCGCCACAAGCTCTACGCCAAGGAGCCATGGTGGGCGCAGCGCGAACCGCCCTGTGGCTGCCCGCTCGTGGACTGTCCGCTGAAGCGGCGTAGCGCCTGATTCTCCTCCCCGCGACCATGTCCCGACGGCCCCGTGGTTCCGCCCGGGCCCGTCTCGCGGGGAGCGCCCCGCGCACGGTGCGTCCCGCGTCGTGTGCGGCGGGGAGGGGCGCCGGGTTGTACGTGTTGCCGTTCGCGGCGACCCGGCGTCCGCTTCCGTTCATGAACTGCCCTGGTGCCGGCTCTCGTTCACGCGTCGCCCCGGCACCAGGGCGCCATGCCCGCAACGCGCCGATGCGGATCGCATTCGTTGCTCGGGCCCGTACGCGATGAAAGCGAGAGGCCACCCCATGGCCGGAGACAGCACGATCCGATTCACGGCCCCCGCCGGCGATCCCGTCGAGCCGCCGCCCGCGCGCACCGGGCAACCCGTCTCGGATGCACCCACGTTTGCGCTGGGTGCCCGGGTTCGTCGCGGGCCCACGCGTTGGCCGGACGGTGGCGAGGTCGTCGGGATCCGCGAGACCGAGGCCGGCCTCGTCCACACCGTTCGCCGCTGGTCCGACAAGTCCTTGTACGACGCCACCGCGGCGGAATTGACGCCGGATCCGGTGATGTTCCCGAACCGCCCGTGCTGACGGCAGGGAAGCGGCAGTCGCCGTCGGCGGAGGCTTGGCGGTAGTCGCGTTCGCGGCCGATCGCACTGCCGATGTCGAGCGGGTGCCGGTGCGTCTCTCGGCAGTCCGATCAGCCACCGCCGTAAGGGCGGCCCGCCGCAAGCGGGCCGCCCTTACCGTTTCGGCTGTAGGTCGGCGCGAACGGAAGGGTGCCGATGGCCCCCGCCGGGCCGGATCGAGACGCCCTTGTGGGTGAAGGTCGTGCGCGCCCCGATCGGAGGCACCTGCTCCCGGTGGGTGTTGCGCCGGTGGACGTCAGCAGGGCGAAGGCGCGGGCGAGTTCCGCCGACGCGCCGGCTGCGTGGCGGGGGGAGCGGGTCGTGGCCTCGCCGGCCCCCGGCCGTGATCACGGCCGGGAGTTCGTCCCGGGTGTCGACCGTGTGGGACCGGGAATTCGGCCACATTCCGCGCCGCCGAGCCCGGCCCCGCAGCACGGACGCGGCGTGCGCGGGCTCGGATCGGCGGGGGCCACCTGTTGTCGAATACGCGATCGTGGTTCGGCCCGATGGGGTGAACCAGCCGCGGAAGCCGGGTGCACGACCACGAGGTGGCCGTGCCCAGGGATGCCTTCGCTGCAACGAGAGACATCCGTTCCCCTGTTTGTGTCGAGTGGCAACGGCCGGGGTGGACCGCGTTCCAGGGTCCGCGCTCAAGGAGACGCGTGACCTCGGGAGTGGTGCGACATGCCTTTGGCCCCATGCCTTCCGGGCTACGGGAAATGGGCATGGAAGGAAGGCGACCGACGATGCTCCTTGCCCGCTGACCTGCACGCCGGGCAAAGGCGGTTTCGTCATCGTCCTTCGTTCGCGCGGCGGCCACGGACCGCCCGGATCAGGGTCAAGGCTCCGGCGCCACCTGCGGAAAGAGCGCCGGCCGGGATGCGCTTCGCGGGGACCGCGATGCGAGGCCGGGGACGGATCGCACATGAAGCGGGACCAGCACGGAGATCGCCATGCACATCATCGGATCGTCACCTCTCCCGCGGCGGAACGAGCATGCTCTCCCCCGAGGGACTCCTCCGGGAACGGTTACGCACTGAGGTTGCCTCGTGGGGGCTCGGGTTGCCAGACCTCGTAGGTGATAGATCGCGGACTACGCACGGAACACGCACCGGGGTCGTTCCTCGCTCGCGGCGTTGACCTCGGGCAATGGCGAAAAGTTGTTGCATTTCCAAGTGGGACACCGTGAAACACGCAGGGTAGGCGCGCCTTTACGCCGTGTGGTTAAGGGCTTGACGATGGTCCTGAGTACTCGGTTGTCGCCGTCCTGCAAGACGTGCGAAGCACCACCCCCGAGGGCTCGGTCGAGTGGCAACGAGTCGAGGGAGTACCTGCCTTGAAGAAGGATCCGTTGAAGAATCGGCGCACCCTGTGTGGGTGCCCGCCCGTCCCGACGACCGGCCCGGCGCTGCCCGGGTCGGCCGTCATCGTCGTCGTCGTCATCCTTGTCATCGCCGCGGGCCTGACCGTCCGCGGGTACACGATGGAGAGCGTGACCACGATCCTCACCGTCGGCGGCGTGATCGGCGCCGAGATCATCCGTCGCCTGGTCGCGGTCTTCGTGCCGCGCCGGACCGTCTGATCCGGGCGTGGGGCGCCCCACCGGCGCCCTGGCGAAGCCCGACCCGGTAATGGTCCAGGCGCAGTGGCTCAAGTCACTGCGCCTGGCTGCGGGGTTGAGTCTTCGTCAGATGGCGCAGAAGACGACCGGTCAGGACTGGACGGTCACCCACACCAAGCTCTTTCGTGCCGAGCAGGGCATCAAGCCGCCCAAGTGGCAGACCGTGCGGGCCTACATCGAGGAGTGTGACGGCAACGCGTACAAGGCCCAACGGTTGTGGAACGCGGCGGCCGACGCGGTGGCCCGCACTGCGGCACGGGCCGAACCGGTCACGGCGGCGCGCACGGTGCTGCCTCCGGAACACATCTCGGAACCCCTGGAGTTGCTGCACGCCATGCGCGCGATGCGCAAGGCCCGCGGCTACCGCTCGTTGCGCGAACTGGAGGACGCCGCCCGGGTGGACGGCGTCAGCTTCCTGCCGCACAGCACCCTGGGCGCGGTTCTGTCCGGCAAACGCATGGTCTCGAAGCAGATGCTGCTCTGTCTCGTCGGCGTCTGCACCGGTGCCGGGCCGGACAGCACCGCCATGCATGCCTGGGCGCGAGCCTGGGACCGGGCGGACGCGCACCGCCGGGGACGGCGCGCCCGAACGGCCGTCGCAAGCATCCTCGACGAATTGGAGAGCAACAGGGCGGAACTGCTCCGGACGCGGGAGGAATTGGCCCGACGCACGGCTCCCGGGGCGGCGATCCCGGCCGGTACCGACGCCGAGGCCCACGTCCACGTCCACGCCGATGCCGATGCCGATGCCGATGCCGACGCCGATGGTCATGCCGAGACCGACGTCACGATCACCGTCACCGACGGCGACAGCACGCCGCCCGGCTCCGCGCGACCGTCGAAGCCGGCGAGCGCCTGGCGCAGGTTCCGCGCCCTGGTGGGGACCACCCTGCCCGAGCCCCGGTCGTTACCCATGACGAACATCCTGATACCGAGGCCGGCCACCTCGCCGTAGGGGGCGTCATCTCGCGGCCCGACCCGTTCGGGGCGGGCCGCACCCGGTGCCGAGTCCCGCGCCGGGCGACCGGTAACGCTCTCGGCGCCGGCCGCCACAAGAGAGGTGACAGGCAACAACGGCGCGGCGCGAGGAGCCCACCTTGGATGGACCGGAAGTGCAAGCGGTCAGGGGGATCGCCGGGGACCCGGCGCTCCTGGAGGCGTTCTACCGCAGACATGTCGACGCGGTGGGTCGATTCGTGGCCCGCCGGGTGGACGACCCGCAGTCGGCCGCCGATCTGTCCGTCGAGGTGTTCATCGCCGCGATGGGTTCGGCGGGGGCCTATCGGGGCGGCCCGGGCGGCGAGTTGGCGTGGTTGTACGGGGTGGCCCGCAACGTGGTCGCGAGCGAGCGCCGTCGCTCGGCCCGCGAGGCCGACGCGTCGCGGCGGATGGCGGGCCGTCGGGTGCTGGACGAGGACGACATCCTGCGGCTGGAGGAGCGCCTCGACGCGGCGGCGGCCGCCCGGCACATCTACCGCGCGATCGAGCGGCTGTCCGAGGACGACCGCGCGATGGTCGAACTGGTCAGCGTCGACGGCCTGACCCCCGTCGAGGCGGCGCGCGTGCTGGGCATCGGTCCGGTCGCGGCGCGGGTGCGACTGCACCGGGCCCGCCGAAGACTCGCGAAGGAACTGGGCTCGCCACCGGCCGAGCCACACCGAGAGACCCGGACGGCACACGTGCAGGCGGAGGCGAAGGCATGATCAATTTCGAGGAACGCGCGTTGGACGAACTCAAGGCGCTCGCCGCCGACACGGCCGCGGCCGGCGGACCGGCGACCGAGCCGCCACCCGCCACGGCGACTTCCCGCCGCGGCAGGCGTGCCCTGTACGGCCTGGCCGCGTCTGCGGTGCTCGCGAGCGGAATCGGCCTGGGCGCGCCGTTGTTCAGCGGCAGCTCCGCCGAGGCGCAACCTTTCGAGGTGGTCAAGCGTCCCGACGGCGGGATCCTGTTCAAGGTGGACGAGTTCCGCAATCCCAAGGGCCTCGAACAGCGCTTGCGAGACCTGGGATTGCCGGCGGTCGTCGACTACGTGCCCTACGGCAGGAAGTGCGCTCCCGGGCGGTTCGCTCCCCATGCGATCGCCGACGACGACCTGAACGCGATCTACCACTGGCTCCCGGAGCCGACGGATCGCAGGATGACGGACAAGGAGTTGGAGTTCTACAGCCAACTGTGGACCGAGGTGCGCCCGGAGCTGATGCCGGCGAACACGACCCTGGTGATCACCGTGACCATGACCCAGACCCTGGCCAAGGACATCCCGGATCCTGGCTACCGCGACGGCCACCGGGCATACGCCTCGGACAGCACCGGCAGCACCAGCACCTACCGACTCGCCGACGGCCCGGTGGCCGCCTGCACCCTGATCGACGACCCGACCGCCCGGGGCCCGGCCACCGACAACGGCCCCACCGTGCCGCCGCCCACACCGGCCTCGACGACCCCGGCGCGCCCGGCACCGATGCGGTAGGTAGCTTTCGCCGGCTACCGTGACCCGGTCCCGCCTGCCGTCGCGAAGCCGCTCTCGTAGGCGGCGATCACCGCCTGGGTTCGGTCGCGTACACCCAACTTGCCCAGCACCCGGGCCACATGCGTCTTGATCGTCTCCGAGCCCAGGCCGGTGCGGTCGGCTATCTCGGTGTTGGACAGGCCGAAGGTGATCAGGCGCAGCACCTCCCGCTCGCGGTCGGTGAGGCGGGCGAGGCGGGTTTGCAGCTCGGCGTTCGCGGTGCGGGCCGACGAGCGGCTGAGGGCCAGGTCGCGCACGGCGGAGGGGAAGAGCAGCGAGTCGCCGCGGGCGACGGTGCGGATCGCGTGCACCATTTCGTCCGCCCTGGCCCGCTTCAGGAGGAAGCCGTGGGCGCCGGCCCGCAGCGCGTCGTAGACGTATTCGTCGTTCTCGAAGGTGGTGACGACCAGCACCCTCGGCTGCGGGCTCGGGGCCTCGCGCAGGATTCGGGCGGTGGCCTCGATGCCGTTCAGGTCGGGCATGCGGACGTCCATCAGGATCAGGTCGGGACGTAGTTCGAGTGCGCCCGCGACCGCCGCCGTGCCGGTGGCGGCCTCGCCGACCACCTCCAGGTCGGGCTCGGCGGCGACGATGGCGTACAGGCCCGCGCGGACGAGGCTTTCGTCGTCGGCGATCAGGACGCGTACCGGGTCGTTCACGGTTGTCCCTCCAGGGGGATGCGGGCGGTCAGGTGCCAGCGGCCGTCGTGGCGGCCGGCGGCGAAGGTGCCGCGCAGTACGGCCATTCGTTCGGCGGCGCCGCGCAGGCCGCGTCCGCCGCCGGGGCGGGTGGCCCGGGACGCGCCGGCGGGATTGCTCAGGTCGATCGCCAATCGGCCGTCGACGACCGCGATGTGCAGCCGGATCGGGACCTCGCCCGCGTGCCGCAGGGCGTTGGCGAAGCCCTCCTGGACGATCCGGTACGCCTCGCGGGAGACCAGCCGGGGCAGGCCGTCCACCCCGCCCACCGGGCCGAGTTCGAGATCGAGGTCGACCTCGGCGCCGGCCGCGCGGGTGCGGGCGATCAGGTCGGTCAGGTTGGCCAGGGACGGTGCCGGGGTGGCGGCCGGGGCGGATTCCTCCCGCAGCAGGCCCAATACGTGGTCGAGTTCGGCCACCGCGTCGCGGGCGGTGTCCTCGATCGCGGCCAACGCCCGGGCGACGAAGGCCGGGTCGCGGTCGAGCAGGCGACCTGCGGCGGCGGCCTGGATGCCGACCGCGCTGAGCGCGTGGCCGACCGAGTCGTGCAGGTCGCGGGCGATCCCGGCCCGTTCGGCCAGGCGTTCGGCGCGTTGCTCGGCGAGGGCGAGGCGGTCGGCGGGGGTCGGGCCGAGCAGGGTCGGGGCGAGCCGGGCCAGCCAGGCGCCGGCGGCGGCGGATACGGGCAGCGGGAGCAACAGCAGCGCCAGGCCGACGGGTATCCAGGCGATCGGGAGCGCATGGGCCGGTTCGGCCCACGGGAAGACGTCGGCGAGCGCGGGGGCGAGCGGCAGCACGAGCAACACCACACCGCCGGGTGGCGCGGCGAGTGAGACACCGGCGACCACACCGCCCACGAGCGCGTGCAACGTGAACCACGCGGAGGCCCGTCGCCGCGCCGCCGCACTTGTTGCCGGGGCACTGAGCACCTCGCCGTTCGGGGCGCACAACACCCGTGCGGCGTTCCCCTCCAGGGTGCGGACCAGGGGGACCAGCCCGGCCACCGCCACGAACGGCAGCGCCCAGGCCAGCGCGACGAACTGCGAGGTGATCGGCTCGGCCGGCGTGTCCCGAAGCAGTCCGGTGGCCGCGAGCACGGTGAGCGCGGCGAGATGGAAGGGCATCAACAGAGCACCCCCCAGCACCAGATGCACCCACCGCAACCGAGCCCGCCGCCCGAGCAGTCGGCGTGCCGACCTCCTGATCATCCGGCCGACGACTCGACCACGGACCCACCCGGTCGCGCTCCGCGACCCGACGCCGTCCCAGCGACCGTGTGTTCGGCCGGCCGGCCCTGGATGATCGGCTCGCGCTGCGCGGTCCGGTCGGTTCGGTCGGGGTGTGCCGTCGGGTTCGCGACGAAGGAGTGGGCGCATTCGGTCAGGAAGAACCAGCCGATGGTCAGGGCCAGTACGCCGGTGATCATTTCGGCAGTGTAGACAAGGTGGAGCAATGCGGAGGTCCGCTCCGCCAACGTGCTGTCGGGGGCGGCGCCGGCACTGATCAGGCCCATCCAGCCGCCCCATCCGAACGCGCTGCCGGCCCCGAACCAGGCCATCGCCAACGGGCCTCGGACCCGCGCGCCACCGACCCGGTACACCAGCACGATCAGGCCCACCGCGCCGATCAGGGCGAGGCCGCCCTGCACGCCGTCCATCCAGCGCCCGGTCGCGTTCCGGTCGGCGATCCACCGCCCGCTCATCCCGAGCTCCGAGCCCAGTGCCCAGGTCATCCGCAATACCCCCGCGACGCCGAGCAGCACGGCGGCGGCGGTACCGAGGAAACGTTGCGCGTCGCGGGTGCCGGCCGGATCCGGCAGGGCTCGAACGCGGGTCCGCAACAACGCACCCCAGCGTTCGCGGACGTACAGCCCGAAGGCGCCGATCAACACCGCGCCCTCCACGATGAAGCCGCCGTAGACGATCGCGTACACCCAGGGCCGGAGAAAATCGTCGCCCGCGAACGGATTGCCGGCGTCTCCGACCGCCGCGCCCAGCAGACTGAGCGGCACGGCCAGCATGATCACCACGAGCAGACCCGAGGCCACCCACAGCGGCAGGGTGATCAGCCAGGCCCGGATCCGGGTCTCGCGGGGACGGGTGAGCGTGTACGCGATCGCCGCGGCGATGGCGTCCATCCCGAACGTGAGCGCGTTCGCCGCCGCCCACTGTGCGCGATTCAGCTCGTCGGGATGTACGACACCCACGTCGATCCCGACGACCCAGAGCAGCTTCAACACCAAATACGGCGAACACGCGAGCACCGCCGCCCACGCGAGCCGGCGCCGCAGCAGCACGCTCCGAGGGTGGGTGCGGGTCGGGTGTGGGACAGGAGGAGTCGTGGGGTCCGTGGTCTGCATGTGGACCAGCTTTTCGGCGGTGCGGGGGTGGGCGCATCGGCGTGCGTATCGATCTCGATCCCCCGGATGGGGGACGGGGCGGGGCTGCGCGGGTGGGTTGCGGTTGCGTCCTCGATGGCCGGGCTGTGTGCCCACCCGCTCCATTCGTCGCGTCGGGTGCGGAGGGTTGGGGTTGCAGAGGCCGCGAGGTGGACCGGTCCGGCCCCCGCAACCCGCCGTCGGGTGCAGCACGGCGCGCTCCGTCACCCCTCATCCCGTTGCGTCCCGGCCCGTGGCTCCCGTCGTCGTGAGTCGGCTTCGTCGTCCGGGGTGGTTCGTGTAACAGGCGTGCTCCGGTTTCGCCCCGGGGCGGGCCGTGACGCAGGCCACGTTGCTCGGGGTGTCGGTGCGACCTCGGCCCGGTCGCCGCCTCGCGGGTGGTGCGAATTGGGCCGGCTTTCGGCGGGTCGGCGCCGGTGACCGGGTCGGCGAGAAGCGGTCGACGAGCTTGCGGGGGGAGCGGCGGAGCCGCCGAACCGGCCCGGAGAGCCGTCTCACAGGAATGGCCGGAGGCCGCTGGAAAATACCGCGCATGGCAGGATTGCGCCGGTGAGGATTCCCGCGCTGCGTCGTCGACGGCATACCGAGGTCACCGGTTCGTTTGCCCGGGTCGATCGGCGTACCAAGGACCTCACCAAGCGGCTTCGGCCCGGAGACGTGGCCATCATCAACCACGGCGACCTCGACCGGGTCGCCGCCGAGGCGCTGGTCAAGTGCCGGCCGGCCGCCGTGGTCAACGCCGCCGAGAGCATCAGCGGGCGCTACCCCAACATCGGGCCGCAGCTCCTCGTGGAGGCCGGCGTACCGCTCCTGGACAACGTCGGCGGGAGCGTGCTCGACCGGGTCCGCGAGGGCGAGCTGGTCCGGGTCGAGGACAACGTCCTGTATCGCGGCGACGACCCGATCGCCGTCGGCACCCTGCTCGACGCGGAATCGGTCGCGGCGGCGATGGAGGAGGCCCGGGCCGGGCTGTCCGAGCAGATCGAGGCGTTCGCCGAGAACACCCTCAAGTACATCCGCGAGGAGCGCGAACTGCTCCTCGACGGCGTCGGCGTCCCGGAGATCCGGACCCGGATCGACGGCCGCCAGGTGCTCATCGTGGTTCGCGGCTACCACTACCGCGAGGACATCGCCGCGCTGCGGCCGTACATCCGCGAGTACCGCCCGGTGATGATCGGCGTGGACGGCGGCGCCGACGCGCTGCTCCAGGCCGGCTACAAGCCCGACATGATCGTCGGCGACATGGACTCGGTGTCCGACCAGGCGCTGCGCTGCGGCGCGGAGATCATCGTGCACGCGTACCGCGACGGACGCGCCCCCGGGATGGAACGCCTCGACGAACTCGGGGTGGACGGGATCGCCTTCCCCGCCACCGGGACCAGCGAGGACATCGCGATGTTGCTCGCCGACGACGGCGGCGCGAGTCTGATCGTCGCGGTCGGTACCCACCTCACGCTCGTCGAGTTCCTGGACAAGGGCCGGGCCGGCATGGCGAGCACCTTCCTCACGCGACTGCGGGTCGGCGGCAAGCTCGTGGACGCCAAGGGCGTCAGCCGTCTGTACCGCAGCCGCATCTCCACGACGTCGCTGCTCATGTTGTGCCTCGCCGCGTTGGTCACCATCGCGGTCACCGTGCGGGTCACCCCGCTCGGGCGCGCGTACTTCCACGTGTTCGGCGCACAGTGGGACGCCTTCGTCTACTGGCTCCAGGGACTGTTCAGTTGATCGACTTCAGATATCACGTCGTCTCCATCATCGCGGTCTTCCTGGCCCTGTCGGTCGGGCTCGTACTCGGCGCGTCCTTCCTCAAGGAGGCGGCCGTCACCGGGCTCGACACGCAGGTCCAGGACCTGGCCCGGAACAACGAAGGGCTGCGTCGCGAACTCGATCGGGCGAACGCCGGTACGCGGTACCTGAACGGCATCATGAACACCGTCGGGCCCGAGCTGGTCAAGGGCAAGCTCGCCGGCCACAAGGCGGTCGTGGTCGCGCTGCCCGGCGCGGACACCAAGCTGACCGACAGCATGGTCAAGCTGCTCGACAGCGCCTCCGCGACGGTCACCGGCCAGGTGGGCATCAAGGGCGCCTGGACCGACCCCAAGCGCGAGGCCGAACTGGTCACCGCGCTGGGCACCAACGCCACCGCCTTCCCGACCGGGTCGGCGACCGACCGGGCGGCGCGGGTGCTCGCGGGCGCGATCACCGAGACGCTGCCGCCGGTGCAGAGCGGTACGCCCGGCGGTACCTCGACCCAGCCACCCGCGAGCGGTACGCCCGGCACGACCGCGTCGGGCGCGCCGCCGACCGGCACCGGCGGCACGTCCGCGCCGCCGAGCGGCCAGACGTCGGGCCAGCCCCCGGCGTCGGGCGCCCCGGGCCAGAACACCAACCCGAACAACGGCAGCACCACCCCCGCGACGCACAACACGCAGGCCGCGACCGAGACGTTGACCAAGCTCAAGGAGGCCGGCTTCGTCGACGTCAAGGACAACCCGGCCACCGGCGCCGACCTGGTCGTGATCGTCGCGCCGTCCGGGGCCACCGGTGGGGACGACCCGGGCCGGATCAACAACATCCATCTTTCGCTCGCGCGCGCCTTGGACACCGGCGACGACGGTACGGTCATGGCCGGTACCGCGTCCGCCGCGCAGGAGAACGGCGTGATCTGGGCGCTGCGCCGTAACGATCAAACCGCCAAGGCCGTTTCCACCGTGGACACCGCCGACACGCCTGTGGGTCAGGTCGCGGTGGTGTGGTCGCTGGTGGTCGAGGACAAGCAGGGCAGTTCGGGTCAATACGGTACGACGGGCACCACCGACGGTCCGTTGCCGGAGCTGCCGAAGAAGGAGACGTCGTGACGAAGGCCGCTGCCCCCGCTCGTGTCACGGATCGGGTCGAGGGCCCGGTCGCGGTTCGCCGAGGCCGGCCGGGCCGCCTGGCGACCGCGTTGGCCGCGACCGGCGCGGCCCGCGCCGCGTACGCCGCGCTGACCCGCCGCCCGCCGGGCGAGGCCGCGTTGTGGGAGCGGCGCAATCACCGCGGTGAGGTGCTGACCCTGCTCGAAGGCCCCGCGACGGCGGTCGGCGCGGCCGTGGCCGCCGCGTGCGCGCCGGGTGTGCCGGGCCGGTGGCGTGCGGCCGGCGTGTTGGCGGCGGTCGCCGGGGCCGGGTTCGGGACGTACGACGACATGGCCGGGTCGAGCGATCGACGCGGGTTCAAGGGCCACCTCGGCGCGCTCGCCAAGGGCGAACTCACCAGCGGCGGCGTCAAGATCGTCGGACTCGGCGCGGCGGGCCTCGCGGCCGGCGCGCTCGTGCAGCGACGGCCGGTGGACAAGCTGCTCGCGGGCGTGGTGGTCGCCGGTACGGCCAACCTGATCAACCTGTTCGACCTGCGGCCGGGCCGCGCGGCCAAGGCGGTCCTGATCGCGGGCGCGCCGCGGCTGCTCCGGGGCGGGCCGGCGGCGGCCCTCGCGGCGGCGCCGGTGGGCGCGGCGGCGGCGTTGTTGCCGGAGGACCTGGGCGAGAAGTCGATGCTCGGCGACGCGGGCGCGAACGCGCTCGGCGCGGCCCTGGGCGTGGCCTTCGCGGCCGGCTCCGGGCGCAAGGGGCTGGTGGCCAAGGTGCTCGTGCTCGGTGCGCTCACCGCCGCCAGCGAGAAGGTCAGCTTCACCAAGGTCATCGCCGGCAACCGGCCGCTGAACGCGATCGACATGTTCGGCCGCCGCCCGGCCGCCACGCCCTCGGTGCCCCGGCAGCCGACCGCCGAGGGAGCCGTCGCCCCGGCATGACCGGCAACGATCGATGGCCCGCAGGCACACGCCGGCCCGGGTCGGCGACCGGCGGGCGGATCGTCGGCGCACCACCCCGACAGACCACCTCCCCCCACCCGACGTCTGTGCTCGACCGATGACCGCCACCCAAGGCGGCCCCCACCGGCCGAACACCAACAAGCCCACGCCCGCACCCGAGCCCACCACCGACGGCCAAGCCACCGCCACACCCGGGCCCGGCGGCGTCCCCGCCGCCGAGCGCCCCGAGCCGGCCACGGACGGGTCCGTCGCAGCCGACAGGGAACGCGCCGGCGTGTCTCCCGAGCCTGGGACCGGCGCCTCGGCCGCTGCCGGCCCGGCGCTCCCGGCGCCCGCCGACGCCGCCGCGTCCCCCGAGCCGGTCGCCGACGCGTCCGACGCCGCCGGCAGGGGATCCGACGACGTGCCCCCCGAGCCCGCCGAGGCCCCCGCCGACGCCGCGCTTCCCGCGCCCAGCACACCTGCGTCCGCCGAGCCCGCGTCCCCCGCACCTGCGTCTGCCGCGCCCGTCCCCGGGTCCGCCGAGCCCGCGTCCCCCGCACCTGCGTCTGCCGCGCCCGTCCCCGGGTCCGCCGCACCCGCGTCCAGCGCACCTGCGTCTGCCGCGCCCGCCCCCGGGTCCGCCGAGCCTGCGTCCCCCGCACCTGGGTCCCCCGCACCTGGGTCCGCCGCACCTGGGTCCGCCGAGCCTGCGTCCTCCGCGCCCCAGTCTGCCGGGCCTGCGTCCTCCGCGCCCCAGTCTGCCGGGCCTGCGTCCTCCGCGCCCCAGTCTGCCGGGCCTGCGTCCGCCGCGCCCGCGTCCCCCGCACCTGCGTCTGCTGCGCCCGCCCCCGGGTCCGCCGCACCCGCGTCCAGCGCACCTGCGTCCGCCGCGCCCACGCCCGCACCCGCCGCACCCGCCGGCGTCGACCCCCCGCCCCCCGGCGCCACCCGGGCCCGGTTTGTCGTCCGGGGGATCGCCGGGGCCGCTGTGTTGATGGCTGTGGTGACGGTGTTTGCGCGACTTGCCGGGTTCGGGCGGCAGTTGGTGTTTTCCGGGACGGTGGGGGACACCGTGCTGGGTACCGCGTACAGCACGGTCAATTCCGTGCCCAACATCGTTTTCGAGATCGTGGCCGGCGGGGCGTTGGCGAGTGTGGTGGTGCCGGTGCTGGCCGGGCCGGTGGCCAAGGGCGCGCGCCAGGACGCCGGGCGGATCGCGTCCGCGCTGCTGACCTGGGTCGTCCTGGTGCTGACCCCGATCGTGCTGCTCGGCGCGCTGCTGGCCCGCCCGATCGCGGAACTGCTGCTCGCCGGGAAGGCGGACGGCCCCGGCGTCGCGGACGTCGCGTCCCGGATGTTGATCGTGTTCGTGCCGCAGGTGCTGCTGTACGGGATCGCGGTGGTCGCCGGCGGCATCCTCCAGGCCCATCACCGCTTCCTGGCCGGCACCCTCGCGCCGCTGGTGTCCAGCGTGGTCGTGGCCGGCAGCTACCTGCTCTTCGCGAATCGCTACGACGTCGACCTGGACAACCTCGCCACCCTGCCGCGCGGCGCCGAACTGACCCTGTCCCTCGGCACCACCGCCGGCGTCCTGGCCCTGGCCCTGGTCACCGTGGTACCGCTGCGCTCGACCGGCCTGCGGCTGCGCCCCACCCTGCACTTCCCGGACGGCGTGGCCCGCCGGGTCCGCACCCTCGCGCTGGCCGGCGTCGCGACGCTGATCGCCCAGCAGGCCGCGACGATCGCGGTGATCCTGCTCGCCAACGGGCGCGGTACGCACGGGTCCCTGGTCGTCTACCAGACCACCTGGATGGTCTACCTGCTCCCGTACGCGGTGCTCGCGGTGCCGATCGCCACCGCCGCCTTCCCGCGCCTGAGCGCACACGCGCACGACGGCGATCGGGACGCGTTCGCGGACGCGGTCGCCGCGACCACCCGCACCGTGCTCCTGGTCGGCGCGGCCGGCACCGCGATGCTGCTGGCCGCCGCCGCGCCGTTGGGTCGGTTCTTCGCGCTGTTCATGGCCGGCTCCACCGAGCCCGAGCAAATGGCCTGGGCGCTGGCCGCGTTCGCGCCCGGGCTGATCGGGTACGCGCTGATCGCACACCTGGGCCGCGCGCTGAACGCCTCCGGCCACGGTCGCGCCGCCGCGGGCTGTGTGGTGGCCGGGTGGGTGGTGGTCGTGGTCGCCGACGCCGCGCTGGCCTTCGCGCTGCCCGCGCGGTGGACGGTGGCCGCGCTCGGCCTGGGCAACTCGATCGGGATGACGGTGGCTGGCCTGTTGTTGGCCTACGCCGTGGTCCGGACGGCCGGCCCGAGGGCGTTGGCGGGCGCGGCGCTGGTCAAGCCGGCGGTCTGCGCCCCGCTCGCCGCGCTTGCCGCCGGCGCGGCCGGGTTCGGGATGTCGCGGGCATTCGGGACCGGCGACATCGTCTTCACGTTGATCATCGCGGCGGTTGCCGCCATCGTGGGCACCCTGGTGTTCGCGGGAGTCGTATCCGTGACCGTCGGCGAGGCCGTCAAGGCCACGCTGCGCGGGCCGCGGGCGGCCGAATCGGAAGGGGAGCAGCGACGTGGACACGACGACGGAGTCTGAGCCGCGAGAGCGCGCCGAGCCGGCCCGGCTGCGGGCGGTCCTGGTCCTGGCCACGTCCACCGGCGGGATCGGCGCACACGTGCGCTCGCTGGCGGCCGGTCTGGTCGGGCGGGGGGTCGCGGTGACCGTGTGCGGGCCCGCCTCGACCGAGGAACACTTCGACTTCGCGGGCACCGGCGCACGATTTCGGGCGGTCGAGATCGGCTCGGCGCCCCGGCCCACCGATCGGGCGGCGCTGCGCGAGCTGCGCGCGGCCTGCGCACCCGCGCACGTGGTGCACGCGCACGGGCTGCGCGCGGGGTTGGCGGCGGGCAACGCGCTGGGTCGGCATCGCGTGCGCCGGACGCCGCTGGTGCTCACGCTGCACAACGCGGTCCTGGTCGGCGGTGCGAAGGGCGCGCTGACCCGGGTGCTGGAGGGCCGCGCGGTGCGGGCCGCCGACGTCGTCCTGGGCGCCTCCACCGACCTGGTCGACCGGGCCAGGCAGCTCGGCGCGCGCGATGCCCGGCTCGGCCCGGTGTCGGCGCCGCCGCTGCCGCCGGCCGAGCGGGACCGGGCCGCGGTGCGGGCCGAGTTCGACGCCGGGGACCGGCCACTGCTGGTCGCCGTGGGCAGGTTGGCCCCGCAGAAGGACTACCCGGTGCTCCTGGACGCCGCCGCGCAGTGGGCGCACGAACGGCCGGTACCGCTGCTCGTGATCGCCGGAGAGGGGCCGCTGCACGAATCGCTCCGGGACCGGATCGACGCCGAGGCGTTGCCGGTGCGCCTGCTGGGCCATCGTGCGGACGTGGCCGACCTGCTCGGCGCGGCCGATCTCGCGGTGCTGCCCAGCCGCTGGGAGGCCCGGGCGCTGGTCGCCCAGGAGGCGCTGCGCACCGGCGTGGCCCTGGTCGCCACCCAGGTCGGCGGCATCCCGGAACTGGTCGGCGACGCGGCGGTCCTGGTCCCGCCCGGCGACCCGGACGTGCTCGCCACCGCCGTCCGCGACCTGCTCGCCGACCCGACCCGGCGCGCCGAACTGGTCGACGCGGGCCGCGTCCAGGCCGCCACCTGGCCGGACGAACGCGAAACCATCGCCCAGGTGCTGAGCATCTACGAGGAGCTCGGCCCGGTCTGACCCCACGCCCCGTCGTGGGGCCGGCCCGCCGCGCCCCACGACACCCGCCCCCGGCACCCCGTCCGCTCAGCCGATGCCCTGTCGGTCCGGTTCCAGCGCGAAGGTTCGGCCGGCGGTGTCGGGATAGGTGCGTTCGACCGCCTGGCGGAGCAGCAACTGTTGGCGGACCAGTTCCGGGCAGCGGGCCAACGGGGTGATCTCCAGCAGGTCGCCGAGCACCGCGCTGAGTCGGCGGGTCACCTGGGGCGAGCCCGCGCCGTACAGCCGGATCTCGGTCAGGCTCAGTTCGACCACGTCGGACCACACGGCGACCGGCTCGATCACCCGGAGCACGTCGTGGCGGTCGAAGTGGGCACGGTCGCCCAGGGCGATGCCGCTCATCAGGGTGAGCAGCGCGTGGATGCGGTCCAGCGCCTGTACGGCCGTGGTCGGGTCGTTGATGCCGGGTGACAGCGCCTTGCTCGCGATGTCGACGAGTTGACGCAGACCGAAGGTCAGGTCCTGGTGCATGGTGCGCTCGACGCCGATGCTCAGGCACGGCCACACCTTGGCCGCGGCCGGCGCGCCGCGTCGGTTGGGGGTGCCGTGGATCTCCGCGAGCGGCATGCCGTGGGTCAGGTAGTCGCCCACCCGAGGGATCAGCACGATCACCACGTCGTGCCGCCGGGCCAGGAACACCAGCCGGGTCACGTCGACGTCGCGGAGCACGCCGGGCGACCCCCGGTAGGGGATCAGCGCCACGGGTTCGTCCGGCAGTGCCGGCACCGGTGGGGCGTACGCCTGTGCGGCCAGCACGTTCAGCGCCTCCCGGGTGACGTAGCCGATCACGTAGGTCACCCGCATCAGCCGGATCGTCGAGTGCACGTACACGACGAACACCACCAGGCTGGTCACCACCAGACCCATCGCCAGCGACGCGGCCAGCGCGGGCGGATCGCTGTCCGAGCCGCCGAACTCCTTCTGCACCCGCAGGGCGTACAGGAAGGTCATCAGGAACACCGCGAAGGTGGTCTTGGTGACCCGGCTGCGCACGTAGACCCGGACCACGCGCGGGGTGAACTGGCTCGCCATCTGGAGGGCCACCAGGGTGATCGAGAAGACCACGCCGATGAAGGTCAGCATCGCCGAACTCATCGTGCCGATGGCTTCCTTGGCCCCGCTCGCCACGTCCAGGAACCATTCGTAGCCCTCGCGCAACCACGGCCGGTCGTGGTCCTCCAGGTAGCTCGGGATCCACCGGTCCAGCGCCAGCATGAACGTGGCCAGCGCCCAGCCGGAGGCCAGCCCGATCAGCGGCGCGAACCACAGGCCGTCGCGCAGGTGATCGCGCCAGGGGGTGAGCGGGCGCCGCCGCCGGGCCCGGGGCAGGAACGGCAACGACGAGACGGGCGACGAGCCGGTCGGCTCGTCGCCCGTTGTTGCGGACGTGGAACGTTCGCGGGTCATGGTGTCGGGAGGTACCACCCGGGGCCGGTGCGCACACCTGCACGGCGCGCCCACCGAAGCCGGCCGGACCCCTGCCCCCGGCGCCGCGATGTCCTGTCGCCACGACGCCGCGCCCGCGCGATCAGTCCTGGTCGGTGCTCTCCGTGCGCAGCGTCGCGGTCAGTCGCAGCGCGGTGTCGATCAGCGGCACGTGGCTGAACGCCTGGGGGAAGTTGCCCACCTGGCGCTGGAGTCGGGGATCCCACTCCTCGGCGAGCAGGCCCAGGTCGTTGCGCAGCGCGAGGAGGCGTTCGAACAACTCGCGTGCCTCCTCCACCCGGCCGATCATCGCCAGGTCGTCGGCCAGCCAGAACGAGCAGGCCAGGAAAGCGCCTTCGTCGCCCGGCAGGCCGTCCAGGCCGACGCTGGTGCCGTTGGTCGGGTAGCGGCGGACGAAGCCGTCCTCGGTCAGCTCGCGCTGGATCGCCTCGATCGTGCCGATCACCCGCTTGTCCTCCGGCGGCAGGAAGCCCACCTGCGGGATCAGCAGCAGCGAGGCGTCCAACTCGGTCGAGCCGTAGTACTGGGTGAAGGTGTTGCGATCCACGTCGTATCCGTACGCGCACACCTCGCGGTGGATCTCCTCGCGCACCTCCCTGAGGTGTTCGAGCATCTTCTCGGTGTCCGAGTCCATCGGCTCGTCCACCAGCATCTTGATGGTGCGGTCCACCGCGACCCAGGCCATCACCTTGGAGTGCACGAAGTGCCGGCGCGGCCCGCGCACCTCCCAGATGCCCTCGTCCGGGTCGCGCCAGTGCTGCTCCATGTAGTCCATCAGCTTGAGCTGGAGCGCGTGCGCGTGGTCGTTGCCCTCCATGCCGGCCTGCCGGCCCAGGTGCAGCGCGTCGATGACCTCGCCGTACACGTCGAGCTGGAACTGCTCGGCGGCGGCATTGCCGATCCGGACCGGGTGCGAGCCCTCGTAGCCGGGCAGCCAGGTCGCCTCGTACTCGGTCAGCCGGCGCTCGCCGCCCACGCCGTACATGATCTGCAGGTTCTCCGGATCGCCGGCGACCGCCCGCAGCAGCCACTCGCGCCACGCCTTGGCCTCGTCCACGAAGCCGGTCTTGAGCAGCGCGCCCAGCGTCATCGCCGCGTCCCGCAGCCACGTGTAGCGGTAGTCCCAGTTACGCACCCCGCCCACGTCCTCGGGCAGCGACGTGGTGGGTGCCGCGACGATCCCGCCGGTCGGCGCGTAGGTGAGCGCCTTGAGCGTGATCAGCGAGCGCACCACCGGCTCGCGCCACGGGCCCTGGTACGTGCAGCGGGTCATCCAGTCGGCCCAGAACGCCTCGGTGTCCGCGAGCGCGGCCAACGCGTCGGTGGGCAGCGGGCCCTCGACGTGCGAGGGATGCCACGTGAGGGTGAAGGTGACCCGGTCGCCCTCGCCGAGGGTGACGTCCGAATAGGTGGTCAGGCCGCGCCCGTAGGTCTCGGTGTCACTGGCGAACCACACCGCGTCCGGGCCGGCCACCGCGACGGTGCGCCCGTCCGCCTCGCGGCGCACCCACGGCACGACCTTGCCGTAGTGGAATCGCATGCGCAGCTCCGAGCGGACCGGAACCCGACCGGACACGCCCTCCACGACCCGCACCACGACCGGCGCGCCGACCAGCGCGTCCGCCGGAGGCATGAAATCGATCACCCGAATGGTCCCCCGAGGGGTCTCCCATTCCGATTCGAGGATCAGCGAGTCGCCGCGGTACCGGCGACGGGTCGCGGGGCCGCCGGAGAGCGGCGCGACCCGCCACGACCCGTGTTCCTCGCTGCCGAGCAGGCCCGCGAACACGGCGGGGGAATCGAAGCGGGGGAGGCAGAGCCAATCCATGGAACCGTCGCGGCCCACGAGAGCGGCGGTCTGCATGTCCCCGATGAGGGCGTAGTCCTCGATGCGGCTGGTCACGGGCAACGCTTTCCGTTCCTGGTCGTCCTGATGGCGCCGGTTGTCCCGTTGTGCGTCCCGGGTTCGGCTGGGGGGCTGGATTCGTACGTGCCTGGTTTCGTACGGGCTGTGCTCGGCCGTGGTTTGTTGTCTGCTGCGTGCGTGTCTGCTGGCTTCCTGCGTACCGCGCTCGCCGATCGACATGTTCTGATCAGCGGTTGATCGATTCATTCCAGAGTGCACCACGCGCGCGTGATCGACCGCCGTAACGGTGGCCGGATCGACCGGTGCTCCCGAAATGTCGTCCCGTCGGGATCCGGGGGACGCGCACCCGTCGCGCGCGTACGTTTGCGCTGCGCGCGGGTGTCGGCGAACGGAGAGAGGTTCGTGCACCGCCTGCGTAGCATAGTGCGCCGTCGGCGCTGAAACGTGCCTGCTTTTGCCGACCCGATCGTTGACTCTGTGTCGAATCCGACTCGGCCGATCCGTCGGCATGTGCCCGGAATCTCCTGTGCGTTGTCACTCTGGGCAATCGCCGTATGGTGTCGCAGTTGTTCCGTACCGGGTGCGGGACCTCGACCCCGGACGCTGTTAGGCTGGTATCCCGTGGACTTGGTGGGACTGTTCCGGGCCCGCATCGGCCCAGCAGCGTCCCCTTCGAAATCCCCTCGATCGCAACCACGGGAGCCCCTCCTTGGCAGTGCCTCAGACGCCCAGTCGCAGCCGGCAGGCGAAGCACCTCTTCGTCACCGGAGGCGTCGCCTCCTCGCTCGGCAAGGGGCTCACCGCGTCGAGCCTCGGAGCGCTCCTCAAGGCGCGCGGCCTGCGGGTCACGATGCAAAAGCTCGACCCGTACCTGAACGTCGACCCCGGGACGATGAACCCGTTCCAGCACGGCGAGGTGTTCGTCACCAACGACGGCGCCGAGACCGACCTGGACGTCGGCCACTACGAGCGCTTCCTCGACGTCGACCTGCACGGCTCGGCCAACGTGACGACCGGTCAGGTCTACTCGACGGTCATCGCCAAGGAGCGTCGCGGCGAATACCTCGGTGACACCGTGCAGGTCATCCCGCACATCACCAACGAGATCAAGTCGCGGATCCGGGCCATGGCCGTGGACGACGTGGACATCGTGATCACCGAGGTCGGCGGGACCGTCGGCGACATCGAGTCGCTGCCGTTCCTCGAATCGATCCGCCAGGTCCGGCACGAGGTCGGCCGGGACAACGTGTTCTTCCTGCACGTCTCGCTGCTGCCGTACATCGGCCCGTCGGGCGAGCTGAAGACCAAGCCGACCCAGCACTCGGTGGCCGCGCTGCGCAGCATCGGCATCCAGCCGGACGCGATCGTGCTGCGTGCGGACCGGGCCGTGCCGCAGGACATCAAGCGCAAGATCTCGCTGATGTGCGACGTGGACGAGGAGGCCGTGGTCGCGGCCATCGACGCTCCGTCCATCTACGACATCCCCAAGGTCCTGCACTCCGAGGGCCTGGACGCCTACGTGGTGCGCCGGCTCGGGCTCAACTTCCGGGACGTGGACTGGACCCAGTGGGACGACCTGCTGCGCCGGGTGCACCAGCCCGAGCGGGAGATCACCGTCGCGTTGGTCGGCAAGTACATCGACCTGCCGGACGCCTACCTCTCGGTCACCGAGGCGATCCGCGCGGGCGGCTTCGCCAACAACGTGCGGACCCGGATCAAGTGGGTGACCTCGGACAACACCGCGACGCCCGAGGGCGCCGCGCGCGAGCTCGGCGACTGCGACGCGGTACTGATCCCCGGCGGGTTCGGCGACCGCGGCGTCGAGGGCAAGGTGCAGGCGATCGCCTACGCCCGCGAGCACCGGATCCCGACCCTGGGCATCTGTCTGGGCCTGCAGTGCATGGTGATCGAGGCCGCGCGCAACCTGGCGGGCCTGGCCGGCGCGAACTCGCTGGAGTTCGACCCGGAGGCCGCGCACCCGGTGGTGGCGACCATGGCCGATCAGCTCGACATCGTCGCGGGCCAGGGCGACCTGGGCGGCACGATGCGCCTGGGCCTGTACACCGCGGACCTGGCCGAGGGCTCGATCGCCCGCGAGGTCTATGGCGCGGCGCAGTCCGAGGAGCGGCACCGGCACCGCTACGAGGTCAACAACGCCTACCGCGGGCAGTTGGAGGAGACCGGTCTGGTCTTCTCCGGCCTCTCGCCCGACGGCCGCCTGGTGGAGTACGTGGAACTGCCGCGCGAGCAGCACCCGTACTTCATCGCCACCCAGGCCCACCCGGAGCTGAAGTCCCGCCCGACCCGCCCGCACCCGCTCTTCGCGGGCCTGGTCGCGGCGGCGGTCCGCCGGATCAAGGGCGAGGACCGCGTCGCGGAGACCACGTCCTGACCGATCGTCGGCACTCGACCTGACCGACAACGCGAGGAAGCCACCCACCCGGGCCCCGGGCGGGTGGCTTCTCGGCGTTCGGGCGGTAGGCACGCCCGGCGGTGAACGGACCCGGTGAACGGACCCGGGGAACGCGGCGAGATCGACGGACGGGATCGAAGCGCGCGGCGACGGCACGGGTGGTTCCGGAGGCCGGCCGCGGCGGACGGCGCGTCGCGGTGGCGGGCTTCGGCTCGTCGGGTACGGGTGGCTTGATCCCGGAGGACTAGGGTGATCGATCGGGGCGGCGGTATTCGGCCGGCGGCTGTTGAAGGGGAGCGCATCGTGAACGACCCGGGCACTCGGGCGAGGATCGTCGATACCGCCGAGGCGTGGCCCGTCGCGGAGAGCGAGACGCCGTTCAAGGGGCGGGCCTGGTCGATGCGCAGCGATCTGGTCGAGATGCCGGACGGCAGCAGTGCGCGGCGCGACTACCTGGAGCATCCCGGGGCGGTGGGCGTGGTGGCGCTGGACGAGCAGGGGCGACTGCTGGTGCTGCGCCAGTATCGGCATCCGGTCCGGCACAAGTTGTGGGAGATCCCGGCCGGGCTGTTGGACGTGCCGGGGGAGAACCCGCTGCACGCGGCCCAGCGGGAGTTGTTCGAGGAGGCCCACCACGAGGCCGGCACCTGGAATGTGCTGGTGGACGTCTACACCACACCCGGTTCCTCGGGCGAGGCGATCCGGGTGTTCCTCGCGCGCGGACTGGCCGAGTCGCGGGCCGAGCGATTCGCCGTCGAGCACGAGGAGGTCGGGATGGAACTGGCCTGGCTGCCCCTGGACGAGGCGATCACCGGGATCCTGGCGGGCGAACTGCACAATCCGATACTGGTTTCCGGCGCGCTGGCGCTCTCCGCCGCGCTGGCCGGCGACGGGCTGGACGCGCTTCGGGCCGCGGACGCGCCGTGGGCCGCCCGACCCTATTGACCGGCGGCGGTCGCGTCGTGGTGGAGTGGGGATTCCCGTACTCGCCGGCCCCACCCGCGCGGTCCGGCCCGAAACGCTGCGGAATCGGCGCCTCGGGGTTGGCGAGTCGGGCCCGGTGGACCCGCGCGTGGTCGTAGCCTGCGGGCTGGGTGTGGGTGAGACAGGGGGCGTCTGCGGTGGGTGTGACCGGGGAGTCCGGGGTCGGCTGCGCGAAGGCCGAGGGGCTGGTTCCCGGAATGCGCGCGCCGGCCGAGGCGTTGCCCGCCATCGTGGACCAACTGCCGCCCGGAGGACCCGACTTCGTTGGCCGAACCGACGAACTGGACACCCTGTACGGCTGGGTGACCGGACCGGGTGCGGCGATCCCCGCGCAACTCGCGCCGACCGACCCCGAGCACCCGGGCACCACTCGTACCGTCTGGCTGCCTCGCGACCGGGTGGTCGCGATCACCGGACCGGTCGGCGTGGGCCGCACCGAGTTCGCGGTGCGACTCGCGCACCGGCTGGCCCCACACTTCCCGGACGGGCGGCTCTATGCCCGGCTGACCGGGCCGCGCGGTGAGCTGATCCCGCCCGGCGACGTGCTCGAATCCTTGTTGTACGCGCTCGGCACGCCGGCCATACCCTCCGCGCACGAGGAGCGGATCCGGCTCTTCCGGGAGCATCTGGACGGAAAACGCTTCCTGATCCTGCTGGAGGACGTGACCGGGACCGCGCAGTTGCGCCCGCTGCTCCCGGAGAGTCCCACCGCGCTCGTGGTGACCACGTCGGTGTCCCCGCTCACCGGTCTCGGCCGGGCCGCGGCCGTGCGCACCTGCGCGCTGGACATGCTGGACACCCGCGCCTCGGCCGAACTGCTCGGCAACCTGGCCGGGCACACCCGGGTCGCGTGCGATCCGCGCGCCGCGGACGAGCTGGCCGCGCTGTGCGATTTCCACCCGGCCGCGTTGCGGATGGCCGGGGCCTGGTTGCGGGCCCGGCCGCGCTACGCGATGGCCGACGTGGGTCGCCGGTTGCGGGCCGAACGGCTGCGGTTGCACGAGCAGGCCGGCGACGACCTCGCGGTGCGGGCGTGCTTCTCGCTGATCCACCGCGAACTGGTGCCCTCCGCCGCGCGGTTGTTGCGGCTGCTCGCGTTGGTGCCCGGGCGCGAGTTCGGCGCGGACGCCGCCGCCGCGCTGGCCGACTGCGGGCCCGACGCGGCGACCCGGTCGTTGATCGAGCTGCGCGAGCTGCATCTGTTGGAGCAGGGCTCGGTGCCGGGCCGGTTCCGCTTCCACGACCTGGTGCGCGGTTATGTACAGGAACGCCTGGACGCGGAGGAGCGGCCCGGCGAACGACGCAACGCGCGGGTGCGCCTGCTCGACCGGTACGTGCGCCTGGCCCGGTCCGCCGAGCGCATCATCGTCGGCACGGACGGCCCGGATCCGGGCGCGGACGTGCGTTTCGGCTCCGCCGACGAGGCCCGCGCCTGGTTGCGCGACGAACGCCCGGAACTGCTGGCCGCCGCCCGGGTCGCGGCCGCCGCCGGCCTGGACGCGGCCACCCGTCGACTGGTCTCGGTGCTCACCCGGCTGCTGGATCGCCGCGCGCACTGGAGCGACGTGCGCGAACTGCACGAACTCGCGCTGACCACCGCCCGCCGGGCCGGCTCCGGTCGGCAGGAGGCGGTCGCCCTGCTCAACCTGGGCAATCTGCACGTCGCGCGCCAGGAACTGGAGGAGGCGCTGTCCTGTTACCGGGCAGCCCTGGAGGTCTCCCGCGGACTGGGCGACCCGGCCGGCGAGGGCCGGGCGATGGTCAACCTCGGCAACGCCTACGCCGACCTGGGCGACCTGCAACGTGCCGCCGACTGGTACGACCGTTCGCTGCTGCTGCGCCGCACCATCGGCGACGCGGCCGGCCAGGCCCGGGTGTTGTCCCACCTGGGCCGGCTGCACGCCCGGATGGGCCGATTCGAACAGTCGGTCCGCGATCACCGGGCCGCGCTGGGGGTGCGCCGGCGGATCGGCGACCCGGCCGACATCGGCCGGGTGCTGACCGACATCGCCGCGGTGCTCGGCGAGGCGGGCCGCGCGGCGGAGGCGCTCGCGGTCTATCGGGACGCGATGGAGGCGTTTCGGGCGGCGGGCGACGAGCGCCTGGAGGCACTCGCCCTGTTGCAGAGCGCCGAATTGGCGCTCGAAGCCGGCGACGTCCGGGACGCCCGTTCGCGTCGCCGGCAGGCATTGGCCCTGCTCGTGGACGCGGGCGCGCCCGAAGTGGACGAGGTTCGCCGCTTTCTGGGTGACGAATAGCGCCGTCGGGGGTACTCGCTCTCGTCCATCCGCCCGGGCGCAACCTACGAAATAGACAAGCGGTAGGCCCCTCACTGCCACTTTGTAAGGTTGGCGGGGCGATCCAACCGCACTAAGCTAGGAACACCACGAGGTACGGCGTGCATTTGCATGCCTGGGCTCGCTGGTGCCCAACCCTCTGTCGACAGGACTTGATAGCCGTGAAGGTCGGTATCCCCCGCGAGGTCAAGAACCACGAGTACCGCGTGGCGATCACGCCCGCCGGCGTGCACGAGCTCGTGCGTAACGGGCACGAGGTCTACATCGAGCACGACGCGGGCGTCGGCTCCTCCATCCCGAACGGGGAGTACGTGGCCGCGGGGGCGACCATTCTCCCCACGGCGGACGACGTCTGGGCGACCGGCGACCTGATCCTGAAGGTCAAGGAGCCGATCGCGTCGGAGTTCGGGCGGCTGCGCAAGGACCAGACGCTCTTCACCTACCTGCACCTCGCCGCGGGCAAGGAGTGCACCGAGGCGCTGCTCGACGCCGGGACCACGTCCATCGCGTACGAGACGGTGCAGCTTCCCAACGGGGCGCTGCCGCTGCTCGCTCCGATGTCCGAGGTGGCCGGTCGGCTCGCGCCGCAGGTCGGCTCGTACCACCTGATGGCGCAGGGCGGCGGTCGCGGCACCCTGATGGGTGGCGTCTCCGGTGTCTACGCCGCGAAGGTCGTCGTGATCGGCGCCGGTGTCTCGGGCATGAACGCGGCGGCGATCGCGCTGGGCATGCAGGCCGAGGTGCTTTTGCTGGACCGCAACATCCAGGCGCTGCGCGACGCGGACCGGATCTACCAGGGTCACCTGCAGACCGTCGCGTCGAACACGTACGAGATCGAGAAGGCCGTGCTGGACGCGGACCTGGTCATCGGCGCGGTGCTGATTCCCGGTGCGAAGGCGCCGAAGCTGATCACCAACGAGCTGGTGTCGCGGATGAAGCCGGGCTCGGTGCTGGTCGACATCGCGATCGACCAGGGTGGGTGCTTCGAGGACTCGCACGCCACGACGCACGACGACCCGGTGTACAAGGTGCACAACTCGATCTTCTACTGCGTCGCGAACATGCCGGGCGCGGTGCCGCACACGTCCACCTATGCGCTCACGAACGCGACGCTGCCGTACATCGTGCAGCTTGCGAACCGTGGGTGGCGGGATGCGGCGAAGGCGGACCGGGCGTTGGCGCTTGGGCTTTCGACGCATGAGGGGCGGCTTACGAACGCTGCGGTCGGCGAGGCACTTGGCCTGCCGGCTGTGTCGTTGGAGGACGTCCTGGGCTGACGCCCGGGCTTGGCCTCAAGCGCCGGCCGGGCTTGAGTGGCCTCAAGCGCCGGCCGGGCTGGGTTCGCCTCAAGCGCCGGCGGGGCTGATTCGCCTCAAACGCCGGTGGGGCTGAGTGGCCTCATGCGCCGGCCGGGCTGGGTTCGCCTCAAGCGCCGGCGGGGCTGATTCGCCTCAAACGCCGGCGGGGCTGGGTGGCCTCATGCGCCGGCCGGGCTGAGGGGCTCGGTTGGGGTTGAGGTGTTGGGCTGGTTGCATTGCGTGCCGTACATCCACAAAGGCGTGGGTGTGCGGCATGTGGTGTTTTGGGGGGCAGAATGAGGGTGTGGATGGGGTTGTCGGGGCGTATTTGGCTTGTGTGGCCGGTGAGGGTGGAGTGGGGCGGGGGACGGTTGCGGCTTATCGGGGGGATTTGCGGCGTTACCTCTCCTGGTTGAGGGGGCGGGGGGTCGGTTCGCCGGAGGGGGTGCGGGGGGAGGATGTGACCGCGTTCGCGGGTGCGTTGCGGGAGGCGGGGGCGGCCGAGGCGTCGGTGGCTCGGGCTCTGGTGGCGGTGCGGGGGTTGCATCGGTTCGCGCTGCGCGAGGGGTTGGTCGCGGTCGACGTCGCGCGGGACGTGCGGCCGGGCGTGCCGAAGTCGCGGCGGGGCGAGGCGCTTTCGGTCGAGCGGGTCGAGGCGTTGTTGGCCGCCGCCTCGACGGGTGCCGCGCCGTACGGGCCGCGCGACCGGGCCTTGCTGGAACTGCTGTACGGGACCGGTGCGCGCGTTTCCGAGGCGATCGGGGCGGATCTGGACGACCTGGACCTGTCCGCGCGGACCGTCGCCCTGGTCGGGCCGGGCGGTCGCCGGCGGGTGGTGCCGTTGGGCGTGCCCGTCCTGGACGCGCTCGATGTGTACCTGACCCGGGCGCGCCCCGAACTCGCCGCCGCGGGGCCCGGCGGCGCCGCCGTCTTTCTCAACGCGCGAGGCGGCCGATTGTCACGGCAGAGCGGCTGGGCCGTGCTCCGCGGCGCCGCCGCGCGGGCCGGGCTGTCGGAGCCCATCTCCCCGCGGACACTGCGGCGTTCGTTCGCCACACATTTGCTCGACGGTGGGGCCGATGTCCGGGTCGTCCAGGAACTCCTGGGTCATTCCTCGGTGTCCACGACCCGGGTCTACGGCCGCGAAACCCCCGATGGACCCCGTCAGGTGTACGCAGGATCCCACCCTCGGGCGCTTGACTAGATCGCCTCACATGTTGCATACGTCGGGCGGTTCGCCTTGCTGCGACCGTCCGCAACGCCATAGAGTCGCGATCCGTCGGCAAGGATTCAGGCTGACGAAGCAAGAAATGACCTGGTCGGCAAGGAGGTAAGACGACTTGTGAACGAGTCGACATTTGCTCCCGGGGGTGCCCAGCCAGGGGCGGCGCCGGGCCGTGCAGCGCCGACTACCTCTTCCTACGGGCCCGCCGACGGCCTACAGGACCAGCAGGGGACGCGCACGGACAGCGCCGCTCAGGTGGGCCAGACCGCCCCGGCCAACCAGGCCGGGCAAGACGGGCTCGATGGTCCGGACGCGCACGAGTACGCCTACGACATGTACTACTACGACGACGAGTTGCGCTACGCCGAGGAACTGCGTGGCGGACCGTTCGACCCCGACGCGGACTACGAACCGGATCCGGAGTACGCCGCGACCCTCGCCCCCGACGCCGCCACGCAGCGGCGCGAGCGGGTCGGCCCGACCGGCCGCGCCCTGCCGTACTTCCCGATTCCGGCGCCGGTGAGCGAGCACGGCCCGGCGAAGATCATCGCGATGTGCAACCAGAAGGGCGGCGTCGGCAAGACCACGTCGACCATCAACCTGGGTGCCGCGCTGGCCGAATACGGTCGACGAGTGCTGCTCGTGGACTTCGACCCCCAGGGCGCCCTGTCGGTGGGCCTGGGCGTCAACCCGATGGAGCTCGAACTCACGGTCTACAACCTGCTGATGGAGAGTCATCTCAGCGCGGACGACGTCCTGCTGAAGACGATCATCCCCGGCATGGACCTGTTGCCCAGCAACATCGACTTGTCGGCCGCCGAGGTGCAACTGGTCACCGAGGTGGCCCGCGAGACCACACTCTCGCGCGCGATCCGGCCGCTGGTCAACGACTACGACTACATCATCATCGACTGCCAGCCTTCGCTCGGTCTGCTCACGGTCAACGCGCTCACCGCGGCGAACAGCGTCATCGTGCCGCTGGAGTGCGAGTTCTTCGCACTGCGCGGCGTCGCGCTGCTGACCGAGACGATCGAGAAGGTGCACGAGCGGCTCAACCCCGACCTCGTGCTCGACGGCATTCTGGCGACGATGTACGACGTGCGCACCGTGCACGGCCGGGAGGTCCTGGCCCGCGTCACCGAGGCGTTCGGCGACCAGGTCTTCCACACCGTGATCGGACGCACCGTCAGGTTCCCCGAGACCACGGTCGCGGGCGAACCGATCACCACCTACGCCTCCAACTCGGTGGGCGCAGCCGCCTATCGCCAACTGGCCAGGGAGGTGCTCGCCCGGTGTCGCGCCGAGTGAGTCTCCCGGGTGCCGACGAACTGTTCCGGACCACCGGTGGCGCCATGCTGCGGCAACAGCAGCAGAACGCCGGCGGGGATTCGGGGGAGTCGCGCGGCACCGTGCCCGCACAGGTCCCGCCGGTCGGAGCAGGTTCCGACAGCACCGAGCGACACGAGTCGTCCGGCGCGGACGGTGGCCCCGGAGAGGCCGAACAGCACGCCGTACAACCGCATCCCGTGCCCGGTCGCCGGGAAGCACCCACGCCCTCGGGCGCGTCCTCGATGTCCGCCGCCGCCGCGGGAGTCGATCCCAACGCGCGCCCGGCGCACCGACGGACACGTGCGCAGCGCCGCCCGAGCGGACGCGAGCGACACGACGAGAAGATCACGGTCTACGTGTCGGCCGAGGAACTGATGGACCTCGAACACGCACGCCTCAGCCTGCGCGGCGACTACGGCCTGGCCGTGGACCGCGGTCGGATAGTGCGTGAGGCGGTCGCGGTGGTCCTGGCCGACCTGGAGGCGCGCGGCGAGGCGAGCATTCTCGTCCGTCGTCTGCGTGGCTCTTAAGCGACATTCGAGCGAACCCCGCTTCGCGAAGTCTCGACGGACCCGCCGGTCCCCCGAGTGGCCCAATTCGGACCACCGCCCGGCGGGTCCGTGCCGTTTCCCGCAGTCGCGGCCCGCACCATTGAGCGCACCATGTCCAACGACAACCGTCCCGACCCCACCCGACGCACCCTCGGGCGCGGCCCGGGTCGGCCCGCCGCACCCCGGGAGCCGGCCGCGGCGGCCGGGCGGACGGGATCGGAATCCGCGCCGCGGCCCGTCCCGGCGACACTCCCCGTCCCCGCTCCCGCCGCTCCCGCGCCCGATCCTGGGCCCCCGGCGGACGACGGCACCGGTTTCCGGGTCAGCCTGGCCAACTTCGAGGGCCCGTTCGATCTGCTCCTCGGCTTGATCGCGAAGCACAAGCTGGATGTCACCGAGGTCGCGCTGTCCCGGGTCACCGACGAGTTCATCGCCCACATCCGGGCCCAGGGCCCGGACTGGGACCTGGGCCAGGCCACCGAGTTCCTGCTGATCGCGGCGACCCTGCTCGACCTGAAGGCGGCCCGGCTGCTCCCGGCCGCCGAGGTCGAGGACGAGGAGGACCTGGCCCTGCTGGAGGCCCGGGACCTCCTGTTCGCGCGGCTGCTCCAGTACCGGGCGTACAAGCAGATCGCGGGCATTCTGGAGGATCGCTGGGCGGAGGAGTCCCGCCGCTATCCGCGTGAGGTCTCGCTGGAGCCGCGCTATCGGGGCCTGCTGCCCGAGGTGGTGATCACCACGTCGCTGGACAGGTTCGCCAGGCTGGCGGCGAAGGCGATGACCCCCAAGGCGCCGCGGATCGTGTCGATCGAACACATCCATGTGCAGCGGGTGAGCGTGCGGGAGCAGGCGGCGATAGTGGTCGAACGGCTGCGGCGCACCGGCAGCGCGACGTTCGCCGAGTTGGCCCGGGACGCACCGGACACGCTGCACGTGATCGCCCGATTCCTGGTGCTGCTCGAACTCTTTCGCGAGTTGGCGGTGGGGTTCGACCAGGCCGAGGCGTTGGGTGAGCTGACCGTGCGCTGGACGGCCGGCTCGGACGGGGAGTCGATGGTGGGCCGGGAGTTCGCCGAGTTCGACGAGTTCGACACGGTGGTGCGCGAGGGCGAGGAGGACGCGTGAGCGACGACGAGGGCTTTTGGATCGAGCCGGACGACGAGACGGCCGGGCCGGAGGCCGCCGTGCCCGCTCCCAGGGCCGCTCGGGTCCGGACCCCGCCGCCCACCCTGCCGGTGTCCAACGGTCCGCTCCCGGCGGCTCTGGAGGCCATCCTGATGGTGGTTCAGGAGCCGGTCTCCGAACACCTGCTCGCCGAGGTGCTCGATCGCCCGCTCGCCGAGGTGCTGGCCACGCTGCGCACCCTGGCGCTGGAGTACACCGCCCAGGGCCGCGGCTTCGACCTGCGCGAGGTGGCCGGCGGCTGGCGGTTCTACAGCCGCCCCGAGCACGCCGCCGCCGTCGAACGCTTCGTCCTGGACGGCCGGCAGTCCAGGCTGACCCAGGCCGCCCTGGAGACGCTCGCCGTGGTGGCCTATCGCCAGCCGGTCAGCCGCGGCCGGATCTCCTCGGTGCGCGGGGTCAACTGCGACGGGGTGATGCGCACGCTGCTGGCGCGCGGCCTGGTGGAGGAATACGGCGTCGAGTACGAGACCCAGGCCACGCTGTACCGCACCACGGAGTTCTTCCTGGAGCGGATGGGCCTGCGTTCGCTCGACGAGTTGCCGGAATTGGCCCCTTTCCTGCCCGAGATCGAGGCGCTGGAGGCGGAGGGCGAAGGGCCCCCGGACGGCTTCGCGACCCGCGCGGCGTCCCCGCTTGCGCGGAGCGGGGATACTGGGAGGGATACCGGGGCGGTGCACGCCGACCTCGACGACGGCGAGACGACTACGGAAGTTTGATGGCACCCACCAACAGGCAAGGCTCCGGCGGCAACGACCGAGGCAACGAACGCTCGGTGAACAAGCGCGGGGGCACCGGGCGCGGCAGCAACACTCCGCAGCCCCGCCGGGTCGCCGACGACAATCGTCGAGGCGGCGCGGGTGGGCAGCCGAAGTCGGGCGCGGCGGGTGGCAAGGACCGCCGCCCGTCGGCGAGCACCGGTCGCCCGGACCGTCGTCCCACCACGATGCGCTCCACCGAGCGCAACGAGCGCGAGCAGCAGGAGGGCGTCCGCCTGCAGAAGGTGATGGCGGACGCGGGCATCGGCAGCCGCCGGCACTGCGAGAACCTGATCGAGGCCGGCCGGGTCCAGGTCAACGACGAGCGGGTCACCGAGCAGGGCAAGCGGGTCGACCCGGACACGGTGGAGATCAAGGTCGACGGGATGCGCATCCCGACCCGCCCGGCGGAGACCTACATCGCGTTCAACAAGCCGACCGGCGTGGTGTCCACCATGTTCGACCCGGACGGCCGGTTCACCATCGCGGACTACATCACCGAGTTCGAGCAGCGCCTGTTCCACGTCGGCCGGCTGGACACCGAGACCGAGGGCCTGATCCTGCTCACCAACCACGGTGAGCTGTCCAACCGACTGACCCACCCCCGGTACGAGGTGCGCAAGACCTACCTCGCCTCGATCCAGGGCCCGATCCCGCGCGACCTGGGCAAGAAGCTCAAGGCCGGGGTCGAGTTGGAGGACGGCGTCGCCCGCGCGGACAGCTTCCGGATCGTGGACAGCGTCGGGCACAACTACCTCGTCGAGGTGGTGCTGCACGAGGGTCGCAAGCACATCGTCCGGCGCATGCTGGCCGAGCTGGGCTTCCCGGTCGAGCGGCTGGTGCGCACCCAGTTCGGTCCGATCCAACTCGGCGACCAGAAGCCGGGCCGCACCCGCCGGTTGTCCAACGAGGAGATCGGCCTGCTGTTTCGCCAGGTCGACCTGTAGGACCCTTCGCAGGTTTCGTCGCGTTTCGGCGCGGGCATCCAACTGCCTTGACGGCCGCAGTAGTTCCACTTCCGGGTGGAACCGCTGCGGCCGTTGTTCGTATCTGGCCGATTCGGTTCCGCCGGCCTGCCCGATGGTGCATCGTGGAAGCCCGCACGGGGGTGCCCGGGTATTGGCCGAATAACGGTTCGGAACCGAGCGTGTGCCAGTGATCGCGATCGGTGCCCGCAACCCCCCATGTGCTGCTAGAACGTTGCCGAATACCCGAGGTGTGCCTCGCGCACGCGGGGCCGACAGCAGGGGGGACGCCACTTTGGTGCTGCCTGTCCGCCGGGGAGCGCCACGGCCGGCGCCCTCCACACGGCGTCCACGGCGGTTGGCCACCGCAGTTCTGTTCGGCGCGCTCGTGGTGGCGCTGACACCCGGCGCGGCCCGGGCGGCGGACCCCGCGGTGGGCGATCCGAGCCTGAAGGTCGAGCCGATCTCGTACGCGGTCCTGGTCGACGAGTCCGGCAGTCTCAAGGGCCCCGACCTGGACCGGGAGAAGGACGCCGCGACGCTCGCCGCGATCGGCGAACTCTCACCCGACTCGCGAGTGGGCGTGATCGGCTTCGGCAGCGGCGCCGGCGCGAACCCGCCGGTGGACGTGGTCTGCGCACTGACCGTGGTGTCCGACCCGGCGGCGGCCAAGTGTGCCGAGAAGCTCCACGCGCGCACCGACCAGGAGGGCAACAACACCGACATCCCGGCCGCACTGCGCCAGGGCGTGAACATGCTGGCCGGGGCACCCGCAGGGCAGGCCAAGGTGCTGTTCGTGCTGACCGACGGCGCGATGTCGGTCGGGCCCGGCGAAGGCTACGGCAACGACCCCGCCCGGATCCCGGGCGAGTTGGACAAGGGCCTGACCGCCGCGCTGGCCCAGGCGAAGGCGGCCGGCGTACAGATCTGGCCACTGGGCTTCGGCAGCGGGATCGACGCCGCGCAACTGGCTCGGATGGCGGCCGGCGGCGCGCCGTCGACGTGCTCGGAGCGGCCCGGGGACAAGCCCGCGGCGATCACGGTCAAGGATTCCGGCGAGGTCGTGCAGACCCTGCAGAAGGCGTTCGCGACCGCGCGCTGCGCCGGGGTCACCCAGACCGACTCGACCGAGGTGAACGGCGAGGCCGACCTGAACGTGACGATCCCGGCGATCGCCACCGACGTGGTCATCCAGGTGCAGAAGGCCGCCGGCGAGATCGAGACCACGTTCTTCGATCCGGACGGCAAGCAGGCCGACAACGCGCCCGGCACCGAGCGGCGCGGGCAGGGCTCGCGCACCGAGACGTTGCGGATCACCGATCCCGTCGCGGGCAAGTGGCGGATCCACCTCAAGGCCCGCCCCGGGGTCTTTGGGCCGGTCAGCGCGGCGGCGCTGTGGCAGGGCGTGGTCAAGTCCTACGTCCAGCTCAACCCGCCGCAGCCCAGCGCCGACGAGTCGGTCAAGTTCAGCGTCTTCCTCCAGACCCGGGAGAAGAACCTGACCGATCCGGCCGCGCTCAAGGGCGTCACCGTGTCCGGCCACGTCGAGGGACCCGGACTCAAGGCGGACATCCCGCTTCGCCCCGGCGACAAGGGCGAGTTCTTCAGCGACTACCGGATCCCGGGCGGCATCACCGGCCCGGTCAGCTTCACCGGCACCATCACCGCGCCGGGCGTGGCCGGCACCCGGGAGGTCAAGACGGTCACCCTCGGCGGGGGACCGGCCACGGTCTCGGCCGAGATCAAGTGGGGCGACAACACGATCGAACCCGGCGGCAGCGTGGCCGGCACCGTCTCCTGGAAGGTCAACGACAACAAGCCGCACAACCTGCGGGTGATCGCCGACTTCCCGGCCGACACCGGGCTGCGGATCACCGGGGCCGAGCAGAAGGTGACCACCGGCGCCGACAACTTCGGCTTCGAACTCGCCTTCGGCAAGAACATCGCCAAGGGCGACCACACCGGCCGGGTCCGGGTGCTGGACACCACCGACGGCGACCGGGTGCTCTTCGAGACCACCCGCACCATCACCGTCGAACCGCCGCCGGGCTTTTGGGACGAGTACCTGTGGCTGGTGATCGGGGGCGTCGTGCTGCTCGCACTGCTGCTCGCGTTGTTCGGCTTCCTCGCCAAGCGGCGCGGGCGGGCACGTCGGATCGGACCGATCGCGCTGCGGCTGTACCGCGACGGGCAGCCGATCGGCGTGGAGACCCGGCCGCTGAACGAGCGGGCCGAGGCGATGTGGTTCCGGCTGGACACCACCGGCTTCCCGCCGCAGTTGATTCCGCTGTACATGCACGAACCCGGAACCGCGTGGATCGTGCGGCGAACCGCGGCGACCGGCACTCTGGACGTGGAGACTCCGCTCGGCGCACACCTGCACCTGGAAGCGGGCCGGCCCACCGAGGTCGAGCCCGGGCTCGCGCTCGGCTTCACCGACGATCGGGTCCAGCACGGGCCGCCCGCCGACGCGAGTCCCGGTTCGGGTGATCCCTACGGCTCGTACGGCGCGGCCCCGACCGGGTCGCCGCGACCGTACGGCGAGAACGCCTACGGATCCGATCGGCCGTACAACCCGTACGGCCCGTACGGCACGGGACCCGCCGCGGATCCCGCGCCCGGTGCGGGCCCCGACGACACCACGTTCGGCTACGGACCCCCGCGCTGAGCGCGAACCGGGGTCCCCGGCACCTGAACTCGCACGTCACGCACTTTTCGAGGAGGGCCCGTGGCAGCGCAAGGCCGCAGGGGCATGTCCATCCACCAGTCCATGCTGTTCGTGGGTCTGGGCGGTACCGGATGTCTGATCGGAGCCGAACTCGAACGCCGGCTGCGTGAGGAGCTGTGCGGTGCCGACGGCACCGGCCTGATGCAGCGGCTCGGTGGCCAACTGGCCCCGTACCAACTGCCCAACTGCATCCAGTTCGTCTACGCCGACCTCAACGAGAACGAGTTGCAGCGCCAGCGACTGCGCGCCGCGCCGCCCGCGCACCGGGCCGCCGCGGACCGCAACGCGCACCTGACCACCCAGCTCGTGCCGCCGCTGAACACCTATCCGGAGGTGGCCCGTTCGCTGCGGATCAACGCGGCGGAGGAGACCATCCCGTGGTTGCCCGCCCGCGAGGGCGAGCCGCGGGTGACGCCGCTGCGGCGCGGCGCGGGGCAGTTGCCCACCGTCGGCCGCGCGGCCCTGTTCGAGACCTTCCGGCACGGACTCGCGCCCGCGATGGACCCGTTGCGTCGTGCGGTCGGCCTGATCAGCAACGGCAACGACCACCTGATGGCGCTCAGCGGCAGCCAGAACAACCGCAACACGTGCGACGTCTTCGTCGCGTTCTCGGTCGCCGGCGGCACCGGTTGCGGGATCTTCTACGACTACCTGCACCTGATCGGCGAGGCGTTCTCGCAGGGCTACGACGGGATCAAGATCTATCCGCTGGTGCTGATGCCGTCCGCGTTCGACGACGAACGCGGCGGCGGGCGACCCGCGGTGCTCAACGCCGGACGGGCGCTGCTCGACCTGTTCCAACTGGTCGACGACCAGAACGGGCAGTACGCGCAGGAGGAACTCGACACCGGGCTCGGCGCGCCGGCGGGCAACCTGGCGGTGCGCTACCCCGGGCTGGAGTCCACCCGGCTCAAGGCGGGCACCGTCCAGACCGGCTTCCTGTTCAGTCGCACCAGCGGGATCGAGCGCGAGGACCTGCACCGCTCGGTGGTGTCCCTGGTGATGTCGCTGATCGGCACCGGACTCAACCCGGGCGGACCCGAGTTGGAAAACGCGGTCATCCAGGGCGACCTGTACCAGTCGTTCGCGGACAGCTTCATCAACGAGGGGGTCCGCCGCGAGATCCCGGCGCCCAGCGGGATCGGCGCCTGTGGGGTGTCCACCAGCCTGGTCGCCTCGATGGCCGTACCGGTGGACGAACTCGCCGACATCGTCGCGGGGCGACTGCTCGCCCAGGCCGTGCGCGACCTGACCTCGGACGTGCGGGTGTCGGCCGAGGCCAACCTGGAGCAGATCAAGTCCTTCATGTCGGTGTCCGGCCTGGGCGAACTGTGGTTGTGCGCACCGCCGCACGTCGCCGACCCGGCGCCGGCCAAGGGCGCCGCGGGCATCATGCAGGCGCTCAACGCGCGGACCCGGGCGATGGAGCAGGCCCTGCGTCAGCAGGAGGCCCAACTGCGCTCGCACACCGCACAGTTGGCCGAGGACTTCAACCACGCCCGCGGGATTCGGCAACTGCTCGCCGACGGCGACCTGTTCCGGGCCCGCCGGGTGCTCTTCGGCGATCGACGGTTGTACAGCGACTCGGATCGGCCCGGGGCGGCCGGACTGCTCGCGCACTGCAGCACCGAACCGACCCCGCCCCCCGGCATCACCGTGAACGCGCCGCACATACCGGCGATCAAGGACCGCGCGGGCGGCGTGGTCAAGGCCAAGTGGGGCGACCCCGAGGTGCAGCGCGCACTGGGTGCGCAGCAGCAGTGGTTCGAGTGGCGCTCGCGGCGCAACTGGCATGCCCAGTGGGGCGGTCAGGCCGAGGTGTGGGACCGCAAGATGATCTACCTGCGGCAGGTGGTGGACGGCCTGGGACAGGCGTTCAACGACCACCGCGACCAGGAGGAGGCGAACTTCGGCCGGGCCACCCGCGAGCTGTACCGGCAGCGCTCGGGGGTCTCCTACCTGCTGCCGCCGCAGGGCAACCTGGAGTCGTTCTACCGCCAGGTGTTGCGCCGCTTCGTGGACCGCGAGCGGCTGCCCGAGACGGCCGGCGCCGCGCAGATCGTCGGCAAGCTGCTCGGCGCGGGCATCTGGCAGCGCGCCTACGAACTGGGCGAGGAGCGCGAGGGCGGCCAGCTCGCCGTCACCTACGTGCGCGACCAGATCAAGCAACTGGTCAAGACCCTGTTCGTGCAGGCCGGCGAGCTCAACGCGCAGCCGCTGTTGCCGCCGGTGCGCGACCTGCTCACCCGGGCGGCCACCCGGCGCGGCGCCGCAGTGGGCGAGGAGGACCTCGAACAGTTCGTGCAAAAGCTCGCGGGCATGTTGCCCAACGGCTTCTCGCCCGAGGGCAGCGGCGAACTCAAGGTGCTGATCGCCCACCCGGGCACCTCGCACGACATGGAGGTGCGGCAGTACCTGGAACGCATGCTGAACATCCCCAACGAGCCGTCCCGCAAGATCGAGTTCCGCGCGGTCGAGCAGGAGTCGATCGTGGTGGTGCTCTTCCGCAGCGCGATGAGCCTGACCGAGGTGCCCGAGGTGCGCCAGGTGCTCGCCCAGTGGTCGCGCTCGCTGGACCGGCAGGATCCGGTCGACTTCCTCAAGTGGCGTCAGCGGCTGGGCTTCACCTACGACTGGCTGGCCACGACCGAGGGGCACCGGGCGTACATCCTGCACCGGTTGTTGTGCGCGATGTGGAACGGGCAGGTCGAGGTCGCGCGCGGGGACCGGTCCTCGCCCGAGGTGATCGACATCCGGCTGCCGCACGGGCCGACCGTGATGAAGCTGCCGCTGCGCCCGTTCGACCGGGCCTCCTCGTGGGGCAGCCTGCTGCGTGCCTACGAGGAGTGGACGCTGACCGACGACGCCTCGGTGCGCCGGGAGTTCGCCAAGCAACTGATGCTCACCTATCCCGAGGGCCTGGGCTCGCGGGTGAGTGAACCCGCGCCGCTGTACCGGCACTTCGTGCACGAGGTCGCACCGCGACAGATCAAGGTGCTCAAGGAGCTGCGCGATCGGCTGCCGGAGCGCAGTCGGGGCTGGGCGGAGGAGCTGCTGCGGTTGTGGGAGGTCACCCTGCCCGCCGCGCTCGACCTGTCCTTCCCGCACCAGAGCAGCACCCGGGACTCGCTGCGCGAGCTGGAGTACGACGACCCGGCGGCGGGCGTCGGCGACGGGTTCGGCGGGCGCGGCGACGGGTCCGATCGGCGGGACCGGGACCGGGACGAGCGCGGCACCGGCCGGGAGCGGCGGTCGGCCGAGCGGGTGCGCGACGAGCGCGACGATCGGGACGAGTGGACCGGGCGACGGGACCCGCGGCCGGTTCGCGACGATCGCGATGATCGGGACGACCCGGGCGGTCCGCGCGAATGGCGGGATCGACCGCCGCGTGACCCGCAGGAGTGGCGCGAGGCGCGCGACCCGCGCGAGTTGCCCGAGACCGGCGACGTGCGCCGGCCGAACCTGGACAAGCCCGGGCAGCGCGACCGCGACCGGGACGAGCGGGACGGCCCGGATCGGTCGGACCGCCCGGATCGGCCGCCGGCCGCCGAGCGGAGGTCCCGGCGGGAGCCGTACGACCCCTACGACCCGTACGACCCGGGGGAGTCGCGCGAGACCCGGGGGCCGCTGGACGCGCGGGGCGCGGGCGATCCGCACGATCCCTACCGGGCCCGGGACGCCCGCGGCCCGTTCGACCCGCGCGAGCGGGCCGGGCGCGAGGACCGCGACCCCGAGGACCGCACGGTGCGGCTGGACGGCCTGGACCGCACGCGGCCGCTGCCGGACGAGCACGACGAGCGCGAACTGCCCGGGGGTGGCTGGTGACCCACTCCGTCGACGCGGGCGCACCACACCCGTTGGTGGTCGTGGTCGACCTGCGCACCGAGTACGAAGCGGTGATGGCGGCCCGGCGGTTCGCCGACGTCCAGACCGCGTACGCGCGTACCCGGGTGCCCGCCGGCACCCTGAACGTGGCCGCCGACCGGGTGCTCGTGCTCGACTCCGTGGACGAACTGGTCGCCCACCGGCGGGCCTACGAACGCATCTTCGGCAGCGACTACATCCGGGTCGTGTGCGTCGCGGTGGGCTCGCCCGTGGACGGCTCGATCGTGCTGCGCCGCCCGGGCCAACTCGTGGGCACCGACGCGGCCACGTTGTGGGTCGGCGACGTCCGGGGCACCGATTGGGCCCCGGGCCGGGCGCCCGGGACCACGCTGCGCCCGGACGACGCGGACGCGCTCGCGCCGCTGGTGGACGTGCTCACCGAGCCCGAGGTGTTCGATCAGGTGCTCGCCGGGGTGACCGAGATGCCCCGCTCGATCGCGGCGCCGGGACTGAACGCGTTCGTGCACCGGATCCGCGACGACGCGGTACAGCGGGCTCGGATCCGCGCGACACAGCGGCTGGTCGGCACCGAGGGCGGGGTGGACGAGCCCTGGCCCGAGCCGCTCGCGGCCCTCGCCGACAACCAGGGCGCCGGGCTCGCCGCGGCCGGCGGCGGCATCCGCGAATGTGTGCGCGCCGACAGCCCGCTCGGCGCCCGGTGGGCGCACGCCGACCAGGGTTTCGGGCACGCGCAGCGGCGCCTGGCCGCGCTGGCCGGACCGCTCGCGCTGTACGGCACGGCCGGTCGCGACGGGCGCTCGATCCACGACGGGGTCGTCGAGTCCGCGACCGCGCTGGGCGAATATCGGGACCTGGTCCGGCAGACCGTGGGCCGGGGCGCGGCCGGCTTCGACGCGGACGGACGAGCCTGGCTGGACCAGGTCGGCGTGCTGCTCCCCGAGCCCGCCGGGCTGAGCGTGACCTCGGTGGCCGGCGCGCTGCGCGAGCGCACCGCCGCCGCCTTCGACCGACCCGAGGGGCTGCGCGGACTGGCCGAGCGGCTGCGCGAGTTGGCCGACCGGATCAGCCCCGGCGCGGGTGCCTCCCGAGCCTTCGAGGTGGACCGGATCTGCTCGGACGCCTTCCTCGCGCACTACACCCGCCCGCCCGCCTTCCCGCTCGGCTCGGCCCACGTCGGGGTCGCCGGCGGGCTGCTGGTCGGTGCGTTCCTGACCGCGCTGTGGCCCGCCTTCGCGGTGGTCGGCGCCGCGCTCGCGGTGCTGCTCGTGGTGTTCGGGTCGACGCTGATCGCGCTGCGCCGCCCCGACCGGCCGGGCCACGCCATGCTGCCCGCCGAGGCGTTGGCGATGATCGTGCCGGCCGGCCTGATCGCGCTGGTCGGCGCGGTCGGCGGGGTGCTCGCCGGGCGTGCCTGGGAGCCGCCGACCGGCGTCGGTCCGCTCGCCCTCGTGCTCGGCCTCGCCGTGCTCGTGGTGCTGCCCGGTCTGGACTGGACCCAGCGGGTGCGGCGCTGGGAGCGGATGTTGGCGCTCGGCGCGGCCGGCGGGGCGCTGCACGCACTGCACGCGCTGCTGGTGCGCACGATGTGGAACGACTGGGCGCTGGCGGGTCCGCGCCGCGAGGCGGTGGACCGGGCGATCGTGCTGGCCGCGCTGCTGGAGGAGAGCGCCAAGGTGCTCGCCGAGGACGCGACCGCGGTCGAGCGGCAACTCGGCACCGAGGCGGCCGGTCCCGAACCGACCACGACCGGGTACGGCATCGGCGGCCCGCCGACCCCCGGTCGCCCCGCGCCGCCCTCGACGCCGCCGCCGAGCGCGGGCCCGAGTCTGTACGACGTCGTGCTCGGCGACCTGGTGGACGGGCTGCACGCGGCGTTCGAACCGATGTGGGCGCTGCTCGAAGGGGACCCGGCGGAGGCGTCCCGGCAGGGCACGGAGGCCGAACTGCGGCGCGTGTTGCGCTCGTACGCCGACCACTTGGCGCACCACGGGATCCAGGCCGCGCCGCCGTTCGCGCGCCGTACCCAGGACCGCCCGCACGTCGCGAACGCGGCCGGCGGCGACGCGGACCGGATCGCCGGGCTGCTCGCCCAGCCTGCGGACCGGTCCATGCTGCAACTGTGCGCCACCGACCAGTTGATGCTGCTCGACCACGTCCCCACGCACATTCGCAGTGTGCGCTTCGCGCCGCGCGGGGTCCGGCCGGCCGTTCGCGAGGCCCTGCGTGAGCGCGGCGACGGCCAACTCGTGGACCACGAGCTGGTGTGGACCGGCGGTGGTCGGATGGCCGGCGTGTTGCGCCTGCTGCCGCTGCTGCCGGGTTCGGTGGACGACGCGCGGATGTGGGAGGAGAGCGTCGACGGCGGGCCGAGCGGCGGCCCGGACCACGCGGGCGGATCGAGTGCCCGGCGCGACGACGGATGGGCCTCGTGAGCCCGGCCGCCGGGCGGCCGGGCGAGGCCGGGGAGGAAAAGCTCGGCTACACCGACCCCGAGGGCCGGTCGGTGGAACGCCGCGTCGAGTTCGGCCCGGACCACCCGCCCGTGCCCGGCCGACTCTTCCGCGTCCGCGACGTGCGGGACCTGGAGGACGGCAGCACGTTCGTGCAAAAGCGCCTCGGTGCGCTGGACGCACGTCGCCGGGCCGGTGCCGAGGCCGGCCTGGAGACCGAGATCCGGGTGCTGCTGCGGCTCGCGCGCACCTTCGGGCCGCACGATCACCCGCGTGAACTGGCCCGCATCGCCGGGCACGACTTCGACGGCGTCGAGCCGTTCCTGCTGCTGGAGTCGGTGCCCTGCCCGCCCGCCGAGGACGTGGTGGGCAAGCTGCTGACCGAGGAACAGGACGCCTTCCGACGGGCGCTCTTTCGCACCGTCCGGCACCTGGAGACGGCCGGCGTCGTACACGGCGACCTGACCCCCACCAGCGTGCGCTGGCAACGCGAGCAGCGCCGGTTGTACGTCGCCGACTTCGACCACGCCGCACTCGCGGGCGAGCCGCGCAGCAGCCTGGGCACCGCACTGTGGGCCGCGCCGGGCCCACTGCGCGGCCCCGGCCCGGCCGACCCGCGCGACGATCTGTGGTCGGCCGCCCAGGTCGCCTATCACGTCACCATCGGCCGCCCGGTCCGACAGGGCATGGTCCCGGCCGGGGTGGAGAGCCAGGGTCTGCTGTACGACCTGTTCCAGGGCGTGTTCGAGGTGGACCCGCAGCGCCGGCCGGGCGCGGCGGAACTGCTGCGTCGGCTCGCCGAACCGGACCCGTACGTACAGGGCCACGCCCAGTACGACCCGCTCGCCGAGGGGCGCCGCGGCTACGAGGCGGCCCTGCAGCGCAAACGCCGAAGGATGCCGGTCCAGGGCCAACCGCCGCCGTCGGGCACCGGCCCCGAGACCCCGCCGACCGTCCACCTCCCGCCACCGGGCGGCATCCCGCCGAAACCGGCGAATCCACCGGTGCCCGAGCCGAGGCCGGGCCGGTTCCGGCTCTTCGGAAAGAACCAACCGAGTTGAACGCGACGGCAGGTGAGGTCGGCTGATGTTGCATCAGATCGTGTACCGCTGGGACCCCGACGGGCTGGTCGGGCGGCGCGGCATCGTCCCGGTGGCCACCTCCCTGGGCCGCGACGAGCTCTTCGGCTGGCACAGCCGCACCCGGCTGGCCGAAGCGGTCACGATGGACTACGGCGACCCGGCCTGCCCGGCCTCCAGCGTGTGTCTGCTCGACACCCCGCTGGGCGTGGCGCTGGTGCGCCGCGCGTTCACCGCCGACGCGCGCCGGCAACGCCTGAACAACTCCGCGCACGTCCTGGTCGGTCCCCGGGACAGCATCGCGCCGTTCGACGCCATCGCGTGGGGCTCGCTGGACGCGTCGGCGCCGGGCGCGCTCGATCCCGACCGGGTCCCGGCCGGCTACGGCCTCCGGCCGCTCGCCGACGAGCGGCTGGCCGAGGCGTTCGAACTCGCCGCCGGCGGTCTGCACGAGCGGGCCCGCCGGCTCGGCGACCCGCTGGAGGTGTTCACCGCCGCGGTGCTGCGCCGCCCCCGGGCCCGGGTGGCCCTGTTGCCGGCCTCCGCCGAGGACGGCACGGCGCTGCTGTGGGGCCTGCAACACCTGCTCACCGCGCTGCTGCCGGGGCCGTGGACGTTCTCCACCTTCGAGATCGACGACACCGCCCCCGATCCCAAGGGCGCGCCCCGATTCGTCACCCTGCCCCGGACGCCCGCCGCCGGGCCCGGAACCCGGGTCCGGGTCGACCTGACCGGACGCGACGAGCCGTTCGACACGCATCGCGAACTCGCCCGGCGGATGGTGAAGCACTACGTGGGCGAGGGGTGGGCGGGTTTCCATCGGTTGCTCAACACCCCCACCGAGGTGCACACGCTGCCCGAGGCGAACCGGGTGGCGGAGATCCGCAGCCGGCTGGACGCGCTCGGCGTCCGCCAGGAGACCCGGACCAGGCGCGCGACGACCGGAGTTCGGGCGGAGCCGCCGGAGGCGGGCACTCGGGAGATGCCCCGGGTGCCACCCCGGACGGCGCCCGCCGCCGCCCCACCGGCCGCCGCCGCGGCGACCGGCCCCATCGACCCGAATCGACCCGAGGTGCGCTGCCCCTATTGCCTGGACCTGATCCGGTGGAACGAGAACGACCTCTACGAACGCGACGACCGGCTGCGCTACGAACGGGTGGACCTGAGCACCGTCACCGACCCGGTCAAGCGCTACGACCGGATGCGCGCGACCTTCATGCGCTGTCCCAACCCCGCCGGAGACGAGGACCGCGAGCACTACCTGCCGACCAACTACCTGATCCACGAACCACCGTTGGTGATCGGACTGATCGGTGACGGTCTGTCCGGCAAGACGCACCTGCTCGCCGCGATGATCGCCGAGATCGACGCGGGCGGACTGCGCCCGTACGGCGTGACGCATCTGCCGGTGGATCCCGAGCAGCACCTGGACTACCTGCGCAATCGGGTCGACCCGCTCCGGCGCGGGACGATGCTCGCGACCACGGTCAACCACCAGGGCAACCTGGTGGAGTTCGCCGACGCGCTGCTGTTGCGCACGGCGGGCCGGACCCGGCCGATCGCCTTCTTCGACGTCAGTGGCGAGGACCTGGCCAGGGGCGGCCGGGAGATGCAGTTTCTGGCCGCCGCCGACGCGTTCGTCTTCGTGGTGGACCCCGTGGTCGCGGTCGACCTGCCCGAGCTGCGCCGGCTGACCGGCGACGGCGAGGACCCGTTCGGTGCCTACCGGGGCGACCGGACCTTCGCCGCGGTGATGGACCGGCTGCCGAGGGAGGCCGAGCTGCTCGCCCAGCCGGTCGCGGTCGCGGTGACCAAGTCCGACCTGATCCGGTTCGAGCCGCCGGTGGACGCCTGGCTGGGCTCGCACCCGCCCAGGCCCGGCCGGGTGGACCCGGCCAGGATGGACGCCGAGAGCCGCGACGTGTACTCGTTCCTCTACGCCCACGACGCGGTCGCCTGGCTCAGTCCGTTCGAGGAATTCCGGCGCTGCACGATGCATTTCGTGTCCGCCACCGGGGCGCGCGACCGGGACGGCCGCTTCCCCGGCGGCATTCGGCCGCGTCGTGTTCTCGAACCCGTCGTGTCGATCCTGGCGATGTGCGACATGCTCGACCAGGCCGGGGTCGAACGCGTGGGGGTGTGAGATGGCGTCGGGGACCGGAGCGGACGAGCGCGATCCGCTCGATCAGGTCGTGTATCGGTGGAGCTATGGGGACCTGTTCGGCCGTCAGGGCATGGGTCCGGTCGCCGGCTCGCCGGATCCCCGGGAGCTTCGGGAGTGGGACCGGGGACTGAACAGCCATGTCTCGATGGACCG
>NZ_JBEXUX010000050.1:77323-77850 GCF_040629175.1 Embleya sp. NPDC005971 | reverse complement strand
GGGTCCCCCGGCGAGACGCGGGCGTTGCTCGGCGGGAAAGGCGCCGGCAACGGCGGAGCGGGAGGGCGGCCCGGTCGGGTCCGCCGGGGAGCCTTTCCGAGTGGGTCGGGCGTTCACGGCCGACGGTCGCGACTTGGTCGGCAGCGGATGGCTCAGTGCTAAACGGTCGGCGTGGACCGGCGGAAATCAGCCCGGTCCCACCGTCACCGGCGGCCGGGAACCCTGGGTCCCCCGGCGAGACGCGGGCGTTGCTCGGCGGGAAAGGCGCCGGCAACGGCGGAGCGGGAGGGCGGCCCGGTCGGGTCCGCCGGGGAGCCTTCCCGAGTGGGTCGGGCGGTTTCGGCGTGCGGTGAGCGGGGCGCGGCTGGAAGGGCTGCCGGTGAGGTGGGAGGGTCTCGATCCGGATGGTGGGACGCCTTCGGGCCCGCTGTTTCGCGCTGACCTGCGGTTTTGTGGGACCGGCCGGCAAGAGTGGGTGTCGCAGGCCGGGTTGCGCACTCCGGGGGCGGATTTCCGTGAGTCATGGC
>NZ_JBEXUX010000050.1:0-77226 GCF_040629175.1 Embleya sp. NPDC005971 | reverse complement strand
GGCGCTCGGTGGGCGTTTCGGGTCGGCACCGCCGAGCGGAGAGCCATCCGCTAGCCCTGAAGAGTCACGACCCGGCCCCCGAAACGGCTCCCCGCACCCGGGGTTCCGCTGACCTGCGGTTTTGTGGGACCGGCCAGCGAGAGTGGGTGTCGCAGGCCGGGTTGCGCACTCCGGGGGCGGATTTCCGTGAGTCATGGCGCTCGGTGGGCGTTTCGGGTCGGCACCGCCGAGCGGAGAGCCATCCGCTAGCCCTGAAGAGTCACGACCCGGCCCCCGAAACGGCTCCCCGCACGCGAGGTTGCCCCTGACCTGCGGTTTTGCCTGACAAAGCGGCGAGAGCAGGTGCCGAGGGCCGGGTTGTGCACCCGGCAACCGAAACCACCCACTCACGGCCCGCTCTTCTCTTCCCCCTCCGCCACCACCCACCCACCGCCCGCCGAAACGCCCCGACCCACTCGGAAAGGCCCCTCGGCGAACCTCACCGGACCGCCCTCCCGCTCCGCCGTTGCCAGCGCCTTTCCGGCAAGCAACGCCCACCTCTCGCCGGGAGACCCAGGGCTCCTGACCGCCGGTGACCGTGGGACCGGGCTGATCTCCACCGATCCACGCCGACCGTTTAGCACTGAGCCATCCGCTACCGACCAAAACAGGACCGCCGGCCGAAAACTCCCGACCCACTCGGAATGGCTCCCCGGCGAACCCAACCGGACGGCCCTCCCGCTCCGCCGTTGCCAGCGCCTTTCCGGCGAGCAACGCCCGCGTCTCGCCGGGGAACCCAAGGCTCCCGGCCGCCGGCGACCACGGGACCAGGCCCACCTCCGCCAGCCCACGTCGACCGTTCAGCACAAAGCCACCCGCGCCCGACGCCACCGGACACTCATCGCACGCCGAAAGCGCCCGACCCACTCGGAATGGCTCCCCGGCGGACCTGACCGGACCGCCCCTCCCGCTGCGCCGTTGCCAGCGCCTTTCCCGCCGAGCAACGCCCGCGTCTCGCCGGGGAGTCCAGGGCTCCTGACCGCCGGTGACCCTGGGACCGGGCCAACCTCCGCCAATCCACGTCGACCGTTTAGCACAGAGCCACCCGCGCCCAGCCCCACCAAGACGCAACCGCCGGCAGCGAACACCCGACCCACCCGGAAAGGCTCCCCGGCGGACCTGACCGGACCGCCCCTCCGGCTCCGCCGTTGCCAGCGCCTTTCCCGCCGAGCAACGCCCGCGTCTCGCCGGGGAGTCCAGGGCTCCTGACCGCCGGTGACCCTGGGACCGGGCCAACCTCCGCCAATCCACGTCGACCGTTTAGCACAGAGCCACCCGCGCCCAGCCCCACCAAGACGCAACCGCCGGCAGCGAACACCCGACCCACCCGGGAAAGCCCCCAACGGACCCGACCGCACCGCCCTCCCGCTCCGCCGCACGGCAGGGCAGGGCAAGGCACGGCACGGCACGGCACGGCACGGCACCAAAGGCAATCCCAGCCCCAAACCGCAGCCTGGCGGCGCGACCGGCAGGCCGGCAGGCGGCCAAAGCGCAGTGCCCGCGCGACCGACGCCGCGCGCCGTCCCGCGCGCGGGACGGCCAGGGCGGGCACAGGTGCAACGGCGATGCCCAGCCGGGAAATCAACGCAGTCCACGCTTCGAACCGGGCGCCCTCGGTCACGGCCCAGGAAGCGGTGTTCGGTCGTCTGGTCGGCGCCGGGCGCGCGGGGGATCGGAAACGGGATCGGAAACGGGGATCGGGAAGCGGGAAGCAGGAAGCGGAGACCAGGGAGCCGGGCTCAGGCCATAGGGAGCAGAGTCGCCGTGTGAAGGACGGTGAAGACATGGTCGACCGTGGCGGCTTTTTCGCCGACCGGTGCCACGTAGTCGATCGCGGCGCGGGCCTTTGCTTCGCCGAGGGTGCGGGTGATGGTCCAGGCGGCCAGGTATTGGGAGGCCAGGCAGCCGCCGGCTGTGGCGATGTTGCCGGACGCGTGGAACGGGGCGTCCAGGACCTCGACTCCGGCCGCCTCGACCCACGGGCGGGAGGTCTCGTCGGTGCTGGCCGGCAGGCCGGTCAGCAGGCCGAGTCGGGCCAGGACCAATGCGCCCGAGCATTGTGAGCCGATGAGTTGGCGCGTGGGGTCGAGGGGCAGCGCCGCGAGGAGTCCGTCGTCGGCGACGACGTCGCGGGTCCTGATGCCGCTGCCGATCAGCACGACGTCGGCTTCCGGGATGAAGTCGAAGCCGCGTTGCCCGGTGACCTCGACGCCGTTCATCGACGTGACGGTCGGGGCAGGCGTCGTGATGTACGCGGTCAGGCCGTCCTTGCGGCAGCGGTTGACGATGGCCGCCGCCACGAAGCTGTCGAGTTCGTTGAAGCCGTCGAAGGTAACCACGGCGACCTGGGTCATCTGTGCATCCCCGTTCGGATCGGTGTGCCGACACTTCCCGGCAGGCTACGCCCCGACGCCCGACCGCCCCGACCTCGTCGCCCCCTAGACCGTCCCCAGTCGCCGCGTCACCGCGATCTCGATCACCACCCGCTCCGGGTTCACCCTCGGCTCCCGATAGCGCTCGGTATAGCGCCGAACCGCGTCGGCGACGGCCGCCGGGTCGCCGTTGATCGTCGCGATGCCTTCCAGCGTGGACCAGCGCCTCCCGGCCACCTGGGAGACCGCGACGCGGGCCCCCGTACCGGCCGCCAGCACGTTCCGGACCTTCTTGCTGGCACCGTGCGAGATGACCCGGGCGATCCCCGTCACGTGGTCGTATGTGGCGCCGACGGGCACCAGGTGCGGCGTGCCGTCGGGCCGGTGGGTGACCAGCAGACACAGGTGCCGTTCCTGCCAGAATTCCTGGAAATCCGGGGTGGTGGTCGGCGGAACGTGCAGCGTCATCGAGATCAGGTCTTTCACGATCGGGCGGGCCTGCCGGAGTCGGGCGAGACCGTTCCCGACCCGCCGACCAGCAGTATGACCCCACCGACCCGGGCGCCGAGCAACCCCTCCCCGCCCGCCCCTCAGTCGGCCCGATAAGCCTCCGACATCGCCTGCGCCTGCGCATACGTCGGCGCGCCGGCCGCTCCCGCCTCTTCGTCGCACGCGATCGCCCACGCAAGGTCCACCGCACTCCGCACCGCGACCCGGAACAACAACGACCCCGTACTGATCCGCCGCACGCCCAACTCCGCGAGCCGGGTCCGGGGCGGGCCGGTGGGGCTGTACAGGATGTTCAGCGGCGCGTCGGTGGCGCCCACCAAGGTCTCGATCGCGGCCTCGTCCCCGACGCCCGGCACGAACACGCCGTCCGCGCCCGCCGCCCGGTAGGCCCGAATCCGCCGCACCGTCTCGTCGAGCGAGGCACTCGGGCCGCCCACCCAGTAGGTGTCCGTGCGCGCGTTGACGAACAACGTCGGCGCCGCCTCCTTGAGCGCAGCGATCACCGCGACCTGGCGCCCCGCGTCGGTCAGCGACCCGTCGGCCCGCCCGTCCTCCAGGTTGACGCCGGCCACCCCCGCCCGCACCAACTCGGCGCCCAACGCCGCAACCTCCTCCGGGCGCTCGGCGAAGCCGCCCTCGATGTCGACGCTGACCGGAACCGGCAGCCGCGCGATGCCGATCCCGAGCCGTACCGTCTCCTCGCGCGTCCCGCCGACTCCGTCCGGCTTGCCCGCCGCGATCGCGACCCCCAGGCTCGTCGTCCCGATCGCCGCGAATCCGCGCTCGACCAGCGCCGCCGCCGAGGCGTGGTCCCACGCGTTGGGCAACACCAGCGGCGCCCCGGCCCGATGCAGGGCACAAAACTCCGCGAAGCGATCGGCATTGACGGCCTGGTTCGTACTGCTCATCGAGCGTGCCCTCCGGATCGACGGCGACCGCGCCGAACGCGGCCGAACCCTGCCGATCCTCCCCCACCCCCGCCCACCCCGGCATCCGCCTTTCCACCCACCCGACGGCAAACCAGGCCGGCCCGAGCACCCCCCGAGCAAGCAACCAAGCCCGCCCGAATGCCTCCCGAGCAAACCACCAGGCCCACCCGGGCACCCCTGGAACAAACAGCCAGAGCCCGCCTAAACACCCCCCCCCGACCACACAGCCAGAGCCCGCCCAAGCACCCCCGACCACACAACCAGAAGCCGCCCAAGCACCCCCCAAGCAAACAGCCGAGGCCCACCCCGGCGTCCTCCCGGGCGAACGCACGACAACGTCACCCCTTCGAGCCCCGTCCGGGCACCTGCGATAACGTCCCGCGAGAACGAGGGAGGCCTGCCCGATGCTGCTGCACGAGATCCTGGTCGACGCGGCTCGGGAGGTACCCGACCGCACCGCCCTGATCGTCCCCACCCACACCCCACGCACGCACACGGGGCACACCGAGCACACGGAGCACACCGCAGCCCGGCACCCTGCGGCCCGGCACCCCGCCGCCCCGCAGCCGGCGGCCCAACACACCGTCTGGACCTTCGCCGAGCTGGCCGCCCACTCCCGCGCGCTCGCCGCCACCGTCGCGCGCCGGACCTCCCCCGGAGCCCGGGTGGGGATCCTCGCGCACAACCGGGCCGAGTACGTCGCTGCCTACTACGGCGTCCCCTGGGCCGGCCGGGTGCTGGTCCCGCTCAATCCCAGGTTGCACCCGCGCGAGTGGGCCGATCAGTTGGCCCGCTCGGGCGCCGAACTGCTGCTCGGCGACGCCGAACCGATGGCCCGGCTCGGCTGGACCGGGGGCCCGAGCCTGGAGTTGGGCGAGGCCGTCACCGAATCCGCCCATGGCGAGCCCGAGTTCACCCCGGCCACCGACGAAACCGCGCTGACCTGGCTGCTGTTCACGTCGGGCACCACCGGCCGGCCCAAGGGCGTCCGGCTCACCCATCGCAGCCTGACCGCCTCGATGCGCACCTCGCTCGCCTGCCGCCCGGTCGACCCGGACGCCGTCGTACTGACCCCGTTCCCGCTCGCGCACGTGGCCGGCTACCAGGTGCCGGCCCACCATCTGATGCGCCGCCCGGTGGTCGTACTGCATCGCTACGAACCGGCCGAACTGGCGCAGGTGATCCGCGAGTTCGACGTCACCAACCTCTCCCTCGCGCCGACCATGATCGATGCGCTGCTCGATCACGTGCACGAGGGCGACGGGTTGCGCGAGCGAATCCGCTCGATCAGCTACGGCGCCTCGCCGATCACGCCCGAGCTGATCCGCCGAGTCGACCGGATGCTCGGCTGCGCCCTGGGCCAGGGCTACGGCATGACCGAACTCTCCGGCAACGCGGTGTTCCTGAGCGCCGCCGACCACCGCCCCGAGTTGTACGCGGCGGCCGGTCGGCCCGGGCCGGGCGTCGAGATCCGCATCGTCGACGACGCGGGCCGGCCGCTGCCGACCTGCGCCACCGGCGAGATCTCGGTGCGCTCCGAGCAGGTCGCGGACGGCTACTGGCAGGTGGACACCGGCGAGTTCGCGGCCGGCTGGTTCCGCACCGGCGATCTGGGCCGGTTCGATGCCGACGGCTACCTGTACGTCCTCGATCGCAAGAAGGACGTGATCATCACCGGCGGCGAGAACGTCAGCGCCCGCGAGGTGGAGGCGGTCTTGCGCACCCATCCGGACGTCCGCGACGTCGCGGTGGTCGGCGAACCGGACACCCGGTGGGGCGAACGGGTGGTCGCGGTGGTCGTCCCGACCCCGGATCGCCCCGTCGACCCGGACGCCCTCGTCACCCTGTGCCGCGCGCACCTGGCCGGCTTCAAGGTCCCGCGCCGCGTCGTGTTCACCGACGCCCTCCCGGTCACCGGCACCGGCAAGGTCAGCAAACCCGCCCTACGCGAACAACTCGCGGAAGCCCAGCCATCCTCGCGGAACACGCCCAACCATCTCGCGGAACACGCCTAACCACCGGCCTCACCCGGCGCACCCGACTCACCGGGTTCAGCGGACCCACCGGACTCGGCGGACTCGGCGGACTCGGCGGACTTACCGGACTCGGCGAGACCACGGGAACCACCGGAACCACCGGAACCACCGGAAGCACCGGAAGCACCGGAAGCACCGGAACCGCCAACCACCGGCCGAATCTCATAAGCGCAATGCGGCGCCCCCGCCACCATATGGCTGACCCGCCGCACCTCGGTATCCGGCAACGCCTCCCGCAGGAAGGCCAGTTCCGAGGAGCACGCGGTCCCGCACCGGATCGCCACGTCGAAGATCGCGCAGTTCTGCTCGACGATCAACCACCCGCCGCCGTCGGCCAACGGTTGCGCGGCGGCCAGGTAGCCGTCCTCGTCCAGGATCGCGGCTATCGCGGCCACCCGATCGGCCAGCTCCGGCGCGGTGGTCCGGGCCCGGGCCCGTTCCAGCCGCCGCTCGCGCCGACGGTCGAACAACCGGTCCACGAAACCGGGTTCCTCGGCCTGCGCGGTCTCCAGCAGGTCGCCGACCAGGTCGCCGTAGCGCCGGGGGAAGAGGTTCTCCCCGGCCGCGGTCAGCCGATACACGTGCTTGGGCCGGCCCGGCCCGAGTCGGGCCTGCCGATGGGTCACATAGCCCTCGGCGACCAGTCCGGCCAATTGTTGCCGCATGCCGCTCGCGGTCATCCCGACCGCGTCGGCCAACTCTTCCGCCCGCAGTTCGCCCGCGCCCTTGAGGTGCCGCAATATCTCGCGCCGGGTCTCGGGCAACAGTGCGAACGCGTCCTGCTCGGTCACCGCTCGCTCCTCTCGTCCACCCCGAGTCTCCCGAGTGCGTGTGCGTGCGCGCCGGTGCGCGTGCGCCGACGCCGCGGGCCCGCCGACGTCGGACAGGGCCGCACGGGAGGCATCCCGCGCGGCCCCGGACCGAACGCCGTTCCTCAGGCGCCCTTGGCGGCCGAGAGGCGGGCGGCGACGTCGTCCCAGTTGAAGACGTTCCACACGGCCTTGAAGAAGTCCGCCTTGACGTTCTTGTACTGGAGGTAGAAGGCGTGCTCCCACGCGTCGATCGCCAGCAGCGGCACGGTGCCCTGCGGGATGTTGCCCTGGTGGTCGTAGACCTGGGTGACCACGATGCGCTGCGAGAGCGGCTCCCACGCGGCGACGGACCAGCCCGAGCCCTGCACGGTCATCGCGGTCTGCGTCATGTGCGCGCGGAACTGCTCGAAGCCGCCGAAGTCGACGCCGATCTGCTCGGCGAGGTCACCGGTGGGCTCGCCGTTGCCGGTCGGGCCGAGGTTGGTCCAGAACAGGCTGTGCAGCACGTGACCCGAGACGTGGAAGGCCAGGTCCTTCTCCAGCTTGGAGATGGTGCCGTAGGCCTCCTTGTCGCGGGCGTCCGCGATCTGCTCCAGGGCGGTGTTGGCACCGGTCACATACGCCGCGTGGTGCTTGTCGTGGTGCAGCTCCATGATCGCGCCGCTGATGTGCGGCTCCAGGGCGGCGTAGTCGTAGGTGAGGTCGGGGAGCGTGTAGACCGTGTCGGCCACGGGAGTTCCTCCTGCGCAGTGGTTGCGGTGACGTGCTCGACCCTATGCTTCTCACCGGAGGCCGGGCAAGTTAGGCAAGACTTAACTGTCCTAACCGGAGTCCCCCGGTCCACTCGAAGCAGACAAAGGAGTTGACGGTGCATCAGCAAGCCGCCGAAACCTTGGACGAAGCGTTCGAACGTCTACATCGCACCGGTTCCGAGTTCGACGACAAGTTGTCCAATCACGGACCGATGGCCGTCGAGGCGCTCGTGCACTCGGGCCAGTGGGAAGCCGTGCCCGCTTGGTTGGACGTTTACACCACCCGGCTCGAACCGGTGGCCCGCCCGACCGAGCGCATCGCCCGGGACGGGTGGCGCGAGGCGCTGGGCGACCGCGCCCGCGACGGGGACTGGATCGCGCTGTTCACCGACGAGATCGCCGAACAACCGTGGCGCGAGGTGCTCGCGTTGTGGTGGCCGCGCCTGCTCCCGGGCCTGCCCGGCGGCGCCACGCACGGCGTGATCCGGGTCGGACACGCGGTCCGCGCGCTGCTGGAGGCGGGCGAGAGCCCGGTCCGGCTCGCCGAGTTCGCACACGCGATGGCGTACTTCGCCTCCAGCAACCAGGCCCTGCCCGAACTGCCTCGGCTCGCGGGGGGCCGCACGCCGTTCGACGCCCTGGACGCGGTGCCGCCGCTGCCCGCCGGCGAGAAGGGCCACATCAACCGGCGGCTCGACTTCCTGGCCGGCTGGGACCGCTGGCTCACCGCGACCCTGTCGGTGCGCACGGCCGACACCCCCGAGGAGGCGCAATCGCTGCTGGCGGACACGGTGCACGCGGCCACCCTGCGCTATCTGCGTCGCGGACACGGCAACGCCGTGATGAACGTGCACGGCGTGACCGCCCCCAACGCGGTGCTGCGGGTGTTGCCCGCGCTGCCGACCGAGTTGTGGATCCCCTCGTACACGGCCGCGTGGGCCACGAGCAGCGCGGTCTTCGCGGTGTACATGGCGCCCGAGGACGGGCCGGAGCCGCCCGCTCCGGCGGCCGATGCCGCGGCCGCGATGGAGAGCGCGTGCGCGCACGGCGACGAGCACGTGATCAAGCTGGCGGACACCGCGGCGGATGTGCACGCGCGCTCCGACGACGCGCGGGCGTTGTCCGCCGGGGTGCTCGCGGCGGGCCTGGTGCGGCCGCTGCGGGAGTGATCGAGCGGGGCGCGTCGCGCGACACGCCCTCGTCCGAGTGAGATTCCCCCACTCGGCGCAGCGGATTCCGTTCGCTGGTCCCCTACGGACCGCCCGCACGGACACCCCGTACGGGACCGACGAACGGAGTTCCGATGCGCATCACCACCCTGCTCGCCGCCGCGGCCGGCGGCGCCCTGCTCGCCCTGGCCGCCACCGGGCCCGCGCTCGCCGACGGCCGCGCGGACACCCTGACCAGCGAAACCCGCCAGGTCGGGCAGATCAACGAGGACGACGTGATCAAGGAACTGCGGCCTGCCGTGCTGGGCATCCACCAGGGCGTCTCCGGCGGCTTCGTCGAGGTCCCGCCGCCGCACGTGACGGCACCGCAGATGCCGCCGCTGCCCGACTTCTAGGGCGATCCGCCACCCCGCGTCGGCCGCCGAGTTTCGCTGACGCACCGTCAGATACCTCTGGATCTCGGCCGCCGACCGCACTACCGTCCGCCCATGACCCAGACATCGAAGGACCCGGCCGGGACATCCACGGACCTCGAGGAACGCAGGCGTACCGTCGAGAACTTCTGGCGGGGCGTGGACACCCACGACTGGGACCTGGTGGCGTCCACCCTCGCCGACGACTTCGTGCGCGTCGGCATGCGGGACAACGCCGAGGACACCTGCGAGGGCAAGGAGGCGTACCTGCGCTTCGTCTCCACCGTCACCGGTCGGATGGCGCAGCACGAACTGCGCTCGCGGTTCACCTTCCTCAGCGAGGACGGCCGATACGCGTTCAACGAGGCGGTCGAGTCGATCCGGCCGACGCCGACGGACGACCTCCTGGTGATGCGCTTCGCGAACTACCTCGAACTGAACGACGAGGGCCTGATCGTGCGACTGGACATCTTCTGGAAGACGCCGCCGTACATGCCGCCGGACTGGATCACCGTGGACGCGACCCTGGAGCGCGATCCGCGGGGCGACTGAACGCGCGCACCCGGGTCGGCCCAGAATGTAGCCATGATCGAACCCGACGCCCCCCGCCCGGCGCGCCGATGGTGAACGCCCGACCGCTCACCCCGGCCGCCCTGGTGGACGAACTCGTCGCGGCGATCACCGACCGCGCGGGCGACCGCCGATGGACCCGGGTCGCCGTGGACGGCGCGGACGCGGCCGAACCCGGCGCCGTCGCCGACACGCTGGTCGCGCCGCTGCGCCTGCTGGGACATCCGGTGTTGCGGGTGGCGGCGCGCGACTTCCTGCGCCCCGCGTCGGTGCGCCTGGAGTACGGGCACACCGACGCGGAGTCGTATCTGTGGGGCTGGCTGGACGACGCCGGATTGCGCCGGGAGGTGCTCGAACCGCTCGGCCCGGACGGCACCGGCCGGGTGTTGCCCAGCCTGTGGGACGCCGCCCGGGATCGGGCCACCCGCGCCGCGTACACCACCCTGCCCGAGGGCGGGGTCCTGCTCCTGGACGGGCCGCTCCTGCTCGGCAAGGGGCTGCCGTTGGAACTGACCGTGCACCTGTGGTTGTCCCCGGGCGCGCTGCGCAGGCGTACGCCGGCCGAGGACGCCTGGACGCTGGAGGCGCTGACCCGCTACGCGGACGAGGTCGTGCCCGCGACCGAGGCCGACCTGCTGGTGCGCTACGACCACCCCGCCCACCCGGCCCTGATCGAGCCGGACCGCCGCCGACCCTGATCCCGCGCCGGACCGGGCCTAGTTGAGCGTGTCCGGGTCCGGGCCCATCCGGCCGCCGCGGTCCAGGGCCTGGATCGCGTCCAGGTCGGCGGAGCTCAGTTCGAAGTCGAACACCTCGAAGTTCTCCCGGATTCGGGACGGGGTGACCGACTTGGGGATCACGATGTTGCCGAGCTGAAGGTGCCAACGCAGTACGACCTGGGCGGTGGTCCGGCCGTGCGCGCGGGCCACCTCGGCGATCACCGGGTCGGCCAGCAGGTCGCCGCCCTGACCCAGCGGGCTCCACGCCTCGGTCGCGATCGCGTGCGCGCGGTCGTACCCGCGCACCTTGGTCTGCTGGAGGTAGGGGTGCAGTTCGACCTGGTTGACCGCGGGCACCACGGCAGTGTGTTCGAGCAGTCGGGTCAGGTGGTCGGGCTGGAAGTTGGATACGCCGATCGTGCGTACCCGGCCGTCCGCGAGCAGCTTCTCGAACGCCCGCCAGGTGTCCAGGTAGCGGTCCCGGTTCGGGGTCGGCCAGTGGATCAGGTACATGTCCACGTAGTCCAGGCCGAGTTTGGCCACGCTCTCGTCGAACGCGGTCAGGGTCGAGTCGTAGCCCTGGGCGTTGTTCCACAACTTGGTCGTCACGAACAGGTCCGCCCGCGGCACGTCGGAGGCGGCCAGCGCGCGACCGACGCCCGTCTCGTTGCCGTAGGCGGCGGCGGTGTCGATGCTGCGGTAGCCCACCTCCAGCGCGGTCTCCACGGCGGTGGTCGCCTTGTCGTTCTCGACCTGGAAGACCCCGAAGCCGAGTTGCGGGATGGTGGTGCCGTTGTTCAGGGTGATGTCGGGTACGGGGGTCGGGCTCATGGTTGGGATCGTCCTTCGTCGCAGGGGTCGGGAGGGATGACCCGGCGTCGGCCGGGCAGCCGATCGGGCTGCTCGACCGATCGGCCCGCAGCGCCCGAGTCACCCTGCCCGCTCTGCCCGCTGAGCGCGTTCCGCACACCGGGCATACGCACCGCCACGACGCGCAAGCGGGTGGACGCAGGCCCGATCGGCCCCGGCTCGGCCGCCGTTCGAGAACACCCGAAGCCCCGGCTGCGTGCCACCCGCAGCCGCACCGGCGAACGCCGGACGAGCCGTCCCGCCCGTCCGGCGCCGAGGACCCCGTCCCCCTACACCAGAATGCTCGTCGGGCTCCCGGTCGAAAGCGCGACCCCCAACGCCGTCAGCCGCCCCGACTCCGGATCGCAGCGGAACCCGGTGACCGTGTCCCCGCGCTGATTCGCCACGTACAACACGTCGCCCACCAACGCCAGATCCCGAGGCCAGGCCCCGCCGCCCGGCACCTCCTCGACGAGCGCCAACTCCGCGCCGTCCACCGCGAGCACCGAGATCGTGTCCGGCCCCCGGTTCGCCACGTACACGAACCGCCCGTCCGCCGCCGCGACGATCCCCGACGGCGCGCCCTCGCCGCCCGAGAGCACGAACGGCTTGCCCGCCACCGTGAGCGCCCCCGTGCGCGGATCGCTGCGCAGCGGCGTGACCGTCGTGTTCAACTCCCCGGCGAGCCAGGCGAGATCGTTCGGCCCGTAGGCGATGTGTCGGGGCCCGGTCCCCGGCGGCAGTGTCACCTTCGGCCCCTCCGCGATCGTGCCCGCCTCGGCGTCGAAGCGCAGGTGGTACACGGTGTCCGAGCCCAGGTCGCACACCACGAGCCACTCGCCGCCGGCCGCGAACGTCACCTGGTGGGCGTGCGAGGACGCCTGGCGGTCCTTCACCGGGCCGGACCCGGTCAACCGCACGTGCGTCGCCGCCTCGCCGAGCGTGCCGTCGTCGGCGATCGGGTGCACGGTGACGCTGCCGCCGCCGTAATTGGCCACCACCACGAACCGCCCGGTGGGTTCGGCCGCGAGGTGACACGGTCCCGCGCCGAGCGTGGACACCTCGCCCAACGGCACCAGCCGTTCGTCCTGCACCGAGTAGGCGCCGACCGCGCCCTCGCCGCCCCGCTCGCTGACCGCGTAGAGGAAACGACCCGAGGGGTGCCGGGCCACGTACGAGGGCGAGATCGCCGGGATCACCGCGGAGGGCGTGCCGAGCAGCCCGGTCGCCGGGTCCTGTCGGCACACCGTGATGCCGCTGCCGTGCCCCTCCATGTCGGGGGTGTACGCACCCACGTACACGAGCGGTCCGCGTCGGTCGGAAGCATTTGGTGAGGTCACACGGTTCTCCTGTTGTCTGGCCTGGGGCGGCTGTGGCAACCGACCGTCGATCGAGTCACGATCCGACGGCCGAGCATGCATCCGTCGAGCCGGCGGAGCCGACCACGCAGATCATCGCGGATCGATCGCCTCGTCGCCGCCGATGTCATGCTCCTCCCCGACCCCGTCGCCGGCACACCCCGCCGCGGGTCCGGGTCACCGCCGGGTGCGGACCGCGTAGTCCCACACCTCGGCGCTCAACAACGATTCGACCGCGTCGAGTTGCGCGAGCGCTTGCGCGGCCGTCGCGTCCACCCCGACGCCGGCCGCGATTTGCCGGCCGATGCCGCGGAAGACGGCCTGCTGGATGCCGGCGAGTTGCCCGGCGATCAGGGTCGGCACCGGGTCCCCCGGCTCCGCGCCCGCCTCTTCGGCGAGCGTGGCGCCGAGCACGTCCGCGCCCAGTTGCTGCATCCGCCACAGCCGGGCCATCAGCGCCGGCGACCCCTGCATGACCTTCATGAAGCGCTCGTAGCCCTCGACCAGGCCCACGTACGGCGAGCGATCCTCGACGTCCCGGCGCAGCGCGTCCAGCACCGCGCGGGCCGCGGACTGGCCCACCGCCCGCTCGCGCACGATCCGGGCCGCCCGGTCGACGACCTCGGACTCGCGGTCGAAGAACAGGTCTTCCTTGGCCGGGAAGTAGTTGTAGACGGTGTTCACGGACACCTCGGCCGCGTCGGCGATCTGGGCGACGGTCACCGCGTCGAACCCGCGTTCCAGGAACAGACCGGTCGCGACGTCGGAGATGTGCGTGCGGGTGCGCCGCTTCTTGCGCTCGCGCAGCCCTTCGGCGGGTTCCGAGTCCGTCATGCATCCATCCTAGCCTTCATGGGGTCATTTTAATTTTGGGGTCGTTGCAAAATTTTAATGACTATGTTTCGGTAGTCGCATGACACCGGTCATCCACACCACCGGGCTCGCCCGGACCTTCACGACCAAGCGCGGCACCGTCGAGGCCGTCCGCGGCATCGACCTGACCGTCCCGGCAGGCGAGATCCTGGGCTTCCTGGGTCCCAACGGCGCCGGCAAGACCACCACCCTGCGCATGCTCACCACCCTGCTGGCCCCCACCGGCGGCAGCGCCACCGTGGCCGGCCACGACCTGCTGCGCGACCCGGCGGGCGTACGCAGGCGGATCGGCTACGTCGCCCAGTCCGGCGGCGTCGACCCCGCCGTGTCGGTACGCGAGGAACTGACCACCCAGGCCCGGCTGTACCGGCTGGACCAGGCGCAGGCCCGGGCCCGCACCACCGAGTTGGCCGCCGACCTGGATCTGTCCGACCTGCTCGACCGCCCGTGCGCCGCACTCTCCGGCGGACAACGCCGCCGACTCGACATCGCGATGGGCCTGGTGCACCACCCCGACGTGCTCTTCCTGGACGAGCCCACCACGGGCCTGGATCCGGGCAGCCGCGTCGACCTGTGGGATCTGGTCCGTCGGATCCGTGACGAATGGGGCACCACGGTGTTCCTGACCACGCATTACCTGGACGAGGCCGACGCGCTCGCGGACCGGCTCGTGGTGGTCGACCGCGGCCTCGTCGTCGCCCAGGGCACGGCGCACGCGCTCAAGACCGAGTACACGGGTTCCCCCGACTCCTCGCTCCAGGACGCGTTCATCGCCATCACCGGTCGGCGCACCCCCGCGCCGAACGAGACTCCGATCGCCGTCTGACCCGGCAGAGGTAGCCATGTCCATGCCATCCACACCGTCGACGCCCACCCCACCGCCGACCCCGGCCGCGGCGTCGCCGCCGGCGGCCCGCGACGCCGCGACCACAACACCGGGGCGACCGGAGCCGGCCGCGGCCGCGGCCTTCGTGTCGGACACGCTGCTGATCTTCGGCCGCTACCTGCGCCAGACCGTGTCGGCCAGGATCGGCCTGATCTTCGGGATCGTCCAGCCGCTGCTGTTCCTGATCCTGTTCGGCCCGCTCCTGCGCGACGTCCCACTCGGCGGCGAGGGCGACTCCTGGCAGACCCTGGTGCCCGGCCTGCTGGTCCAGCTCGGGCTGTTCAGCGCGGCGTTCGCGGGCTTCGGGATCCTGATCGAGAAGCAGTACGGCGTGGTCGAGCGCATGCGGGTCACGCCCGTGAGCCGACTCGCGCTGCTGCTGGGGCGCGTGCTCAAGGACATCGTCCAGATGCTCGTCCAGTCGGTGGTGCTGGTCGTGGTCGGCGTGGCGTTCGGGCTGCGCGCGCCGCTGCTCGGCGTGTTGATCGCGTTCGGTTTCGTCGCGTTGATGACCGCCTCGCTCGCGTCGCTGTCCTACGCGCTGGCGATGCGGGTGGACAGCCCGCAGGAGTTCGCCCCGGTGGTGAACTCGGTGAACCTGCCGGTGATGTTGCTGTCCGGCATCCTGCTGCCGATGTCGCTGGCCCCGGGCTGGCTGGACGGCATCTCCCGGGCCAACCCGCTGCGCTACCAGGTGCAGGCGGTGCGCTCCGCGTTCGTGGGCGACTACGGCGGCACGGTGGGCATGGGCGTGCTGACCGCGCTCGGATTGGCCGCGGTGTCGCTGGTGCTGGGCGTACGCGTGTTCCGCCGCGCCGGCGCGTAGTCGGCCGACCGTTTCGGGGCGACGGCCGCGCGGGCGCTCAGGCGTATCGCGCCGCCGTCGCCCGCGCGGCGTCGGCCAGTGCCGCGCGCAGTTCGGGCGGGCCCAGGACCTCGACGTTCGGACCGAGTTGCAGCAGTTCCGCCACCGCCACCTCGATCGACTCGATCGGCAGGTCGGCCCGGACCCGGCCGTCCGGCAGCGGCTTCCCCGCACTCGCCTCCACGGTGTCCGCCACGTACGCCCCGAACAGGTCGCGTACCCACGCGTACACATCCGGGTTGATCAGCACGTCCGCGCGGATCGCCCGCAGTTGTTCGACGAAGTCCCGAGACCAGTCCTGCCAATAGGTGGGCAGGTCGAAGTCCGGGTCACGCTCGAACACTTCGTCGAGCACCTCCAGTTCCTCGATCCGCACCACCCGGTACGTACGATCGCGATGCTCGCCCGCCTGCACCGTGCGGGCCACCAGGTACCACGCGCCCGCCTTGAGCACGAGCCCGTACGGCTCCAGTTCGCGGGTCACCTCGCCCCGCCAGCGCCGGTAGTGCACCCGGATCCGTCGGTCGGTCCACACCGCGGCGGCGATCCGGGCCAGATCGGGCGAGCGGTCCGCCTCGCGATACCAACCCGGCGTGTCCAGATGGAAGCGCAGTTGCGCTCGGTTCACTCGCCCGCGAAGCTCCGCGGGCAGCCCCGCCTGCAGCTTGAGCTGCGCGGACGCCACCACCGCGCCCAGCCCCAACTCGGCCGCGGGCCCCGGCAGGCCGGCCAGGAAGAGCGCGTCCGCCTCGTCGTGGGTGAGGCCGTTGATCCGCGTGCGAAAACCCTCCAGCAACCGATATCCGCCGGCCGACCCACGCTCGGCGTACACCGGCACACCCGCCGCGCCGAGCGCCTCCACATCGCGGTAGACGGTGCGGACCGACACCTCCAACTGCTCGGCCAGTTCGGTCGCGGTGACCAGCCCCCTGGTTTGCAACGTCATCAGGATGGTCAGCAGTCGGCTCGCGCGCATGATCACCAGTGTTGCGCATACCTGACCGTTGTTGACAGGTATCGGCAGAGACCGAGCGACGCGGGCACGTCACCGGAAAGGCTTGGACCATGAGCGACACCACCGGCCGAACGCAGGACGCGGGCTATCAAATCGGCGTGTCCAAGACACTCCCGTATCCCGTCGAGCAGGTGTGGGAGTTGATCACCTCCGCCGCCGGCCTGGCCCTGTGGCTGGGCGAGGACGTGGACCTGACCCCGACCCGGGGCGCGCCGTACCGCACCGCCGACGGCAGCACCGGCGAGGTGCGCGGGTGGCGCGAGACGGACCGGATCCGGGTGACGAGCCGGGTGCCGGACTGGGATCACGACACGACCGTGCAGGTCGCGATGAGCGCGAGCGGGCCGGGACGGACGGTCCTGCGGTTCCACCAGGAGTGGTTGTCCGACGCCGGGGAGCGGGCCCGGCAGCGCACCCACTGGCAGGGCGTGATGGCGGCGGTCGAACGGGCGTTGGCAGCGCCGAACGAGTGAAATGCGTCGGCGAACCGGTGCACTTCCGTTCGGGATCTTCGTATCCGTGTCATTCGTTGATCGACCATCGAAGGATTTCGGCGGCGCGAGGCGGGTCGGCAGGGCCCGACCTCGCGGCCGAGGTCTCGATACGGCAGTGGATCCCGGTACGGCAGCGATGTCCGTCCGGAATGGGAACGGAGAACGGCGCGATGAGCGGCTTCCTCGACAAGGCCAAGAAGATGGCCGAAGACACCATGAACACCGGCAAGCACAAGGTCGAGGAGGTCCAGGTGAGCCGGGAGGCGGGCACCCTGCTCAAGCAGTTGGGCACCGCCTACTGGAAGGAGCAGCGCAGCGGCGGCTCGCACGAGGAGGTCACCCGGGCGCTCGCCGCTCTGGACGAACACGTGGCCAAGCACGGCGACGCGGCACTGCGCGGCTGAACCGGCCCGAATCGACGACGGCCGACGCCGTGTGGGACGCCGGCGACGAGGCGGCCGGACTCGCCGGCCCCACCCCGTCGCGGCGCGTCCCGCGCTTCGGGCGGGCCGTGCCGCACGGCCGCAGGGGCACGCGACGGTGATCGCTCAGGCGGCGCTGTCCTCCCGGACCGCCGCCGTGGCGCCCGCGAAATCACGCCGAGAACCCGCGGCCGCATCCGCCGCGGGGTCCCCGAACGCCGAGGAACGGTTCTCCTCGGCCTTGCGACGTCGACGCCGCCGCACGTAGGTGACCACGCCCGCGACGATGCCGATCGCGACGATCGCGGCGCCTATCCAACCGGGGACGCTCGCCGCCGACGGGTACGCGCTGCCCGCGAGGCGGCCCAGCATGATCGAGCCCGGCACCCACACCAGGATCCCGACCGCGTTCCACGGCGCGAAGCGTCGGTAGGGCATGCCCGCCGCGCCGGCCAGACGGGGCAGCAGGGTCCGGGCGAAGGCGACCCAGCGACCCAGCATCACGGTCACGCCGCCCGCGCCGCGCCCGCGGGTGAACATCTCCTCGGCCCGTTCCCACCGGGGCTCGCCCACTCGGCGCCCCAGCCGCCCGGTCCGTATCCGTTCGCTGCGGTGTCTGCCCGAGAGGTAGCCCAGGGTGTCCCCGACCAGCGCGGCGGAGGTGGCGATGATCAACACCGGGACCAGGGCCAGGTGGCCCGTGGAGGTGAGCAGTCCGCCCAGCAGGAGCACCGGTTCGGCGGGCGCGAACACGCCCAGGAGCAGCCCGGTCTCGATCACGGCGACCAGAGCGATCACGACATAGGCGTACAGCGGCGGTAGATCTCCCAGCCGCTCCACCCACTCGTGCACGGCATCCACGTGGAACCTCCCCGTTAGGCCGCTTGCCATGTGGCTTGACAAGCATCCGCCTTCAATCCTGTCAACGGATCCTGCGCGCGGCCGAATTCCCGTCTACTCCCCTGGCCGTACAAAGGTGACGCCAGTCATCCGTCCCGGTTGCCCACACCCGCGCGCCCGGGACCAACGAAACGGACGCCGGCGACGCCCTCTACGTTGGGCGCCATGAACGACTTCGAAATCCGGCCGGCGGGCCGGGACGACATCGCCGCGATCGTAGGGCTTCTGGTGGACGACACGCTCGGTTCGGGCCGGGACTCGCAGGAGGACCTGACCCCGTACCTGGCGGCCTTCGAGCGCCTGGTGGCCGATCCGAACCAGGAACTGGTCGTGATGACCGGGCCGGACGCGGCGAGCGGCGGACGGAAGGTGATCGGCACCCTCCAGTTGACCATCATCCCGGGCCTGTCCCAGCGCGGCACGACCCGTGCCCTGGTGGAGGCGGTGCGCATCGACAGCGCCGAGCGCGGCGGCGGCCTGGGCACGATCCTGATGCACTGGACCATCGAACGCGCCCGCGAGCGCGGCGCGACGCTGGTGCAGCTCACCTCCAACAGCACTCGGGAGAACGCCCACCGCTTCTACCGCAACCTCGGCTTCACCGACTCCCACGTGGGCTTCAAGCTCACCTTGTGAGCTTGAAGGCGGTTTGTGGGGTTCAAGCAGATCTGTAGGATTCGAGCCGCTTTGCGGGGTTCGAGGAGCTTTACGAGGCTCAAGCCCTCGGGTGGGCCTCGGGCCGCCCTTCGAATCGCCGGCCGGCCGGCGCTCGAACGCACGCCCGCCCCGAGGCCCCGCCCGGTTCGCCGAGCCGCGGCCGGGTGGGGCTCGCGGCGGGATCCGGTCCTACGGCCGCTCGCCCAGCTCGACCCGGACGCCGACCGTCCCCGCCGTCCCGCGCCGCAGTCGGCTGCCGAGCAGGGTCATCCGCCCGACGAGCCCGAACTTGCGCCGGATCAGGTCCCGGTAGTGCTCCGTCCCGGCGGCGTCCAACAACGACGCGTGGCCGGGCACCGCCTCTCCGCCGGTCCTCCCGCGCGCATCGCACGCGGTGACCGTGACCCTGCCGCCGTTGCGGATCCGTTTCACCTTGCCGGAGTCCCGCGCGGTCCACACACCGAGTGCGTCGCCGTCGCGGAACACCCACACGGGCGTGCCCACCGCACGCCCGTCCCGCCGGAACGTGGTCAACAGGACGTACTTGCCGGCCGCGAGCCGGTCCAGGTCCGCGGGGCCCCGAGGCGAAGTCATGCGCGCGAGTCTAGAGCGCGCATACGGCGCGAACACGGCGCACACGAAGCGATCGTCAAGATCGTTCGCAACCCGACCTGCCCGGCGCACGGCCCCGGGTGGGACGATGATCGGATGTCGCGCACATCGGAGGAAACCCGCGTCCAGGTCCGGCCCGCGACCGAGGCCGACGGTACGAGGCTTGCCGAGATCGACCACCTCACCTGGTCGCCCGACGTCACCCCGGCTCCGCGCTGGGCCGCGGACAAGGTGTTCTTCCGCGGCGCCGACCACGTGCGCGACACGCTCGTCGCACACGAGGACGATCTCGTGCTCGGCTACGTGCAGTTGGAGCGCTCGACGTTGTGTCCGGCCTCGGGGCACGTGCAGATCGTCAACGGGCTCGCGGTGCACCCCGACCACCAGGGCCGTCGGATCGGCCGGGCGTTGCTCGGGGAGGCCGAGGCCGAGGCGCGCAGGCGTGGGGGGCGCCGGATCACCCTGCGGGTCCTCGGTGGCAATACCGCCGCCCGGGCCCTGTACCTGGCCGCCGGCTACCGGATCGAGGGCGTGCTGGCGGGCGAGTTCCTGCTGGGCGGACGCTACGTCGACGACGTGCTGATGGCTCTGGACCTCACGAACGAGGCTTCTCCGCCGCGTACTTGACCGCCTCGCCGACCGGCACGTCGCCGCCGACCACCTCCAGGGTGCGGCCGATCGTGCCGGGCTCGGTGACCAACTCGGCCAGGATCGCCGCCACGTCGTCGCGGCGGATCGCGCCGCGCCCCTCACGCTCGGACAGTGCGATCAGGCCGGTGCCGGGATCGTCGGTGAGCCGTCCCGGGCGCAGGATGGTCAGGTCGAGCGCGCCGCGCGACCGCAGGTCCTCGTCGGCCTCGCCCTTGGCCTTGAGGTAGAGCGCGAAGTCCGGGTCGGTGTCGGCGGGCGGGTCGGTCGAGGCGCCCATCGAGGACACGATCACGTAGCGCCGCACCCCCGCGTCCTCGGCCGCGTCGGCCAGCAGCACCGCGCCGCCGTAGTCGACCGTCATGGTCCGCTCGCGGGTACTGTCCGGGCCCGCGCCCGCCGCGAACACCACCGCGTCGGCACCGGCCAGGTGCTCCACGACCTCCTCGACCGACGCCCGCTCCAGGTCGCACAGGACCGGCTCGGCGCCGGCCGCGACGAGGTCGTTCGCGTGGTCGGGGTTGCGAATGAACCCGACCACCGTGTGCCCGCGATCGGCGAGCAACCGCTCCAGCCGAAGTGCGATCTTTCCGTGTCCACCCGCAATGACAATACGCATGTATCCGACCGTAAGGTCACGAACCTGGACATCGGCCGGCGTGGCTCCGCGACACGATCAGGTTCCACTGTTCGGCTGCTGTCGACGGACACCGCCGCCGGGGACGCCGGCCACCCGGCCACCCGGCCACCGACGGCCGTCCACCCGGCCGCGCCTACAGTGCGGTGCCATGACGATCGCCTCGGATCGGGATCCGACCATCAGCACGGACCTCGCCCACACCCGCGACCTGCTCTTCTCGTACTACAACGCGACCGCCGACGAGACCGGTCACCCGGGCTGGGAGAGCCCCGAGCAACTGCCGCCCTGGTGCCGTGTCGACCACGACGATCCGGCCGACTTCTACGCCCATCCCGGCGCCTACTTCACCGCGCTCCTGGACGGCCGGCCCGCGGGCGGTGTCGGTGTGCATCTCCTCGATGCCGACACCGCCGAGGTGAAGCGCCTGTACGTGCTCCCGCACGCCCGGGGCCACGGGATCGCCCAGGCGCTGATGGCCCGCCTGCACGCCCACGCGCACCGGGTGGGCGCGCGGCGGGTCGTACTGGACTGCCTGCCGCAACGCACCGGAGCCATCAACCTGTACCGAACCCTCGGCTACCGGGACATCGCGCCCTACCGCGAAGACCACGGCCCCCTCCCCCTGGCCTGCTTCGAACTCGCCCTGCCCACCGGCCCCATCAACCCCACCCATCCCATCGACCCCACCACTCACGGCAACCCCATCGGCTGAGCACACCCGGCGCAGGCACGAGCGAAGCATTCGGGCCAACCGGGACACGCCCATCCGGCGCATCGAACAACCCGCCCACCATCCCCCATTTGCCGTAACCTGCCCTATCGCTTCCCCGCACGATCGGGCGGATTTCGCCCTTTGCACTCCCTCGCGCCCCGCAGGCGTTCTATCGTCACCCCGTTCGGTGTCACCCGTACGGAAGGGGCCGGTCGTGACCCGAGGAGGCATCGGTGCGGCGCGCGTCGGCAAAGCGCTGGGGCTCGTCCCCCGCCAAGTCCGCCTCGCCGCCCGAACAGGACTGCTCGCACAACACCAGGACGGCACCTTCGACGCCGACGCGGTCGCCCGCGCCGCCGCCGACCCCGGCCCCTTCCTCACCGCACTGAGCCGCGAAGAACCGCTCACCGCCACCGAGGCCGCGCACCGCCTGGGCATCGGCCGCGAGCGCTTTCGGCGGGTGGCCCAGGCCGCCGGGCTGCCGGTCGTGGATCGGGTGACGGTCTCCCGGTACGGCCGGGACCTGGAGGTGCGCTACTACCGCACCGCCGACGTGGACACGCTGCATCCGCACATCACCGCGGATCGTGAGCTGCGCGAGGCCGCCCGCCGGGTGGCCCGGTCGCTGGCCGCGACCAAGGCCGCCGCCACCCGCGCGCACAACCGCGAGCGGGCCCGGAACGCGCGCCGCTACCTCGCGACGCTGGCCCCGGACCGGCAGACCGATCCGGCCGACGTGATCGCCTTCGCGTGCGCCCTGGCCCGCCTGCACGGCACCGCGCCCGCGCGGCTGCGCCGGTTCATGGGCGACCCGCGGGTCCGCGACATCGCCGAGATCGCCGAGCAGTGTCGCTACAAGCCGACCGAGATCGCCGAACTGCTCGCCGCCGCCGGCCCGCGCGCGATCACCGCGCTGCGCTCGCTGGCCCGACCGCACCGGGTGTGGGCGACGCTGGGCGTGCCCGCCGAGGACATCGCCCACCGCATCCCGTCGATCGACCACCACATCAGCACCGACCTGCTGCACCGGTTGGCCACCGACCCGCCGCGCTGGCTGCTGGAACTGCACGCCGACCGCGAACTCGAACACGCCACCGCCGCGGTCACCCGCTGGCTCGATCGCGAATGGCATGCGCAGCAGCGGCGCGCCGAGGCGGTGTGCCGCGCGGCCGAGGCGGTCATCGACCACCTGACCGACGAGGCCGTGGCCGAACTCTTCGGACTGCCGATGGAACTGATCCCGGACCTGCGCCCGCGCAGCAACAAGTGGACCACCGCGTACGTCGAGGAACTCCTGCACACCCGCCCCCTGTGGCTGCGCAGCCAAACGCTCGCCCGCGCCGAGATCACCCGCCGCGCCGCCGCCCGTGCCCGCCGCGAAACCGCCCGTGCCCAACGCCGCCTCGGCTGGCGTCGCACCTGGGCCAGAGCCCTGGCCATCCCCCTGGAAGCCGTCCCCGACACGGTGGAACGCCCCACCCCCGCCGCCCTGCAATCCGCCCGAACCCACCCCCCGCATTGGGCCCCGCCACAGTGACCCAGGGCGGCGGGAGGCGGGCCGCACGGGCGTCGGAGGGCTCTTCAGGCCGGTGGCAGGCCGAGGGCCGTCCGGGCCTCGCCCACCAGTTTGTGTGAGCCCAGTACGACCACCAGCCCGCCCGGGCCCACCAGTTCCCCGGCTCGACCGAGTGCCGTCCGCACGTCCGGCTCGACACAGGTGGGTCGGTCGTCCCCGTGCTCGCGCGGCAAAGCGGCCAGCACGTCCGGATCCGCCGCGTCCGAGGACGAGGTCCTCGTGAGCACCACCGGCCAACCCGACGGCAGCGCCGCCAACATCCGCGCGGCGGGCTTGCCCCGCATGACGCCGAACACGACCGCCGCGGGCACCCGATCCGACGCGCGCACGTGCCGGGCGATCTCGGGCGCGACCGTGGCCACCCCCTGTTCGTTGGTCGCCCCGTCCAGCAGCACCCGCCCCGACCACCCCCGCACCCGGGCACCGGGGACCAGTTCCAGCCTCCCGGGCCAGCGGGTCCGCGCCAGCCCGGCCCGCAACCGCCCGCCCCGGTCGGCGGCGACGTGGCCCCGCGCCACGAGCGCGTCCACCCCGGCCACCGCGAGCGCCAGGTTGTCGTACTGGTGCGCGCCGGGCAGCGTGCACACCAGGTCGCGGTGCACCCCTTGTGGTGTCCGGACCTCCAGCAACGTGCCGCCGTCGGCGGCCGTACGCGCCTCGACCCGGATCTCGTGGCCCAGCCGCCACACGGTCAGCCCCGTATGGCCGGCCAGCACCTCGTCGGCCGCCTCGCGCGCCTGCGCCGACAATCGGCCGAGCAGTACGTGGTCGCCGTCCCGGGCCACCCCGACCTTGACCCGGGCGATCTCCGCCTCGGTCGCGCCCAGCCGGTCGGTGTGGTCCAAGCCGACGCCGGTGACGACCTTGACGTCCAGGCCGAACGACCCCACCGCGGTGGTCCGCCCGCCGATGTTGGCCTCCGCCGCGACGAACCGCACATCCGCCCGCCGGAAGTGCAGCGCGGCGGCGGCGGCGTGCAGGGACGAGGCGTTGAACGTGCGCCCGGTCGCCCGCATGGCGGCAAGCACCTCCTCCAGGACCGCGACGTACTCGGCCTCCGAGACCGGCACGCCGCCGACCCGGATCCGCTCACGCGGCTCCTGCAGGTGCGGACTCGGCAGGCTGCCCACCCGCAGCCCCATCCCGGTCAGCGCCGCGACCGCGAACGCGCACGTGGACCCCTTGCCGTTGGTACCCACCACCTGCATCCCGCGCAGCCCCCGCGCCGGCTCCCCCAGCGCGGTCAACAACTCCGGCAGATACCGGCCATCCGCCCGCGCCCGCTGCAATTCGCCGACCACCTCGGCGCACTCCCGATAGTCCATGACCGCCGATCGTGTCACCCCGGGCCGCCCGTCGACCACCCTGCGTGGCCGGCAATGCAACAGGGGACATCACGTGCACCACCCGCCGCAGTCCCGGCGCCGAGAACGGGGACGACCGTCGAGCGTGCTTCCGCGGGTGGACTCGACGGGTGCACGTCGTTTGCCCGCCCCTGTGGGCACCGGACCTGACTACCCGTCACCCCGCGTGGGCGGTGGGCTGCGGAGACGACACAATCCGGTGTCATGAATGGTGACAGGGTGGATTCACCGAGTGTCGTCGATGCGCGCGGGTCGTGGTCGACGCGGGTTCTCGCGTTATCCGGGGCCGCGTTGTGCTTCGTGCTCGCGGCGGTGTGGTCGTTGTGGTCGGCATGGCATCTGCCGTCGTGGGATCGGCAGATGGACCTGCATGTGTACATCGGTGCGGTGCGCGCGGTGGGGAACGGGGTGCCGCTGTACCAGTACGTGGCGGAAAACGGTGATCCCTTCACGTATCCGCCGTTCGCACTCGTGGCTTTCCAACCGCTGGGATGGGTGTCCGAGCCGGTCGCGCGGGTGGTGTGGCTGGCCGCCACCCTGGTCGCGGTGGTCTCGATCGCGGCCGCGCTCACCGCGCGGCGGGGGATCGCGGGGCGACGTCGCCAGGTCGCGTTGACGCTCGTGGCGGCCGCGGTCCTGCTGGTGTCGGCGCCGATCCAGAGCAATCTGCGGTTCGGTCAGGTCAGCGTGTTCCTGGTGGTGTTGGCCTTCGTCGACGCGCTCGATCTGATGCCGCGTCCGGTGCGCGGGGTGCTGATCGGGGTGGCGTCCGCGATCAAGCTGACCCCGCTGCTGTTCGTGCCCTACCTGTGGGTCACCGGTCGGCGCCGCGACGCGATGCGCGCGGGCGCGTCGTTCGTGGCGTGTACGGGTCTGGCCCACGTGTTGTGGCCGGCCGCCTCGACGACGTTCTGGACCGACGCGATCTTCAGCACCTCGCGCATCGGGAACCTGGCCGCGGCCGGCAACCAGTCCCTCAACGGCGCGCTGATCCGGGTCGGCGTGGTCCCGCCCGAACGCGCCGCGGCATGGCTGGCCCTGTCCGCCCTGGTGTGCGCGGTGGCGCTGGTCGGTGCGCGCCAATGCCACCGCGAGGGCCACCCCGCGCGGGGTGTGGTCGTCGTGGGCTGCGCGACGGTGGTGGCCTCGCCCGTGTCGTGGACCCACCACCAGGTGTGGCTGGTCCTGGCGGGCCTCCTGTTGATCGCGGGCCCGCGCAAGGCGCGGGTGGCATGGGGCGTCGTGCTGCTCGTGACCATGACGGTCAGCGTGGGCGGGTGGCTTCCGGGCGGCTTCGCGCGCGAGAACGTGCGACTGCTCGCGGCGCTCGCGGTGTGCACGTGGGGGCTCGCGCCGCTGCGGGACCGGGCCCCGGCGACGGTGGGGCTCCTGCCGGGCGTGCGGTTGGTGGTCCGCCCGCGCACGGCCATGGCCTACGCGGGGGTCGTCGCGGTGGCCGCCGGCGCGGTGGTGCTCCTGGTCCGGGAATCGCCCATCACCGTGCGGTTCGAGACGCCCGACCATCGTGACGAGGCGTTGTGGGGGCCACCGACGGACGGATGCTCGGGGTACGGGTCGGTGCCGCGGGCGGACGGCACGGCCGCCTTCGTGTGCCAGAGCATGGTGGATCCGGTGGGCGGACGGCAACTCAACTTCGGTGGCGGATGGGGCGGTCCGTCCGGGATGGTGACGATTCATGGTCAGGTCGGCCCGGAGGTGGCACGCCTGGTCTTCATCCCCGTCGAGGGCACCAGGGCTCTCGACGTCCCTCTCCGGCCCGAAGGTCCCGACAGCGGCCCCGTGCGCCCTCCCAAACAGGTACCCCCCGGCACGATCGTGTCCGGACCGATCGAGGACCGTCGCCTCCCCGGCGCCCGAGGTTTCTCCATAGCCGCCACCAACACCGACCACGCCCTGCTCCTGGCCTACGGACGGGATGGAAAACTGATCGGCGACGGGGGCACCAAACTTCGCACGGGTTGATCCGGTCGATGAATCCGCGGTCCGAAGTCCCCACGTGGGTGGGGTGAACCGGTCACGCGGACCGGGCCGGCGCCGTGCGGGGCGAAGTTCCCATGCAGGTAGGAATGTTCCGCCCATGGAGACGCGGCCGAGAACGGGCGGCGGCCGAACCCGGCATCGAACTCGCCTACCGAATCACGGCCGTTGCCCCGGCACCCGGCGCGGTTTCGATCGGCCGGGCACGCCATGCGGCCGCGTGCTCGGGTCGCGAATCGCGCATGGGGCTTTTCCGTGTCGGTCCGGCCCGGCATGCTGTGCGTGGCCGTCGTTGCTGCGACCGGCCGGGCCCGCCGCAGGGTGGCGGGCGGGTGCGGCTCGGCCTCCCGTGGGGGCCGAGCCGCGCTTTCGTCCGGCATCGGTTCGGTGGCGGCGACCGAACGCCGTTGGATGCAAGCCGCGATGGTTCCGGTCGACTACTCCTTCACGGTCCCGCGTGGGACTCGGCCGCCGCGCCGGCCGTACTCGGACTCAGCACGCGTCCCATCGCCACGTGCCGGCCTCGCGGGCCCACGGCTGAGCCTTGCGCTCGAACTGCGGGACGCCGATGCCGTACGACACACGAGCGAGGTCACCCGCCAGTTGGTCGATCGTCAGCGTCTTGATGGCCTGCGGACCGTAGTCGTGTGCGGCCTGCTTGCTGAGCGTGTCGAACTCCGCGCGGCTGATCTTCTCTCGGCAGCGCGCGGACAGGATCGCGTAGCCGGTGCCGCCGTCCCCGGAGAACAACGCGACGGTGTACTTGCGGACGGCCGCGTCGAGTGCCTGCCGGTCGGTCTGCTCCGCTGTGCCGGCCGGACCGGCGGCGGTACCGGCCACGGGTGCGGCGGTGGCCTTCTTTCCGTCGTCGCTGCTGCTGTCGCTGCAGCCCGCGACGAGTGCGAGCACGGCCGTCGCACCGGCGATGGCTGTGATGGTGCGCATGTTCCCCCCAGAGGTGTGTACCCGAGGGACCGTAGCCGCCAAGCCGTCGTTTCCGCCGATCAGTTCACGGATTCGTCCCCCGGACGGCCCAGCCGACCACCCGGGCAAGGTCGGCCGTGCTCGCACCCGCGTCGGACGCGTCGCGCACCGCCCGATCCACGCGGGCGTCGGCACGGTCGTGCAGCTCGCCTGCGATGGCGTGCACGGGCGATCGCGGATCGAACTGCTGCTGCACGTGCCGGTAGGCCCGGCGCATGCACAGGGCCTGGGCCAGGCGGTCGAGGGCATCGACCCGCAACGCGTCGGCGCCGGGGTCGCCGGGGTCGCCGGTCGAGCCGCCTACGGTCCGCTCCCTCACCGGCCCGCACCGGCCGCCACGCGCCGGGCGATGGTGCGATCGGCGATCGCCGCGCGGATGCCCTCGCTGTCGAGCCACCACCCGAGGCGCCGGTGCAACTCGGCAACCTGATCGATGCTCAGCCCGGTCACCGGCGTCGGATCGAGGCACAACCTCGGCTCGCGCGCCAGGGCGGTGGGGATCAGGTCCGGCCGATGCCGGCCGATGTCGTCCAGGAGGACCACACGATGGTGCTCCTCGACATGCACGACCAGGCCCGGCTCGCCGTCGGCCGCCTCGACCAGGATGCGCAACAACAGCCCGTACCCGTCGCGAACAAGGCGCGCCCGCCCTGGCCGTGCCTCATCCGAGCACCGGGGCCGAAGCAGCGTCTCGGCCAACGATGCCACCTCGTCATCGGCCAAGTGAACCGCAGCGCGGTCGAGTTGCATCGCCGAAGCGTGCAACCCGGCGGAGACGACGGCCAGTCTCCACGGTCGCGGCGGATTGACGGGCACGAGATGGATGCTCCAGGCGGGCAACGTGACGGTTTCGCCGGTTGCCTCGATATCGCTCACGTGCGCTCCATGGTGTGCGAACAACTGCGCGTCGGAAGAGGTCGCTCGGTGAGGCCGGGCCCGACTGCCGCACGGCACGGCACAGGATCCGGAGGATGACCGACTCCCCTACCGGACCCGCCCTCATGACGATGATCACGAGGTGCGCGGAGCACTCCGATGGCGTTGTCGATGGCGAAGCGATGGCATTCCGCACCTGTTTCGCCATATTCGAGACCACGTCGTCGCTACGGTGATGACACCGTCGGCACGCGAGGTTGGAACCATGGCCATCGACCGCACGCCAAACACTCGACTGCGCGCTGTTCGAGAAGCGCGGAGGCAACAGTCACGCAGCGAGTTCGCAAACGACCTCCAAGCCACAGCCGCTCGACTGGGTGAGCGCCAGGTCTCGGTCGACGCGCGCCTGGTTGCTCGGTGGGAAGACGGCGACACTCGCCGCCCGCGCGCCATCTACCGGCGCATCCTCGTCGCGCTCACGGGAATGACCGAGGCGGAACTTGGCATTGGACCGAATCCTCCCTCGCAGCCGGTGACGTACCCGCCGCCGATGCCTACCGTTGAACCCGTGGATCGAAGGCAGTTCGTCAGCGGTACCGCGCTCGCCATCTCCGGTGTCGCCGTCCCGAGCACCATGCGCACGAAGCGAACCCGGGTGGATCCGGCCCTCATCGACTACTTCGAGCGTCAGCTTGCCGGGCATTACACCGCCGACATGATGCTCGGCCCCCGCGCGCTGATAGGGACAGTGACCGCACAGTTGAACCTGATCACGCGGCTGATCGACGACGCCGAGGCCGGCGTCCGACATCGACTGTCCGCAGCGGGTAGCGCGTTCGCCGCGTTCGCCGGTTGGTTGTATCTCGACGCCGGCGACATCGCGCTCGCAGCGCACTGGCATGGCGTCGCCACGGAGTTGGCGCACCGCTCCGGCAACGCGCAAGCCGTGGCTTGCTCCCTCGTGGATCGGGCCATGGCACACACCGACGCAGGCGCGGGCGGTGCCGCAGTCGACCTGTGTGCGAACGTACTCGGCGTCGAGCGGCAATTGCCCCCGGAACTGCGTGTCTTCGCATTGCAGCAGCAGGCGCACGGCGCTTCCCTCCTTGGCAATCGCCCCGAGACGGACCGACTGCTCGACCACGCCGAACGGATCATTCGGACCGTCGACGTCGAACAATGGGGCACCGCATGCCTCCGCACTCCCCACTACCTCCAGGTACAGCGCGCGACGTGCTACGGCCGGCTCGGCCTACACGCGGAGGCCGATCAACTGTGGCAACACATCATTCCCTCTTCGGCCGGACCCGCCCGGCGGGATGTCGGTGTGTGGAGTGCACGCCGGGCGCGCGCCAAGGCGGCACTCGGCGAGCCCGAGGCCGCGCTTGACCTGGCACACGTGGCGGTCGATGCGGCCCTGGGGACCGGCAGTATTCGGACCGTCCGTGAACTGGCATCGCTGAAGGCAGACATGCAGGCATGGCACGATCACTCGATCGGCCGCGACTTGGCTGCGCTGCTCACTCCTCTGACCCTGGAGACCTGATGGCTGAAGCGTTGACCCATACGCAGATCGAGAAGATTTTGTCCGCCGACCTGCCGGGCTGGACCACCGACGGGCGCCGGATCGAGCGTACGTACTCGATCGCCCACGTCGCCGGTGCCGCGTTCGTCGTACACATCGCGGCAATCCAAGACGATTGGGGCCACCACTCCGACGCGACTTTGGGGTATCGCACAGTCCACATCAGCATCAGTTCCAGCGACCTCGGCGGCCACGTCGCCGAGCACGACATCGAGCTTGCCCGCCGCATCGAGGCTGCCGCACATGGTCACGGAGCGGTCCCTCTCGACTAGCAGCCCGGCGGGCTCGCGACGTCCGTTCGAGTGGGATGCGCCGTAGTCGCGTTGCCTGGCAGGTGCGGGCAACTCGACCAAGAGTGTCGCGAGTTGCCACGAGTGCAGCGCACAGGGACATACGGGCGGTGCGCGAGGTGACCGAGATGGTGCCGTCCTCGCGCGCCCGACGGGCATCGATCGGCCTGCCCGGAGGACGGCACGAAGTGGATCGCGTACCGCCGTACAACCTCGCAACCGTGCCGGTGGTCTATCCCAGGGACATCCGCAACCCGATCCCGGGAGGCACCGTGCTTCGCTTCACGCTTCGCCCGCCGCAGGTCGACGCGATCCAGCTCCGCGTGGCGACCTGGGCCGAGATCCGCAGTGTCATCACCGTGTCGGACGCCGACATCCGCACCATCACCGCAGCCGAGGCGACCGACACCTGCGGCGACCTCGGGCCGGACTACATCGCGTTCTCGGCCCTCACCGTCCACCGCGAGCGGGTCGCCTTCGCGCACGGCGACTGGATCGTCTTCCACTCGCCGAACGCGTTCCGGCGATTCACGCCGGCCGACTTCGCCGCGACATACGCACCGCCGGCGTAGCCACGCCCATCGGCAGGTGATCATCGCCCCTTCGACGCAGCCCGGCGACCTTTGCCGCCCGCGACTCGACGTCGACCGACCGTTGCACACCGCCGAAGCCCGGCCCGACCCCATCCGGCGCCGCGCCGGGCCACCAAGACGCGCCCTAATCCTGCGGCATCAGCTCGGCCGCCACGATTGCGCCCAGTTCGGTGCAGGACGCGAGGGTTTCCCGGGTGGGCGGGCCCGCTACTTCCACCGGTGGGCGGACTCGGCGCCATTGCAGGCCGGTTGTCGCCGATTCGACCGAGCGGACCGCGCCGGTGGTATCGCTGCCGCCGTGTACGTACAGGCCGTACGGGCGGCGGACCGTCTCGTGCAGGCACGGGTAGTAGGCCGTGTCGAAGAAGTGCTTCAACGCCCCGGACATGTAGCCCAGGTTCGCGGGTGTGCCCAGTAGGTAGCCGTCGGCCTCCAGGACCTCGACCGGCGAGCAGGTGAGTGCCGCCCGGACGCGGACCTCGACGCCCTCGATTTCCGGGTCGCGGGCGCCGGCGAGGGTTGCCTCCAGCATCTCGGCGAGCGTGGGCGAGGGCGTGTGGTGCACGACGAGCAGGATGGCCATGGCCTCACGCTGCCAGAACCGAGGCCGGAGTCGAAACGCCCCGCCCGCTCGCAGCCACTCCAATGGGTGAGTTTGCCGGGAAATCGACCTCGAATACGCCCCGCCGCGACGGAGTCCGCAGTCTCCGCCCGAGCTGCCGCAACTCCCGCCTCCCGCTTGTGCGTACGGACCAACCGGATCACCCGTACGAGTGGACCGCCGGAAAAGAGATGGCGATTCCACCCGTTTGATGCTTTGCCACGTGTGCACCATTTGTGACGATAAGAGAACTTTAGGTAATACGTTGATAGGCCAACCGGCCGGCACCTCGGGGAGAACCATCCACATGCGCCTCACCCACATGCGACTGCTGCCCTATCCCCGCGCCAAGTCCCCCACCGCCCCGGGCCCCGACCCGTTCCCCCTCGCCGAGGCGCCGCCCGCTCCCCCCACTCCCACCCTCACTCCCGCCTCCGCCCCCGCGCCGCCCTCCCTCGTCTCGGTGGTCCGCCGCACCCTGGCCCCCGCCACCCGCGCCGACACCGTCCAGTCCCGCACCTTCCACACCGTGTACGCGCTCGCCACGCTCCCGCTGGTGATCGCCCTCCATGCCGCCCTCTGGGCGTTGTCCACCCCCGGGCGCCTCGGCGCCACCCTCCTGGTCCTGTACGGCCTCGGCCGCAGCGGGATCCTCACCGCGCACCCAACGCACTGAGTGCGCCGCCCGAAGGAGCACCCATGGTTCTGTCCATCTCCGGCGTCCTGCTGCTCGGCGTCATCGCCTACATCTTCTTCCGCAAGGACGGGCTGAGACTCCCGCACGCACTCGTCTGTGCCCTCTTCGGGTTCTACCTGGCCGGCAGCTCGATCGCCCCGCACATCACCGCGAGCGGCAACAGCATCGCCAACCTGCTCAGCGGCCTCAACTTCTGATCGGCTCCCCGTCTTCACCGCCGCCAGGGCGTGTCCTCGATCCCCCGCCGAACGGCCGCGTCCCCGGCGGGCGTTCGAAGACACGCCCTGGCCCCGGCTCATCCCCCGAACCGGGGCCTGTCGCCTACCCGCACCAATCCCTCACGGAGACCGCATGTCCCCCGGCCCCAAATCCCTCGCCGCCATCGCCCGGCGCGCCAAGGACGGCATCGGCAACACCCGCACCCGCGCCCACCGCTTCACCCACCTCTCGCGGGACACCCTGTCGCCCGTGTTCACCCTCAGCCGAGGTCTGAACCGGCAATTCGCGTGGGCGCGCAACTGGTGGAAGGGCGCCTCGGCGGACAAGCGCAAGGCCGGCGCCGCCGGCGCCGCCGCGGCCCTGCTCGCCCTCTACTTCGTGCCCTACGCCCCGCTGATCACGCTGCTCCTGATCCTGGCCGGCGCCGCCTGGCTCGGCCACAAGGACAAACCCCCCGCCCCCGAGCCCGGCCCCGACCCCACCGACGTCAAACTCCAGGCCGTCTACAACGGCCTGGTGCCCTACTTCGCCGACGACCACGACCCCGCCCGACTGTTCCATCCCGGTGGCCCGTACCAGAACGCCTTTCGGCACTGGGAACTCGACGACGACCGGATCGTCCGCCTGGAACTGACCTACAGCCCCTACTTCACCGACGAAGACCCCGCCGCCCGGGCCCGGATCGAACGAGTGCTCCAGGCCAAAACCGGCCGCGGCCGCGAATACCTCTACGAGTGGGACACCGAGACCAACCACCTCACCCTGGCCGCGCTGCCCCCGCTGCCCGCGGCCGTGCCGGCCCAGCAGTTCGTCACCGCGCCGCGCGAGATCCTGCTCGGCATCACCGACGCCGGCAGCACCAACCGCCGCATCCCCGTGCACGTGGGCGACACCACCCGCCAACTCCCGCCCGTCATCTGGCGCACCGGCAACCGCAGCACCGACCCGCACCTGCTCGCCGTCGCCGCCCCGGGCGCGGGCAAGTCCAACCTGCTGCGCACCATCGCCCTCCAGGCCGCCCGGGACGGCGACATCGTGGTCATCGACGGCAGCGGCTCCGGCGACTACGCGTGCCTGGCCGGCCGGCGGAACATCCTGCGGATCGAGACCGGCTACCACGGCGCCCTGGAGACCCTGACCTGGCTGCGGCACGAGACCGAACGCCGCATCGCCGCCGTCACCTACGCCAAGCAACACGGCACCCCGGTACCGGACAACGCCCGCCGCCCCCTGTGGGTGATCCTCGACGAGATCACCGAACTCTCCGACCTCGCCGCCGGCCAGGGCACCACCGACCCCCAGGAACTGCTCGACCTCCCGCTGCGCCTGGGTCGCGCCGCGCACATCGGCGTGATCACCAGCGCCCGCCCCACCCACCTGGAGCGGCTGCGCCCCGCACTGATCGCCGACACGCACACCCGGGTCGTACTGGGCCCGCTCGACCCGGAGACCACACTCACCGTGCTGGGCTCCGGCCCCGGCATCTCCGGCGGCGAGGGCATGCCCCCCGGCCGCGGCTACATCCGGATCGGCAACGGTCCGGTGGTGCGCATCCAGATCCCGCACACCCCCGACCCGCTGGAGGAGGACACCCCGGAGGCCGACCGCCAACGCCTGCTCGCGCTGCTCCCGCGACACATCGACGACCTCCCCGTCGACCTGCCCTCGATCTCGCTCGCCAAGACACCCGAACGCGAGCCCGAGCCCACCGGCTGACCCCCGGCACCCACCCCGCGCGCCGCCCTCTCGCGAGGCCCGGCACCGCCCCCACGAGGCCCCGCACCCGCACCCGGCCGCCCCTCGCGACGACCCCGGTGATGCCCCCGCAAAGCCCACCACGCCTCCCACGAAGGCCCCTCGAGCAAGCCCGCCCGGGGGGCCTCGGCGTACGCCCGACCCGCCGGCAAATACCCAAAACGCACCACTCCGTCCCCCCTCGCGCGCCATGATGGGGGCCCGCACCCCCACGGAGGACGTGGACGCCCAGTGTTCGACCTCGCCAACTTCACCGTCAGCGACATGGTCGTGTGCAGCTCCGAACTGCGCCAGGTCACCGCCGACTCGGCCACCACCGAGGACGCCGCCCGCGCGATCGTGCAGCACCTGCGCACCACCTTCCGCGACCCGCACACCGGGCAGCCCCAACTCGTCCTCGTCCGCCTGTTCCAGACCATGGCCTGGCGCAACCTCACCCCCGACCTGGAGCAGCGCGCGCTGCGCCGGCAACCCGACCTCGTCCCGCATCCCGACCTGCGCTGCCTCACCCTGTTGGCCACCATCGGCGATCAGCCCGAGTGGTGCGACCGCACCCGATCGCGCCAGCACCAGGTGGTCGCCTTCCCGAACGCGAACGCGGTCCGCCGGGCCCCGATGATCAGCGCCATGCTCGACCAACTCGGAGTCACCCCCGAGGACATCGTGGCCGGCCCGCTGCCCACCGACAACGAATGGGACCGGCACGACATCCACCACATCCCGGACGCGCTGACCAGTGCCGCGGTCCCGGACAAGGAGTTCATCCGGGCGAGCGGCATAAAGTCGGTGATCGGCTACGCCGGCAAACTCCCCGACGGCGAACTGTTCACCGTGCTGATGTTCACCCGCGTACACGTCCCGGCCCGGATCGCCGAACTCTTCCGCACCGTCGCGGTGTCCACCCGGCTGGCCCTGCTCCCGCTCGACACCGCGCCGACGTTCGCCGGCGGCCCCTCCCAACACACCCCCACCACCCACGTGGCCGCCGCGCGCCTGGACGCCCTCGAACAACTCCTCGCCGCACACGAGGGCACCACCGCGCAACAGGCCCTGGTCGCCGAGGACGCCCGCGACCGGGTCCGCTCGCAACAGGAGCAACTCGCCCACAAACAGCGCCGACTCGACCAGGAAACCCGCATCGTCGAGACCCTGTACAGCGTCGGCCAAAAGCTCACCCGCGAACTCAACCTCGAACGCCTGGTCCAGGCCGCCACCGACGCCGCCACCTCGGTGATCGCCGCCGAGCACGGCATCTTCCGCTACGTCGACTACGACACCGGCGGCGTCGCGGACACCCGCTACGCGGTCACCAGCCCCGATCCCACGCTGATCGACCGGTTGCCCCGGCCGCGGCCCACCCTGGCCGCGCGCAGCCGACCGCAGACCACCACCGCGCAACCGGTCACCGTGCGCCGCGGCGATCTCACCGAGGACCCCGCCGCCGGTCGACTGCTGCCCTATCGGATCAGCACCGACGGGCAACCGCCGGTACGCAGCCTGCTGACCATCCCGGTGACCACCGCCACCGGCGAGGACCTGGGCGCGTTCTCCTTCTGCCACACCCGGGCCGACGTGTTCACCGAACGCGACGAACAACTGGCCCTGGGCATCGCCGCGCAGGCCGCCACCGCGATCGAGAACGCCCGACTGTTCCGCAGCGTCCGCGACACCGCCGTCGAACTCCAACGCAGCCTGCTCCCCCAGGTCCCGCCCGACCTGGACGAACTCAACATCGCCTTCCGCTACCTCCCCGGCGCCAAGGGCCAACAGGTCGGCGGCGACTGGTTCGACGTGATCCCGCTGTCCGCCGGCCGGATCGCCCTGGTGGTCGGCGACGTGATGGGCCGAGGTCTGCAGGCCGCCGCCGTGATGGGCCAACTCCGCGCCGCGGTACGGGCGTACGCGGTGATGGACCTGCCGCCGGGGCAGGTGATGCGGCACCTCAACCGGCTGGTCACCGGGCTCGGCGGCGAGGACCAGATCATCACCTGCGTCTACGCGGTCTACGACCCCGGCGACGCCACCGTGCACTGGTCCAACGCCGGCCATCTGCCGCCCGCCCTGATCGGCGCCGACGGCAAGGTCGAACTCCTGGAGGACGACCTCGGGGTCCCGCTCGGCCTGGACGGCACCACCTTCGACGACGCCGTGGTCGGCTTCGACACCGGCGACCAACTCCTCCTGTACACCGACGGCCTGGTCGAGTCGCACGACGCCTCGCTCACCGACCGACTCCAGGAACTCACCAAGCAGATCGACAGCACCACCGGCGGCGCCTACAACGTCGCCGACGTCGCCGATCTGGTCACCAAGACCATGCTCACCGGCCAGGAACCCGACGACGTCGCACTGCTCCTGGTCCGCGCGCGGCACAGCATCGAGCGCACCGCGGGCCTGGATCTGCCGCCGACGCCGCGCTCGGCCCGCGAGGCCCGCGACTTCGTGCGCGCCACACTGGGTCGCTGGGAGTTGACCGACCACAACGACACCACCTGCTCGGTGGTCACCGAACTCGTCTCCAACGCGGCCGAGCACGCCCGCACCCCGATGGAGCTACGGCTGCGCCACCACCCCGGCCGACTGATCGTCGAGGTGGTCGACCACGACGGCCGACTGCCCAAGGAGATCGCCTCGCCCGGCCACGACGAGCGACACCGGGGGTTGTGCATCGTGGCCGGTCTGACCGCCGATTGGGGCGTGCGCCCCACCGACACCGGGAAGATCGTCTGGGCGGAGATCCGTGACCGTTGACGCCCCGCCCCCGGCCGTCGGAATCGCCCACCACCCCGTAACACCGGCATCATCCGCACCGCCCCGGGCCGATCAGGCGAGTTTTATGTCACTTTCTCCCGTCGATGTGATGAATCATCCGTTTTCGGGTAGCCACCCACCGTCACGGACCCCGTCTCCTGCCCACCGACCCCTCGGTCGGGAATCTTCGGGGCCCGTCACGCGTTCTGCAATCGGACGAGACAGCAAGACCTGTCGATGTGGGTAGACAAGCCAGGAGGCACGATTCATGAGTGAGCGAGCTCTCCGCGGCACACGCCTTGGCGCCACCAGCTACGAGACCGATCGCGGTATCGATCTGGCGCCGCGTCGCACCGTGGAATACGACTGCCCCAGAGGGCACCGCTTCGAGATGCCGTTCTCCGTCGAGGCGGAGATCCCCTCCACCTGGGAGTGCCGTAGCTGCGGTGCCGTCGCGCAGTTGGTGGACGGCGCGCCGCCGGAGGAAAAGAAGAACAAGGCTACGCGCACACACTGGGACATGCTCATGGAGCGGCGTACCCGGGAAGAGCTGGAAGAGGTGCTCGCCGAGCGCCTCGCCGTACTGCGGTCGGGTGGGATCAACCTCCACCACGATCCGCGCAACAACCGCAAGAGCGCCTGAGCGAGCACCGCACGAGCCCGCTCGGGGCGCGTGCGGATCCCGTCGACAGGTGGCACCGACGCCCGGGGCGCCGACGATCTCACGATCGCGGCGCCCCGGGCGTCGTGCCGTGTGCGAACGGCGCCGTCAGGGCAGCTCGCGCGGCGGCTGCGGCGGGTCGTCGTCCCGGCGCACGTCCTTGGGGTCGATCACCTCGCCGGGCACGATCTTGCCGTCCGGGCGATGGATCCGGGCCTCCCGCACCGCGCCGGAGAACCGTGGGCTGTTCGCCACCTTCGCGGCCACCACCGTGCCGATCAGTCGCCGAATCAGCGGCCGGGTGAACGGCAACACACACAGCAGGCCCAGCACGTCGGTGATGAACCCGGGGATGATCAGCAGGATGCCGCCCAGGATGACCACGCCGGCGTCGGCGGCGGCCTTGGTCGCCTCCTTGCCCTGCGCCGCGAGCACGGTCGGGTCGTTCTGGCCCTCGCGCTGCGCCTGTTCGCCGAGCGCGCGCAGTCGGGTCAACACCCGGCGGCCCTCGTAGCGGATCACCAACGAGCCCAGCGCGACGCCGGCCAGGATCAGCAGGAAGGTCCGGCCCGCCCCGATCGCGGCGCCGACCCGGCTGATCACGTAGATCTCGGCCAGTGGCAGCGCGACGATCGGCAGCAGCTTGGCGGCTCGGCGCAGCGAGGTGCTCACGCGATCACGTCCTCGGCGGGGTGGTACCGGTGCCGCCGGCGCTCCCGGTGTCGCCGGCGCCCTCGGGGTGGGCGGCGGCGGTCTCGGGGGTGCTCTCGTTCGGGTACTTGCCGACCTTGCGGCCCACACCCCACGCGGTGACCCGCCACAGCGCCTCGGCGACGATCGAGTTGCTCATCTTGCTGTTGCCGCGCTCGCGCTCGATGAAGGTGATCGGCACCTCCAGGACGCGGTAGCCCTTGCGGATCGCCCGCCAGGCCAGGTCCACCTGGAAGCAGTAGCCCTGCGAGGCGACCTCGTCCAGGCCGATGCCGAGCAGGGTGTCCCGGCGGAAGGCGCGGAAGCCGCCGGTGACGTCGTGGATGTCGACGCCGAGCATCAGCCGCGAGTAGGTGCTGCCGCCCTTGGAGATGAGCTTGCGGTGTCCGGGCCAGTTGACCGCGCCGCCGCCGGGGACCCAGCGCGAGCCGAGCACCAGGTCCGCGTCGCGCACCGCTTCGAGCAGGCGCGGCAGTTGCTCGGGCTGGTGCGAGCCGTCGGCGTCCATCTCCACCAGGATGTCGTAGCCGCGGTCGATGCCCCAGCGGAAGCCCGCGATGTAGGCGGCGCCCAGGCCCTCCTTGCCGGCCCGGTGCATCACCTGGATGTGCGGGTCGTGCTCGGCGAGCGTGTCGGCGATGTCGCCGGTGCCGTCGGGGCTGTTGTCGTCGGCGATGAGCACGTCGACGTCGGGCACGGCGGCGCGCAGCCGGGCGACGATCGGCTCGATGTTCTCCGATTCGTTGTAGGTGGGGATGATGACGAGCACCTTGCCGAGGTCGGCGAAGCTGGTCTGCTCGCTGTCGGTCACATCATCTCCTTGATGGCGTTGGCGTCGGCGAGGCTGTCGACGCCGGCGTCGGCGGGGGTCGGCGGGATGCCGGGGGTGGTGATCGGGGGCTTGCGCCGACGGCGGAGAATGCCGTACGCGCAGGCGAGAAGACCGACGATAGCCAGGATCCACTCGGGAGCCGAACCGAGTCGCGTGGCCAGGGTGCGGTCGTCGCGCAGCGGAACGTCCATGACCAGGGTGTCGGCGGTGAATTCGCGGGTGCGTTCGACCACTTTTCCGTCCGGCATGACGATCGCGCTGATCCCGGAGGTGGCCGCGATCAGCACCGCGCGGCCGTGCTCGATCGCGCGCAGCCTGGACATCGCGAGTTGTTGCTCGGGCTGTCCGCTGCGGCCGTAGGTGGCGTTGTTGGTCTGCACGACCAGGACTCGGCCGCCGTGCGTGACCGCTTCGCGGGTGACGTTGTCGTAGGCGATCTCGAAGCAGATCACGTCGCCGATCCGGGCCGGGCCCAGTTGCATGACGCCGACGGTCTTGCCGGGGTAGAAGTCGCGCGGGACGCGTTCGAGCCGGCTGATGAACTTGGTGAGCAGTTCGCGCATCGGGATGTATTCGCCGAACGGCACCGGGTGGCGCTTGGTGTAGGAGGCGCCGGGGCCGGTGACCGGGTCCCACACGATGCCCTGGTTCTGGATGTGCGTGGCGTCGGGGCCGGCGACCAGGACGCCGGTGAGCACGGGCACGCCGATGTCCTTGACCGCGCCGTCGATGAGCGCGTACGCGTCGCGTTCCTCGAACGGGTTGAGGTCGGAGGAGTTCTCCGGCCAGATCACCAGTTCGGGCTTCTTGACCTTGCCGGCGCGCACGTCGGCGGCCAGCTTGTGGGTCTGCCGGACGTGGTTGTCCAGGACGGCGCGCCGTTGGCCGAGGAAGTCCAGGCCGGTGCGCGGGACGTTGCCCTGGACGACCGCGATGGTCGCGCTGTCGGGGCCGGCGGCGTCGCCCCCGGTGGGTATCGGAACGGCGTAGGCGCTCGCGGGGACGGCGATCGCCAGGCCGATGGCGCCCAGGGCCAGCGGGAGGGCGTTGCGCGGCGTACCGGCGCTCTGCGCGGGCTCGGCGGCCGAGGCGTCGCTACGACCCGCGTAGAGCCCGTACAGGCGCAGCGCGGCCCAGCCGAGCAGCGCGCCGGAGAGGGCGACGGCGAAGGTCACCCCGGGGGCGCCGGCGAGCGCGGCGATCGGGGTGAACGGCGTCGCGGTGTTGGCGAACGCCAGCCGGCCCCACGGGAAGCCGCCGAACGGGACGCGGTCGCGCACCAGTTCCTCGGCGACCCACAGGCACGCGGTCCACAGCGGCCACAGTCGCAGTCGGCCGATCAGGGTCAGCGCGGCGGCCAACGCGCCGATGTACAGCGCCTGCACCACGGACAACACGATCCACGCGTCCGGCCCCACCACGCGCAGCCACTTGAGCAGCCACAACATGAACGGCAGGCCGAACAGCAGGCCGTAGCCGAAGCCGGTGCGGGTGCGTTGTCCGTGCACCGCGACGCTGAGCGCGCTCACCGCCAGGATGCTCAGCGGCCACAGGTCGTACGGCGGGAACGCGAGGGCGAGCAGCAGGCCGCTGACGAGTGCGGTGACCGGGCGGGCGGGGCGCCGGTAGATGCTCACGGCGGTCGCGCGGGTGCGGCGCAGCCGCTGTTTGCGAGCGGGTGCCGGCGCCGTGGGCGGGCTGCCCGCGGGCGCTGTGGTGCTGTCGAGCTGCGGCACCGTGGGGCCCCCTCGTCGGGTCGTTGCGATCGCTGCTGCCGCGCGCGGCACGGAGTTGCGCCGGTCGGGTGATGCAGTGACGTTACAACGTTCGAGGTGGGAATTCGGTTTCGGCTCGTGCTCGGCGGTGGGGTGGTGGCGGCGGGAGCTCGGTCGCCCTTCGGGCCGGCCCCGGACCGGCTGGCTGTCGGTCGCGGTGGTCGTTGTCTACTGGGCGACCGGGCTCTGCCGCGGTCTCACCTTCCGGCACGGGGTGTGCTCGCGTCCGGCGGGGCGGCTGCACGGGTGCCGCTCTGCCGTTCGTGGCCGCGTGGGGCGGCCTCCCGGGCGCGTGTCACGTCGGTTCCGGACCTGGCGCCCGGTGGCTGTGCCACCTGTGGCCCGGAGGCGTGCGCGTGCTCGGGGAGGGTGTTCTCCTGCCGGTCGTCCTACGGTGGACCGGGTCGAACGTACTGGTCGATACGGGCGCGGTGTCAACATCGCACTGACCTGCACGGATACGGTATCGGCGCAGGTCAGCGGCCAGGGTGGTGCGGCACTGGTGTGGGTGGTATGCGCCCGCCGGGTGGCGCAATCGCTCCCCTAATGGGTCTTGTCGAGGCTTCCGTACCCCTGGGTCGAATCGCTCGCGCGGCGATCGGGCCCGGGGCGGGGCGGCGGCGATGTCGGCGTGTCGCGCGCGTTGCGGGCTCCCATGGTGTTGTACACGGCTCGGGGCCCACCGCGCGAGCGAGCACCCGGGGTGCGTTCACCCACATCGGTCAGTGCGGCCGGGATCGGCCGCCGACTCAGGCCAGGCAGGCGGCTCCGGACAGGCCCGTGTAGGCGCTCGGCCGACTGCGTTCGGTCTCGCCCACGGCGGCCGCCAATCGGCGGATCGCCTCGGTCAGCGTCGCCGGGTCGTGCGCGTAGGGCAGCCGCACGTGGTGCTCGAAGGTGCCGTCCGTGCCGAAGTGGGTGCCCGCCGCGATCCGTACGCCGTGCCGGGCCGCGGCCTCGGCCAGGGTCAGGCTGGAGGTGCCGTCGGTGCGCACCCACAGGGACAGGCCGCCGACCGGCATCGCGAACGTCCAGTCGGGCAACCGGTCGGCGAGCGCGTCGGCGAGGGCACCCCGGGCGGCGCGCAGCGCGGGCAGCCGGCTCTCCAGGATGGCGTCCTCGTGGTCGGTGATCAGGTGGTGGGTGACCAGTTGGTCCAGCACGGGCGCGCCGACGTCGAAGGACGCGCGGGTGGCCGCGATCCGCCGGACCAGGTCCGGGGTGGCCCGGATCCAGCCGATGCGCAGGCCGCCCCAGAAGGTCTTCGAGGTGGACCCGATGGTGACCACGTTGTTGGTCCGGTCGAAGCCGGCCATCGGCAGCGGTCGGTCCACCGGGTCGATGTCCAGGGCCAGGTCGAAGCACGTCTCGTCGACGATCAGCGTGGTCCCGGTGTTGCGGGCCAGGTCCACCAGGGTGCGGCGGACACCGGCGTCGGCGAGGTGGCCGGTCGGGTTCTGGTAGTCCGGGATCAGGTAGGCCAGCCGGGGCGCGGCCGTGCGCAGCGTGTCGCGCCAGGTCTGCACGTCCCAGCCGGTGTCCGTCATCGGCACCGGGACCAGCCGGTTCCCGGCCTGCCGGATGGCGTCGAGCACGTTGGCGTAGGTGGGCGATTCCACCGCGACCCGGTCGCCGGGGCCGGCCAGGGTGCGCAGCACCAGGGTGACCGCGGCCAGCGCGCCGGGGGTGACCAGGATCTGGTCCGGCGTGGTGGGCACGCCGCGGCGGGTGTAGCGCTGGGCCAGTGTGTCGCGCAGGACCGGCAGGCCGCCGGGCAGGTAGCCGTGGCCGGTGGTGTAGGTGGGCAGCGAGTCGGTGGCGTCGGCGACGGCTTGGTGCAGGGCTCGGCCGGGGCCGGGCAGGGCCGCGACGCCGAGGTCGATCACGCCGGTGGTGGTGCTCGGGCTCAGCCCTCGGGTGGGGATCTCGGTGTGCGTGCCGGGCAGGGTGGTCCAACTGCCGGAGCCGCGGCGGCTGGTCAGGTAGCCGTCGGTGCGCAGGAGTTCGTAGGCGGCGGCGACCGTGGTGCGGCTGATGCCCAATCGGTCGGCGAGGCCGCGTTCGGCGGGCAGGCGGGCGGTCAGCGGGATCCGGCCGTCCAGGAGCAGCGCGCGGATGCGCTCGGCGAGCGTGCGGTACGCCGGGCCGGTGCGCGCCGCGGACTGGGTGGTGGTGGTCCACGGGTGCAGGAGGTCGGCGAGGCGGGTGCTGCTGACGGTCAGGTGAGGCGCGCTCATCAGTCCACTCCTGTCGAATTGGCTATGGATCCGTGATCCGGTGTGAGCGATTGTTTCACCGTTGGCTCTTTATTGGCAGTCAGGTGAAGAACGAGGTGCACGGTGGCTTGGTCGTGGGTCCGGCGATTGCTCCAGTTGTACGCGGGGCTCACGTTGTACGGGTTCAGCATGGCGTTGATGATCCGGGCCGAGTTGGGCCTGGACCCGTGGGACGTCTTCCACCAGGGCCTCGCGGAGCGCACCGGCTGGAGCTTCGGCGCGGTGACGATCGTGGTCGGCGCCGCGGTGTTGCTCCTGTGGTGGCCGATGCGACAACGCCCGGGCCTGGGCACGGTGAGCAACGTGTTCGTCATCGGCCTCGCCGTGGACGCTTCCCTGCACTGGCTGCCCGCCCCGGACGCCCTGGCTTGGCAATTGGCCTTCCTGGTCTCCGGAGTGGTGCTGAACGCGATAGCCGGCGGCGCCTACATCGGTGCCCGGCTGGGTCCGGGCCCCCGCGACGGCCTGATGACCGGCCTGGTCCGCATCACCGGCCGCTCGGTCCGCCTGATCCGCACCGCCATCGAGGTGACCGTCCTGGCGGTCGGCTTCCTCCTGGGCGGGTCACTGGGTCTGGGCACCGTGCTGTACGCCCTGACCATCGGTCCCCTGGTCCAGGTCTTCCTCCCCCTGCTGACCGTCCCCGAACAACGGTCGGTGCACTCGCCGGTCGCCGCCGGGGAACCGGGCCGGGCGGGCGGGGCCGCCCCGGTGGCGGAGCAGCCCCACTTCGGCTGACCCCGGCCCGTCGGCGCCCCCGGCCCGCCCCGGTTCACTCCTGCCCGAGGCTCCCCTCCGCGGCAAACACCGTCGTGCCCCGCACCGCGGTCCGCAGACACTGCGGCAGCGGCAGATCCGGACCCAGGTCCGGCAGTCCGGGAGTGCCCGACCGCGGGTCGGTGGACCACCCGGACAGCCGACCGTCCGGCGCCTGAACGACCAACTCCGTGGTGTCCCACACCGCGTAGGTGGCGGGTGCGCCCGGAACCAGCACGCCGACGTCGTCCCGGCCGGCCGCCCGGTGCCCGCCTCGGGTGTGCGCGGCGAACGCGGCGCGCACGCTGATGCGTTGCTCGGGCGTGCGGTGGAACGCGGCGGCCCGCACGGTGCCCCACGGGTCGAGCGGGGTCACCGGCGCGTCCGAGCCGAACGCGAGCGGTACGCCGGCGGCGCTGAGCGCGGCCAACGGGTTCATCCAGGCGGCGCGTTCGGCGCCCAGGCGGCGGGCGTACATGCCGTCCAGGCCGCCCCACGCGGCGTCGAAGGCGGGCTGTACGGAGGCGGTCAGGCCCAGTTCGGCGAAGGCCGCGACGGCTTGGGCGTCGAGCAGTTCGGCGTGTTCGACCCGGTGCCGCAGCGCTCGGAAGGCCGCGCCGTGCGGGCCCTGGATCAGCTCCCGGGCGGCGTCGGTGACCGCGCCGATCGCGGCGTCGCCGATGGCGTGGAAGCCGGCCTGAACGCCGGCCCGGGTGCACGCGGACAGGTGCGCGGCGACCTGCTCGACCACGAGGTGGGTCAGGCCGGTGCCGGCGCCCGGGTCGTCGAGGTAGGGCGCGTGCAGGCACGCGGTGTGCGAGCCGAGCGAGCCGTCGACGAACAGGTCGCCGCCGAGGCCGTGCGCGCCCAGGTCGGCGCGCAGCGCGCGGGCGTGCTCGGGGTCGTCGGCGAGCGCGCCCCAGTAGCCGACCACATCCGGGCCGGCCTCGTCCCGGGCCAGCCCCAGCAGCGCCCGGAAGTCGGCCTCGCCGGCGATCTCCGGCCCGCCGCACTCGTGCACCGTGCCGATGCCCAGCGCCGCCGCCCGGGCCCGCGCGACCCGCTGTGCGTCGAGCCGGTCGGCCGGGGTCAGCGCGGCGTTGGCGGCGGCCCGCGCCGCGTGGTGCACGGCGCCGATCAACGGCGCGTCGCCGTGCTCGCCCGGGACCAGCGCGAGCAACGCGGGCGAACACGCGGCGGAGTGCACGTCGGTGCGGGAGAGGTAGACGGTGGCACCACCGGTGGCCCGGTCCAATTCGGCCGGGGTGGGCGGGCGTCCCTCCGGCCAGCCTGTGTCGTCCCAGCCGTGGCCGAGCAACACGTGGCCCGTGCCGTACAGTCCGCGCCGTTTGGCGTGGTCCTCCAGCGCGGCGAGCGTGTAGGCCAACGACGGCGCGCCGGTCAGGTCGAGCCCGGTCAGTGCCAGGCCGGTGGCGGTGGCGTGCACGTGCGCGTCCACGAACGCGGGCGTCACCAGCGCGCCCGCGAGGTCGAGCACCGCGTCGACCGCGTCGACGTGGGCCGCGGCGGCCCCCTCGGCGCCGATCCAGGCGATGGTGTCGTTCTCGACGACCATGGCGGTCGCGAAGGGATCGGCCGGACTGTGCACCGCGCCGTTGCGCAGGAGAAGCGTGGTCATGACTCCAGTGTGGCCCGCCCCGAGCGAACCCCCGGCCGGAGGTCACCCCTTCGGGGGTGTGACGCGCGCCGCGCCCACTCCGGGGATCGGGCGCGGGGCGGCACGGTGCGACCGACGTCGCACCCGTGCCGCGGCGTCGGCGGTTCAGAACCGGGGCGCGCGCGCCTCGTACGGGGTGGACAGCACCACCGTCGTGCGGGTGGACACGCCCGCCTGGAGCCGGATCCGGGCCAACAACGTCTCCAGGTCCCCCGGCGTCGGCACCCGGACCTTGAGGATGTAGCTCTCGTCCCCGGCCACGCTGTGACACGCCTCCAGTTCCTCCAGGTCCGCCAATCGCTCCGGCGCGTCGTCGGGCGCACTGGGGTCGATGGGTTTGACGGAGATGAACGCGGTCAACGGCAGGCCGATGGCCTCGGTGTCGACCACGGCGGCGTAGCCGCGGATGATGCCGCGCTGTTCGAGTCGGCGCACCCGTTGGTGTGCGGCCGAGGTGGACAGGCCGGTGGCCCTGCCCAGGTCGGTGTAGCTCATCCGCCCGTCTTGCAGGAGCAGTTTGACGATCTGTCGGTCGAGGTCCTCCACACGATGAACCTAGGGCATCGGGGTGGGGTGTGGCGTCCCGGTGCCGCGTCGGTGGCCGTCGTTACAGTGCCCCCATGGCCGCCCAGGACCGTGCCCCAGCGCTCGACCAGCTCGACCGTGCCCTGCTTCGGGTCACCGCGCGGGCCGACACTTCGGCCGCGCGGGCTCGGCAACTGCGTTGGGTGGTGGGCGAGTTGCGCCGCGCGCTGGTCCAGGAGGGGTTCCCGACCGAGGCCCGCGGCTCGCTCGCGGCGCTGTTGTCGGCCGATCCGATGCGGCGCTATCTGGACCTCGCGCAGAGCGGTCGACTGCGTACTCGTGCGGCCGCGGGGACCGGCGTCTCCACCACCGCGAGCATGCGGGTGCGGATGGACTGCCTGGAGATCCTGGCCCGGGCGGGTTCGGTGCCGGTCGTGCTTCCGGAGCGACCGGCGATGCCCGAGCTCAAGCCGCCGGTGGGCGCCCGGCAGCGGTCGCTGATGCTGGACTGGCTGACCGCGCACGCCGAGCGCGGCGGTGGCGACCCGGGTCGAATCCGGCTGTTCGCGCTGATCGGAGTGGTCCTGGACACCGGCGCGCGGGTCGGCGAGTTGTGCGCGCTGCGGCTCACCGACCTGGATCCGGACGAACGCACGGTGCGGATCGTGCGGCGCCCGCAGGCGCGCTCGGTCAATCCGGCGATCGTCGAGGTGCTGCCGCTGTCCGGCCCCACCCGGGCCGCGCTGGGCCGCTGGTTGGACGCTCGCGAGGAACTGGTGCGACACGTGCAGGGATCGGTCGACGCCGTGTGGGTGTCGGTCCGGGGCAACCACTCCGGGGTGCCGGATCGGGAGGGCAACTCCCGGCGCCGGCCCGCCGGGATGCCGCTGATGCCGCGTGGCCTCGCGCGGGCGTACACGCGCACGGTGGTGCAGTTGAACGTGGACATGGCCGGGCGGCCGGGTTGGGAGCCGGTGCCGTATCGGCTGGAGCAGTTGCGCCGGGCGGTGGACGCCGCGCCGCAGGAGTAGCGCCGGTCCCGGCCCGACGCGACGCGACGGGAGGGCGCGGAAGCCCCGAACGGCGGGAGGATTGGGGACGATTCCCGCATCGTGTCGATTGGGCTCGGATGGGTACTGCAACGTTCCGGTCGGGCGCACTATCGTCGGCGGAGCGCGCCGTCATCACGGCGCTGTGGCGACAGGGGGAGCCCCATGAGTATCGCCGTAGACGCGCCCGCGGGCGGTCGACCGCGGGTTCTCGTCGAGGACTTCGACGACGCGTTCGAGTTCGGCCTGGAGGTGGACCCGACCGCCGTCGCCGGCGTCCGCCGGGCGTGCCCGCAGTGCGGCGTGGTGCTGGTCGTGGTCGGCGCCGACGACGCGTCGGTGGTGCCGGACCACGCGGTGTGCCCCAGTGCGCGGGACCCGTTCGGGATTCGTGCCTGTCCGGGGTCGGGCGCGGTGTTCGCGGACCCGGCCGATCGGGCCGCCGTCCCGCCGCCGGCGCCGGCGGTGTCGCCTCCGCCCGTGGTCGCGGTGCTCCCGGCGGGCCTGGACTGGCGGGCCCAGCCGTTCTCGCACACCGGGTGAGCCGGCGGGTGCGCCCGTCCCGTCACCCGGTCGCGGTCAACCGCATCCGGACATAGTCGCCCCCGGCGGGTCCCGGCCGGTGTTCGCCGCTCGGGGACCAGCCGTGGCGGGCGTAGAAGGCCATCGCCCGCTCGTTGCGCCGCCACGCCTCCACGCGTCCCTCGGACAGCCGCTCCCGGTCCAGGAAGCGCACGAACTCGGCATGTAGCGCGGTGCCGATGCCCTGTCCCCAGCATTGCGGCGACACATGGATCTGGTACAGCTCGCCGGCCGACCCGGTTATCCGGCCCATCGCCGCGACGCCCACCACCCGGTCGCCGGCGATCGCGCACACCACCGTGCGGGCGTCGGTGTCCACCGCCCGCCGCCACGCGTCCCGGCGGCTCGCGAGCGGGTCCGGGTGGGTCGGGTCCTCGATTTCGTGCTCGGCCGCTCCCCCCGTCCGGTAGTAGGCGGCGCGGGCGCGGGTGTGCAGGTCGACGATCGCGTCCAGGTCGTCGGGCCGCGCGGGGCGCAGGCGGGCGGCCGGCTGGGATGGCGTCATGGCTGACGAGACGTCCGCCGGGCTCGGACGGTTCCGCGCGCGAGGCCGCCGCGTGGGGTCCGCCCATGCGCTGAAGTGGCCCGGCCGGCAGGCGTGTTCGGTGTGCGGCGGGATCCCGCACGGGCGTTGACAGTGCTTCGGGGCGATGACTAGCCTGCAAATAGATTTGCTTTCAAAGCAAAGATATATGTGTTCTCGACTGCAAAGGGCCGACTCCCGTGAAGAACGACACGAACGCCCGGGTCATCGCCGACTTCCGGGCCCACAACGGTCGTGTGGGCGGCATGTTCGAAGGTGTGCCCCTGGTGCTGATCACCACCGCCGGGCGGCGCACCGGCCGCCCGCACACCCACCCGGTGGTCGCGCTGCGCGACGGCGCGCGGCAGGTGATCTTCGGCTCGAACGGGGGCGCGCCCCGGGATCCGCAGTGGTACCTCAATCTGCTCGCCAACCCCCAGGTGACGATGGAGATCGGCACCGAGGACGGCCGGGTCAAGCCGTTCGCCACCCGAGCCGTCCCGCTCACCGGTGACGAGCGCGCGCACCTGTGGGACCTCCAGTGCACCCGGGACCCGGCGTTTCGCGGCTACGCCGCCGCGACCGCCCGCACCATCCCGGTGGTCGCGCTGCACCCCCTCGACCTGTCCGGCGACCCGACGCGCGGCCGGCTGATCGGCGAGCAACTGGTGCGCCACCACGCGGACCTGCGGGCCGAGATCGAGCGGGTCCGGGAGCGGCTCGAACAGGTCCTCGCCGGCACCGCACAGCCGGCCGACCCCGACCGGCCGGACACCGACCCGGCCGAGCAACTGCGCCGGCACTGCCTGACCTTCTGCTGGTCGCTGCGCCTGCACCACACCCGCGAGGACGGCGCGTTCTCGGCCTTCGAGCGCGAATTCCCGCACCTGGTCCCGGCGATCGAGCGGCTGCGTGCGGAGCACGCCCTGGTCGAACGCGCCCTGGTCGACTTCGAGGCCATCCTGGACCGGGCCGCCGCGCAGGAGGCCGGCACCCGGGCGACGGCGCGGCGGCTGCGCGCCGAGTTCGAACGGGTGCTGGCGGGCCTGGAGGAGCACTTCGCGTACGAGGAGGCCCACCTGCTGCCCGCACTGGGCGGGTAGCGGCCGGCGGTTCGCCCACGGGCGCGAGTCACTCCGGCTCGCGCACGGCCCCGTTCTCGTAGGCGCCCATCGTCCGCACAAAGATCGCCCGCTGCTCCGGCGAGAGCGGGTCGAAGGCTCGGCGCCAGGCGTCGGCGCCGTTGGCGAGCCAGTTCTCGATCGCCGTCCGGGTCTGCGGATCCTCGGTGATCGCCACGATCGACCGGCGCCGGTCGACGGGATCGGTGTGCCGCTCCAGGACGCCCTGCCGACCCAGGTCGCTGACCATGAGGCTGACCGTGGTCGGCGCCACCTCCAGCCGCGCGGCCAGTTGATTGACCGACAGCGGGCCGTCGAAGAGCAGATAGGCCAGCAACGACAGGTGCCGCGGGGCCAGGTTCATCGAGCGCAATCGCTCGGGGATCCGGGTGCGCTTGAGCCGCGCGGCCACCCTCGGCATCAGCAACAACATCGCCCGGATCGCCTCGTCCGTGCTCAGCCCGTCCTCGGCATCGGCGCCCGCGACGCGCTCCGTCGTCATGCCCGCCGCCTCCTCGCCCTCGACCCGTTCGCGCTTCGGGTACGCAGCGCGACTCCCCGAATCCCGCAACCGTACCCGACCCCGCCACCGGCCCCCGAAAGGCACAAACCGCCATGCCCACCCCCGCTCCCCCGCCGACCGCGTACTCTCCGCACCGCTGGGCCGCGTTCGCGCCGACCCTGTCCGCGCCCCTCGTGGACCCGGTCGACGCGAGCGTGCTCAAGGTCGCGCTGCCCGCGCCGCGCGCGGAGTTGCCCGCGTCGAGCACCCGGCTCGAATGGGCGATCGCCGGCTACCCGCTCACCTTCGCGGCGGGCCTGCTCACCGGCGCGCGTCCGGGCGATCGGCCGGGCCGCCTGCGGGTGTTCCGGATCGGCCTGGCCGCGTTCACCCTCGCCTGGGCCCTGGCCGGCGCGGCCGGTTCAGCGGCCGCGCGGCGCTGATCGCGCTCAGCCGTTGCGGAGCAGGTCCCGAGCGATGACCATGCGTTGGATCTGGTTGGTGCCCTCGACGATCTGGAGGCATTTGGCCTCGCGCAGGTAGCGCTCCGCCGGGAAGTCGGTGGTGTAGCCGTAGCCGCCGAGGATCTGCACCGCGTCGATGGTCACCCGCATCGCGGCGTCGGTGCAGAACAGCTTGGCCATCGCCGCCTGGCGGCCGAACGGCAGGCCCGCGTCGCGCAGTCGGGCCGCGGACAGGTAGAGCGCCCGGCCCGCCTCGATCGCGGTGGCCATGTCCGCGAGCATGAAGCGGATGCCCTGCTTGTCGGCGATCGGGCCACCGAACTGCGAGCGGTTCTTGGCGTAGTCGCTCGCCAACTCCAGCGCGGCCTGGGCCACTCCGGTGGCACAGGCGGCAATGCCCAGCCGGCCGCAGTCGAGCGCGGCGAGCGCGATCGGGAAGCCCTGGCCCTCCGCGCCGATCCGGCGGCGCTCCGACACCCGGGCGCCGTCCAGGTGGATCTGCGCGGTGGGCGAGGAGCGCATCCCCATCTTGTGCTCGGGCGCGGCGGCGGCCAGGCCCGCCGTCCCGGCGTCGACCAGGAACGCGCTGATCCCGCGCGAACCCTCCGCCGAGGTACGGGCCAGCACGGTGTAGAAGTCGGCCACGCCGCCGTGGGTGATCCACGCCTTGGTGCCGGTGAGGGTGTACCCGTCGGCGTCGGCCACCGCCTTGGTGCTCAGTGCCGCCGCGTCCGAGCCCGAGTGCGGCTCGGACAGGCAGTACGCGCCGAGCAGGTCGCCGGACAACATCGCGGGCAGGTGCTCGGCCCGCTGCTCGGCCGTGCCGAACGTGGCGAGCGGATGGCAGGCGAGGGTGTGTACCGAGACCCCGAGGCCGATCGCCAGCCACCCGGCGGCCAGTTCCTCCAACACCTGCAGATAGACCTCGTACGGCTGCGCGCCGCCGCCGTATTCCTCGGCGTAGGGCAGCGACAGCAGTCCGGCGGCGCCCAGGAGTTCGAACAACTCGCGCGGGAAGCGCCCGGCGGCCTCGTCGGCGGCGGCCCGGGGGGCGATCTCGCGAGCGGTGATCTCCCGGGTGAGATCGAGCAGGGCACGGGACTCGTCGGTGGGCAACGTGCGCGTGACGGACATGGGAACGTCCTTCCGTGCGGTCCGGAGGTGGCCGGACCCGGCGGAGACCGGCGGCGGCGAACCGGGTGGGGTTCGCCCCCCGGCCGTTGCGCACGATCGTACGGCGACCCACCCGCGCCGGCCCGGCACCGACGCGGCCGTGCCGACGCCCGTCGCGGCGGTCGACCCGCGCCGGCCGCGGGCCGGGCGGGTCGACCGCCGCACCCGGCTACAACACGACCAGGCCGTGCGGGCGCAGGTTCATCGGGTCGCCGGCTTCCTCGCCGCAGACCACGATGTCCTCGATCCGGGCGCCGTGCGTGCCCGGGAGGTAGATCCCGGGCTCGATCGAGAACGCCATGCCCGGCTCCAGGGGCAGGCTGTTGCCCGCGACGATGTACGGCTCCTCGTGGCTCTCCAGGCCGATGCCGTGGCCGGTGCGGTGGATGAAGTACTCGCCGTAGCCCGCCTCGGTGATGATGTCGCGGCCGACCGCGTCGAGCGCCTCGCAGGTCAACCCCGGTCGCACCGCGGCCAGTTGGGCGGCCTGGGCGCGCTCCAGCACGTCGTAGTAGCGGCGGAACTCGGCGGGCGGCTCGCCGATGCTGTAGGTGCGGGTCTCGTCCGAGCAGTAGCCGTCCTCGGTGGTGCCGCCGATGTCGACCACGACCACGTCGCCGGTCTCGATCACCCGGTCGGACAGCTCGTGGTGCGGACTCGCGGCGTTCGGGCCGGACCCGACGATCACGAAGTCCACTCGGACGTGGCCCTCGGCGATGATCGCGTCGGCGATGTCCGCGCCGACCTCGCGCTCGGTACGGCCGGCCCGGAGCCAGTCGCCCACCCGGGCGTGCACCCGGTCGATCGCGGCGCCGGCCCGGCGCAGCGCGGCCACCTCGGCGGCGGACTTGCGCATCCGCAGCTCGCGCAACACGTCGCCGGCGAGCGACTGTTCGGCGGCGGGCAGGGCGGCGCGGAAGGCGAGCACCTTCTCCGCCCACATGTGGTTGTCCAGGCCGACCCGGGTCACGCCCGCGGGCAGTCGGTCGGCGATCAGCGCGTACGGGTCGTCGGTCTCGGCCCAGCCGACCACGTCGATGCCGAGCGCTCCCGCGGGTGACGCGAGGGCGGCGGGCTTCTCGAGGCCGGGTACGACCAGGAAGGGATCGGCGCCGACGGGCACCACCAGGCAGGTCAGGCGCTCCAGCGGGAGTGCCTCGTAGCCGGTGAGATAGCGCAGGTCGGCGCCGGGCGAGATGAGCAGGGCGTCCAGTCCCGCGTCGGCTGCTGCCTTCTGGGCGCGGCCGAGGCGGTCTGTGGGGTAGAGGGCTGCGTCGTGGGTCACGCGCCCAACATATGACACGTCACACGGCTCCGGGCGGTCGGAACCGGATCAGCAGGCCGCAGAACGATTCGCGTCGATCGCCGCGCGGACCGCGTCCCACAGGTCGGCGCGGGCGCGCAGCGAGACGGTGACGGTGCCGGCGCTCTCCCGCCACGCACGGGCCGGGTCGGCGGTGGCGGCGCACAGTTGGTCGAGCAGCCGCAGCGCCATCGGGCCGTGCTCGTCGCCGTCCACCTCGATGTGCCGGGCCAGGTATTCGCCGAACACCGCGAGCCGGCCCTCGTACCCGTCGTCCAGCGCGGTGAGGTGATCGAACATGCGCGGGATGAGTTCCTCGCGGCCGAGCGCGAAGGACGCGGCGATGCAGTGCAGCGGGGCGTGTTCGACCACCTGCCAGGTTCGCGTCACGAACGCGGCGGCACCGGCGGGCGCGCCGCACGCGGCGACCGCCTCGGGCACCGGGACCGCGTCGACGAGCAGGCCCAGGAAACGGCGGGCCGGGCGGGTGTCGGCGCCGGCGGCGTCCATCGCGGCGAGGTAGAGCTCGAAGTGGCTGAGCGGGCCCAGCGAGGTGGTGTCGCTCTCCTCGCCGAGCACGATCTCGTTGACCATGCGCCGGATCTCCGCGTCCCCGCGCGGCACCCAGGGGATCTCGACGCAGGTCAGGCGCCGTTGCAGGCTCTTGAGCAGGGACATGAAGTCCCAGACGGCGAACACGTGATGCTCCATGAACACCCGGATCGCGGTGATGTCGGTGAGATCCCGGTAGACCGTGTGGCGGAGCACGCGCTGCCGTACCGGAGCGGTCTCGCCGAGCAGCCGCGCGATGTGATCGTCGGTGGGGGTTGCGCGGGGGCGCGGGAGGGAGGCCCCGTCGAGGGGGCTGGTGAGTGCGGTGGTGTCCATGGTTCCTCGCGTGGGTCGGCAGCAGCGGCTACCGATGGTAGAGAGATCGCTACGCGGTGAAACATTTGTTGCGGAATTTCGGGCACGGGTCGATGGGGCGTGCCATGATTCGCTGTTGCGGTCCGGCTTGGGGTGGGCCGGGGGGGGTGGCTTGGGCGGGGGTTTCCGCCCGCACCACCCGCTGCCTTGCGGGCCGATGTGGCCGGGGTGCCACGGGTCGCCGAGCGGGGCCTCGCGGCCCCGCGCGAGGCTTGTCGGGTCAGGTGCCCTGGGTCAGGTTCTTGGCTTCTTCCGGGGCGAGACCCCAGGCTTCGAGGATCGCGGGGTCGATGCGGTCCGAGGCGACGCCGGCGGTCGACGGGGTGTCGGACAGGCGCGGCGCGGGGGCGGGTTGCAGCATGCCGTCGGGGCGGACGAAGGTCTCCCGGGCCCGGTTGTGCGGGTGCTCGGCGGCCTCCTCCCAGGTCAGCACCGGCGTCACGCACGCGTCCAGCGGCTCGAAGAGCGCCGCCCACTCGTCCCGGGTGCGACCGGCGATCACCGCGGCGAACCGCTCGCGCAGGAGCGGCCAGCCGGCCCGGTCCATCTGCTCCGGGAGTTCCTCGTCGGCGAGCCCGAGTCCGGCCAACAGCAGGGCGTAGAACTGCGGTTCGATCGCACCGACGGCGAGGTGCCGGCCGTCGGCGGTGGTGTACACGTCGTAGAAGGGCGCACCGGTGTCGAGCAGGTTGCTCCCCGGCTCGCCCGCCCAGCCGCCGAGCCCGCGCATGCCGTGGATGAACGCGCTGAGCAGCGCCGAGCCGTCCGTCATCGCCGCGTCGACGACCTGGCCGCGTCCGGACGTGCGCGCGGCCACGAGCGCGGCGAGGATGCCGAACGCGCAGAACATCGCACCGCCGCCGTAGTCCCCGACCAGGTTCAGCGGCGGCACCGGGCGCTCGCCGGTGCGCGCGAAGGAGTGCAACACCCCGGAGATGGAGATGTAGTTGATGTCGTGCCCGGCCCGCGGCGCGAGCGGCCCGTGTTGCCCCCAGCCGGTCATCCGGGCGTAGACGAGGGCGGGGTTGCGCTCCAGACAGACGTCCGGCCCCAGGCCGAGCCGCTCGGCGACACCCGGGCGGAAGCCCTCGACGAGCACGTCGGCGCCGGCGATCAGGCGCAGCACCGAGTCCCGCGCGGCCGGATCCTTGAGGTCGACCTCCAGCGTGCCCAGCCGCCCGCGCCCGACCACCATCGAGGGCATCGTCGCGCCGCCGGGCCGATCGACCCGAACGATCTCGGCGCCCGCGTCGGCCAACATCATTCCGACGAACGGTCCGGGTCCGATCCCGGCCAGCTCGACCACCTTGACGCCATCCAGCGCACCCATGCCCACTCCCCACACCACGCCGTGCCCGAATATCGTGCACAGTCAAGCAGACCCGTCGCCGGCGCGCCGCTCGCGTGCGCGCGAACCGGGCCGGCCACGCGGCGGGCGCCCGACGGGCGGCAACTGCGGGCGCTCTCAGCCGCCTTGCATGCGCACGATCTGCAGCGCGATCATCAGATTCAGCCGCAGATGCGGATCCTGCGTGAACGGTCCCAACAACCGCTCCAGCTTGGTGATCCGGTATCGCAACGTGTTGTAGTGCACGTAGAGCCGGCGCGCGGTCTCGGCGACGTTGAGGTTGGTGTCCAGCAGTGCCTGCAACGTGTTCCGCAGGTCCGCCGCCTCCGGATCGCGCGGATGGGCCAACGATCGCAGCGCCTCGCGCGCGAAGCGGTCCAGCTCGCTCGGATCCGGGATCAGGCTCAGCAGCCGAAAGACCCCCAGTCGATCGAAGTCCGCCACCGCGCCGGGCCCATGGATGCGCCGGCCCGCCGCCACCGCACGCCGGGCCTGCTCGTACGCGGTCGGCAACGCGTCCAGCGAGTGCGCCGGTCGGCTGATGCCGGTGGTGAACGAGCGGATCACGCCGGCGCACTCCGCGTGCACCACCGCCGCGAGTTCGGCCACCAGCCGGGCGGATTGCCCGTCGTCGGGCGCGCCGAGCAGGGCGACCACCTCGCGCGGATACGCCGCGACGGCCGCCTCGGGCGCCCGGGCGGCGAGCGCGGTGGACCAGGCCAGGGCCAGTGCCTCCTGCCCGGCTCGGACGGCCCGCGCGTCGCCGCCCGCCGCGGCCGGGTCGGCCTCGGCGACCACGACCAGCAACGGGCCGCCGGGCAACGCGGTCCAGCCGGTGAGGTCGGTGCCGCGTCCGGTCAGCAGGTCGCGCATCAGGTCGCTGCGGTACTTGGCGTCCGACGCGGCCTGGGCGAGTCGACCCGCGAGCCCGACCGCGGTTTCCACGATCGGCCGGCCGGCCGGGCGCGGGACCTTCGCCGGTGCGGGAGCCGCCGGAGCCAGGGCGCCGGTCGACCCCCCGGCCGAACCCGACGCCGGGTGCGGGTTCTCGCCCGCGTCCCACGCCGTCGACGCCCCCGCGACCCGGGCCTGTGGCACCGAGGTCGGCTCGGGTGCGCTCGCCCCGCCGCCCACCGCCTTGCGGCGCCGCAGCGGCAGCCGGCGCGGGGCCGCGCCGGCCACCACCGCTCGCGCGCTGCCGCTCCCGCCGCCACTCTTGTCACCGGGACGAAGCGGTGGTTCGCCCCCGGTTGCCGTTCCGCCCGCGTCCCCGAGGTTGCCCATCCACCGACCGTAGCGTCACGAACACGAGCGCGTCAGCATCGCAGAGAGCGTGCGGGCAGTGCACTCCCGGAGTGCGCGGGGCGCACGATCCCCGATCCGTCGACCGTTCAGGGGAGTTCGCATTGCGTCCGGAGATTTCCCGGCGTGGCGTGCTTGACCGTTGTGTCCGGATCGCCATAGCTTGCGGTCCGACGGAAGGCCGATTCCTCCCCCGGCCCCGCGTCGAGACGAAGCCTCCGGTCGTTCCCCCGCGACCGGGGGCTTCCTCGTCTCGCGCCGCTCGGATCGGCGCCCGCCCCCGGGGCGTTCGGGTCCCCGGACACCCTCCCGTTCGCCACCGAGGGCACACCTCACCACCCCAAATACCGTTCGCCCCTCGGATTGCCGGGTCCCGCTCGGTACGATGCGCGGGGACGAACGCGTGGCGGCGCGGACACCATCCGTGACCGCCGGCGAGTCGGCGTGACGGGCAGCGGAACGGGAGAGGCTCTAAGGGGCGTCGCCGATCGGGCGGAATGGACGCACCGGGATTCATCGGCAGCGGGCCGACATCCTCTCGAAGTCCCCTCGGGGACACGGGCACGCGGAGAGGACCGGCCGGGGGAAGGGGGGTCCACCGTGGGACAGACCGAACGTGGCGCACGCACCGGAAGTCCGGCCGAACTGGCCTGGTTGCGCGGCATGGACGCCTACGTCGCCGGCGAATACGGCCAGGCGGAGGTGCAGTTCCGGGCCGCGGTCGAGGCCGACCCGGGCATGGCCGACGCCTGGCTGGGGCTGCATGCGCTCAAGGTGGAGGTGGCCACCGCCGTGGTGGCCATGCACACCCATCGAGAACGCTTCGGCGAGCAACGCGCGAAATACGGCCGGCCACTCAACTCCTGGTACTGGCTGGGCTGGTGGGTGCAACTGGTCCTGGAGACCCCGCGCGACCTGGCGCTCGCGCACGCCTCGCACTGGTTGGACGGGCGCCACCTGCCCGAGCTGGACGCCGCGCTGGCCCTGTGCCCGCCCGCCGACCAGGACGCGGCCACCCGCTTCCTCCTCGCCTGCCGCGCCTACCTGGGCAAGGACTGGCAACAACTGCTCCGGCACACCGCGGGCCTGGACGACGACGCGCTGCTGGGCGTGGAGGCGGGCCTGTTCGCCGGCATGGCCCGGGTCCGCCTGGGTCTGTACGCCAAGGCCGAACAGGTGCTCGCCACCGCCCTGGTGCGCTGCCGCTCGGAGCACCCGCAGCGCAAGGAGCTGCGCTACTGGCTCGCCCGCGCGTACGAGGAGACCGGCCGCACCCCGGCCGCGTTGCCGCTGTATCGAGCCGTGCACCAGGCGGACCCCTCGTTCATGGACACGGCCGCGCGGTTGTCCTCGCTGGCGGCCGGCGAACCGCTCGACGAGTACGGCGGGATGACCGCACGCCTGGCCGGTCCCGTGGTCGGCCGGGGCCCGCTCCCGGACGTGTTGCCGCCGATACCCGCGACCGCTCCCCCACCCGCCGGCCCACCGCCCGCCGCCGAGGTCGAGCGCGAGCCGGACCCGATCCCGGACGAGGCCGACCTCGACCCGCAGCCCGACGCGGACGTGCGCGCGGCCGGCCGATCCGCGCCGATGCGCCCGGCCGCCGCGCCCGAGGAACTCGCCCTGGTACTGGCCGAACTGGAGTCGATGGTCGGCCTGGAGCCGGTCAAGCGGCAGGTGCGCGCGTTGTCCGCGCAGATGCGGATGGCCCGATTGCGCGAGGCCCAGGGCCTGCCCGCACAGGCCCCCAAGCGGCACTTCGTCTTCTCCGGCCCCTCCGGCACCGGCAAGACCACCGTCGCCCGGCTGCTCGGCCGGGTCTTCGCCGCACTGGGCCTGCTGGAAAGCGACCGTCTGGTCGAGGCGCAGCGCTCCGACCTGGTCGGCGAGTACCTGGGCCAGACCGCGGTCAAGACCAGCGAGTTGATCGACTCGGCGCTGGGCGGCGTGTTGTTCGTGGACGAGGCGTACGGCCTGACCAACGTGGGCTACTCCAAGGGCGACGCGTACGGCGACGAGGCGCTCCAAGTGCTGCTCAAGCGGGCCGAGGACGACCGGGACCGGCTGGTGATCATCCTGGCCGGCTACCCGGAGGGCATGGATCGGCTGCTCACCTCGAATCCGGGCCTGATGTCGCGGTTCACCACCCGGGTCGAGTTCCCCTCCTACGGCGCCGAGGACCTGGCCCGGATCGCCGAGGTGATGGCGGCCGCCGGCGGCGACGCGTGGGACGAGGACGCGGCGGCCGAGCTGCGCAGCATCACCGGCCACGTGCGCGAGCAGGGCTGGATCGACGAGTTGGGCAACGCCCGCTTCGTGCGCACCCTGTACGAGAAGTGCTGTATGTATCGCGACGTGCGCCTGGTGGAGCTGCCGGAGGGGCCGGATCTGGCCGAGTTGACCACGCTGCGCCTGTCCGACCTGTTCCAGGCGTACGGGGATCTGGCGGACGGCCGGGGATAGCCGGGCGGCGCGCGGGTAGGGCTGATCCGGTCGTCGTTTGTCCGCCGAGGGGCGAGCGCGGCAGCACGCGCCCGGCCGCCGGTCGAGCAGGACGAAAGGGTCTCCCGTGGCCAAGCAGAGCGTCGCCGAGCAGTTCGTGGACATCCTCGCCCATGCCGGCGTGCGTCGGCTGTACGGCGTGGTGGGCGACAGCCTCAACCCGATCGTGGACGCCGTTCGGCGCAACGCCGCGATCGACTGGGTGCATGTGCGGCACGAGGAGGTGGCCGCGTTCGCCGCCGGCGCCGAGGCGCAGCTCACCGGTCGGCTGGCCGCCTGTGCGGGCAGTTGCGGCCCGGGCAACCTGCACCTGATCAACGGCCTGTTCGACGCGCACCGCTCGCACGCGCCGGTGCTGGCACTCGCGTCGCACATCCCCAGCGGCGAGATCGGCACCGCGTTCTTCCAGGAGACGCATCCCGAACGCCTGTTCGTCGAGTGCAGCCACTACAGCGAGATGATCGGCACGCCCGAGCAGATGCCCCGGGTGCTCCAGTCGGCGATCCAGCACGCGGTGGGCCTGGGCGGGGTGTCGGTGGTCACCCTTCCGGGCGATGTGGCGGACCGCCCCGCGCCGGAGCGGACGTACCAGGTCGCGCTGCCCACGTCGCTGCCGGCGGTGCGCCCCGGTGACGCGGACCTGGCCACGTTGACCCGGATGATCGACGAGGCCGAGCGGGTCACCCTGTTCTGCGGCGCGGGCACGGCGGGCGCGCACGAGGAGGTGATGGCGTTCGCCGACCGGGTCAACGCGCCGGTGGGGCACGCGCTGCGCGGCAAGGAACACATCCAGTACGACAATCCGTTCGACGTGGGCATGTCGGGTCTGCTGGGCTACGGCGCCGCCTACGAGGCGATGCACGAGGCGGATCTGCTGATCCTGCTGGGCACCGATTTCCCCTACAACGCGTTCCTGCCGCAGGACGTGTCCACGGTGCAGGTGGACGTCCGGCCCGCGCACCTGGGTCGACGGACCAAGCTGGACCTCGCGGTGTGGGGGGACGTGCGCGAGACGCTGCGCGCGCTGACCCCGATGGTGCGCGAGAAGACCGACCGTCGCTTCCTGGATCGCATGCTCAAGAAGCACGCGGACGCCCTGGAGGGAGTGGTGAAGGCGTACACCCGCAAGGTGGACAGGCATGTGCCCATCCACCCGGAGTACGTCGCCTCGATCCTGGACGAGGAGGCCGCCGACGACGCGATCTTCACCGTCGACACCGGCATGTGCAACGTGTGGGCGGCGCGCTACCTGACCCCGAACGGGCGGCGTCGGGTCATCGGTTCGTTCTCGCACGGCTCGATGGCCAACGCGCTGCCGCAGGCGATCGGCGCGCAGTTCCTGGACCTGGGCCGACAGGTCGTGTCGATCTCCGGCGACGGCGGCTTCTCGATGCTGATGGGTGATCTGTTGACCCTGGTGCAGTCCGAGTTGCCGGTGAAGATCGTGCTGTTCGACAACTCGTCGCTGGGCATGGTCGAGTTGGAGATGATGGTGGCGGGGCTCGAACCGTTCGGGACGACGAACAAGAACCCGGACTTCGCCGCGATCGCCCGGGCGGCGGGTGCGTTCGGGGTGCGGGTGGAAAAGCCGAAGCAGGTCCGCGCCGCGTTGCGGGACGCGTTCGCGCACAAGGGCCCGGCGCTGGTCGACATCGTCACCGACCCGAACGCGCTGTCCATCCCGCCCAAGGTCACCGCCGAGCAGATCCAGGGCTTTGCGCTCAGCGCGGGCCGCACGGTCCTCAGCGGCGGCGTCGGCCGGATGGTCCAGATGGCCCGGTCGAACCTGCGCAACGTGCCCAGGCCGTAGCGCGCGGGACGGGGCCTACTACGCCGTGCTCGGGGCGGTGCCGTACTTCTCCGCCAGGGAGCGCAGCTCGCGCGCGGCGGTGATCGCCTCGGCCTTGCCGTTGGAGGTCTGGATGCCCATCACCGGCAGGGTGTCCCCGTTGGACATGTCGATGTAGACCCAGGGGTCGCCCTGGCGCAGGTAGACCCGGACGACCTGGGCCCACTCCAGATGGGTGGTGCGCAGCAGGTTGACCACGGTCACCCCGCCCGCCGCCGCGACCACCTTCGGCCGGCCGAGCATGATCATCGCGGCGAGTCCGAGCACCCCGGTGCACGCGACGCCGAGCCGCGAGCCGAGTCCCCAACCGCCCTTTTCCGGCAACATCACCGCGAGCACGCAGAGCCCGACCAGGATGACCACGCCGAGCACGGCGGTGATGAGCCGACTGCGCCGGGCGTACCAGGTGCGCGGGAGGTCGGCGGCGGGGGTGGGGGTGCTCATGGCGGAACGGTTCTCCGGGGTGAGAGAGGGTGATCGGTCCGCCACCGCACGCGGTGACGGACCGATCGGGTTCAGAGGCGGCAGGCGTGGATGCCGGTGACCAGGATCGCGCGGGCGCCGATCTCCCACAGGTCGTCCATGATCTGCTGGGCGTTCTTGCGCGGGACCATCGCGCGCACCGCGACCCAGCCCTCGTTGTGCAACGGGCTGACCGTGGGCGACTCCAGGCCCGGGGTCAGCGTGACCGCCGCCTCCACCCGCTCGACCCGGATGTCGTAGTCCATCATCACGTAGCTGCGTGCGACCAGGACGCCCCGCAGCCGGCGCACCAGTTGTTCCAGCGCGGGCGAGCTCTCCGCGCCGGCGCGCCGGATGAGCACCGCCTCCGAGCGCAGGATCGGCTCGCCGAACACCTCCAGGCCCGCCTGCGCGAGCGTGGTGCCGGTCTCCACGACGTCGGCGATCACGTCCGCGACGCCGAGCTGGATCGCGGTCTCCACCGCGCCGTCCAGCTTGACCAGCGCGGCGGCCTCGATGTCGTGCTCGGCGAAGTCGCGCTCGACGATCCCGATGTAGGAGGACGCCACCCGCAGCCCGGCCAGGCCCTTCTTGCCCTGCCCGGCCAGCTCGCGTGCCAGCGCGGCGGGCGCGGCGTAGCGGAAGGTGGCCTGGGCCAGCCCCAGTTGCAGGATCTCCTCGGCCTCGGCGCCCGAGTCCATCAGCAGGTCGCGCCCGGTGATGCCGGCGTCGAGCCGGCCGGAGCCGACGTAGATGGCGATGTCGCGCGGGCGCAGGAAGAAGAACTCGACGTTGTTGTCGGGGTCGGTGAGGACCAGTTCCTTGGAGTGCTTGCGCTGGCGGTAGCCGGCCTCATGGAGCATCGCCGACGCAGGCTCGGAGAGGGAACCCTTGTTGGGGACGGCGATGCGCAGCATGAAATGACCCTTCGGGAAGTGCCGAACGAGGTTGCGGGTACGGCGGCGTCCCCGGCCCGGGCCACGGGCCGGAGACGGCGGCCGTCACAGGTGAGCGTATACGTCCTCCAGCGAGATGCCGCGAGCGACCATCATCACCTGGAGGTGGTAGAGGAGCTGGGAGATCTCCTCGGCGGTGCGGTCGGCGCCCTCGTGCTCGGCGGCCATCCACACTTCGGCGGCCTCCTCGACGACCTTCTTGCCGATCGTGTGCACGCCGGCGGTGACGAGTTCGACCGTGCGCGAGCCCTCCTGGCCCGAGGCGGCCTTGGCCCGCAGCTCGTCGAAAAGCTGTTCAAACGTCTTCATGGTGCCCATCGCGTGGTTGTGGGTGACGTGGCGGGTGAACGCCCGGTCGGTGCGACCGATCAGGCCGAACGCCACGGTTCGGAGAGCGTACGCAACGCCATCGCCGTCGCGACGGCCGCCTCCACCGCTTCGCGGCCCTTGTCCTCGTGCGAGCCGGACAGGCCGGCCCGGTCCAGGGCCTGCTCCTCGGTGTCGCAGGTGAGCACCCCGAAGCCGATCGGCACGCCGGTGTCCAGCGCGACCCGGGTCAGGCCGTCGGTGGCGGCCGAGCACACGTACTCGAAGTGCGGGGTGCCGCCGCGGATGACCACGCCGAGCGCGATCACCGCGTCGTAGCCGCGCCCGGCCAGCGCCTTGGCCAGCACGGGCAGTTCGAACGCGCCGGGAGCGCGGATCAGCGTGGGTTCGGTGATGCCCAGCTCGCTCAGGGCCTTGAGGGCCCCGTCCACGAGCCCGTCCATCACGGTGGTGTGCCACTGCGCGGCGACCACGCCCACGCGCAGGTCACGGCAGCCCTCGACGGTCAGTTTCGGGGCTCCTGCGCCACTCATGTCTGTCGGTGTCCTTCGGCTGGAACGGCTGGAAGCCTGGATGCGGTGGTGGAGTGCTGCGGATCGAACTTCCGCGGATCGAATTCCGCGGATCGATTCCGCCGCGTCGAGCAGGTCGAACCTATCGGCGCGGCGGGGACGGCGCCGCGCGCGTTTCACCGGTACGGGTGAGGTCGGGCCCGGTCAGGCGGTGCTGACCGCGTGGCCCTTCGCGTCGACGACGTCGGCGACCTCGCCGACCGAGGGCGCGGTCGCGGCCTCGTCGGTGGGGTCCAGCCAGGGCAGGTCGTGCCCCATCCGGTCGCGTTTGGTGAGCAGGTAGCGCAGGTTGTCCGCGGTCGCGTGCACCGGCAGCGCGACCCGGCCGGTGATCTCCAGGCCGTAGCCCTCCAGGCCGGCCCGCTTGGCCGGGTTGTTGGTGAGCAGCCGCATCGAGCGCACACCCAGGTCGACCAGGATCTGCGCGCCGGTGCCGTAGTCGCGGGCGTCGGCGGGCAGGCCCAGTTCCAGGTTGGCGTCCACGGTGTCGTGGCCGGCGTCCTGGAGTTGGTACGCCTGGAGCTTGTGGATCAGCCCGATGCCGCGACCCTCGTGGCCGCGCATGTACAACACCACGCCCCGGCCCTCGGTGGTGACCCGCTCCAGCGCGGCCTCCAGCTGCGGACCGCAGTCGCAGCGCAGCGAGCCGAACACGTCGCCGGTCAGGCACTCGGAGTGCACCCGCACCAGCACGTCCTCGCCGTCGCCGATGTCGCCGGCCACCAGCGCGATGTGCTCGACGCCGTCGGCGGTGCTGCGGTAGCCGATCGCCCGGAAGGTGCCGTGCTCGGTGGGCAGCCGGGTCTCGGCGGCCCGCTCGATGGTGCGTTCGGTGCGCCGGCGGTAGGCGATCAGGTCGGCGATGGTGACGATCTTGAGGCCGTGTTCGCGCGCGAACGGGACCAGTTGCGGCAGCCGGGCCATCGTGCCGTCGTCGTTGACCACCTCGCAGATCACCCCGACCGGGGCCAGGCCGGCCAGCTCGGCCAGGTCCACGGCCGCCTCGGTGTGTCCGGGGCGCACCAGCACGCCGCCCTCGACCGCGCGCAGCGGGAAGATGTGGCCGGGTCGGGTCAGCTCGGTGGCCGACGTGTTCGGGTCGGCCAACAGGCGCACGGTGTGCGTACGGTCGGCCGCCGAGATGCCGGTGTCCACGCCGTCCTTGGCGTCCACCGAGACCGAGTACGCGGTGCCCTTGCGGTCCTCGTTGACGGCGGTCATCGGCGGCAGCTTGAGCCGGTCCAGGTCGGCGCCGCGCATCGGCACGCAGACCACGCCCGAGGAGTAGCGGATCATGAACGCCATCAGCGCCTGCGTGGCCAACTCGCCGGCGAAGATCAGGTCGCCCTCGTTCTCCCGGTCCTCGTCGTCGACGACCACGATCGCCTCGCCGGCGGCCATCGCCTTGATCGCGTCCTCGATCGTGTCGAGCACCAGTTCGTCCGGTGCCGCCTTCTGCGCCGGCACCTCGATGTCGGTGGTTTCTCTGCTGGTCTTCACGCCGTTGCCCCTTCCAGGTGCCGATCTGCCACGCGGGCAGCCCCCTTGTCCCGGTACCGCCGGGAGCGGTTCCACCAGTCGACGAGTCCGGCGACGCACATCACGAAGAAGACGCCGTAGACCAGTCCGCTGAACACCAGGCCGTGCTGCCAGGCCAGCGGTACGCCGACCATGTCGACCGCGATCCACACCAGCCAGAACTCGAACAGGCCGCGGGCCTGGGCGAGCATCGCCACGACCGAGCCGACGAAGATGTACGCGTCCGGCCACGGCGCCCACGAGATGCCGGTGTGTTCGAGCAGCAGCGCGAAGCCGACGGTGCCGGCCGCCATCAGCACGACCAGTGCGATGCGCTCGTACCCGGTCCCGAAGCGGATCTCCACCTCGCCGCTGTCGCGCCGCCCGCGGGCCCAGCGCCACCAGCCGTAGGCGGCCGCGAGGATGATGACGACGTTGCGCATCGCGCTGCCGCCCAGGTGCACCGAGGTGTTGGCGGCGATCAGCAGGGCCGCGCCGAGGATCTGCACGGGCCACGCCCACAGGTTGCGGCGCAGCGCGAGCCCCACGGTGGCCAGCGACGCGATCTGGCCGAGCAGGTCGGACCACGGCACCGGCTTGTCGGCGACGGTGAACGCGGCGTCGTTGAGCCAGCCGATCACGATGCCCTCACCTGTGTACCGGGCCCGTGCGTGCCCAGCCGTTCGACGTACTTGGCGATGATGTCGACTTCGAGGTTGACCGGGTCGCCGACCGTCTTGACGCCGAGCGTGGTCAGCGCGAGCGTGGTCGGGATCAGGCTGACGGTGAAGCTCGCGTCGTGTGCCCGCACGACGGTGAGACTGATCCCGTCCACGGTGATCGAGCCCTTGTCCACGACGTAGCGGGCCAGGTGCGCGGGCAGCGCGATCTCGACGATCTCCCACTCCTCGCCGGGGGTGCGGGCGAGGATCTCGCCGGTGCCGTCGACGTGACCCTGGACGAGGTGGCCGCCCAGTCGCCCGCCGAGCACCATCGGGCGTTCCAGGTTGACCCGCGCGCCGGTGGTCAGCGCGCCCAGGCTCGACTTGTCCAGCGTCTCCTGCATCACGTCCGCGGTGAAGGTGGCCTCGGCCGGGTCGACCTTGTCGTCCACGACGGTCAGACACACCCCGTTGACGGCGATCGAGTCGCCGTGCCGGGCACCGGTGGTGACGACCGGGCCGCGGATGGTGATCCGGGCCGAGTCGGTCAGTCGCTCGATGGCCACGATCTCGCCGAGTTCCTCAACGATTCCGGTGAACATGCGTCAGGACTCCTTCGTTCGGCCGGCGGATTCCGGCCGGGTGCGGGCGGTGATGCGAATGTCGGTGCCGAGGCGGGCGACGTCTTCGACGTCCAGTCGCAACGCCTCGGAGATGGTGCCGATTCCGGCCGGGCCCAGGGCGGTGGGTCCGGCGCCGAGCAGGGCCGGGGCGAGATAACCCACGACGGTGTCGATCAGGCCGGCCGCGGCGAACGCGCCGGCGAGGGTGGGGCCGCCTTCGAGCAGCACGGCGCGCACGTCGCGCGCGTACAACTCCTTCAGCAGCGCGGGCAGGTCCAGGCCGGTCTCCGCGCGTGGTACGCGCAGTACGACGACCCGGGGCAGGTGGTCGGCGTCCGCGTCGGGGCCGACCGCGATCAGGGTGGGTGCCGCGTCGTCCAGGACCCGGGCGGTCGCCGGGGTGCGTGCGTGCGTGTCCACGACCACCCGCAGCGGTTGCCGGGCGCCGGGCACGTCGCGCACGGCCAGGTGCGGATCGTCGGCGAGCAGCGTGCCGGAGCCGGCCAGCACCGCGTCCACGCTCGCCCGCAGGGTGTGTACGTCGGCGCGCGAGGCCGCGGAGGTGATCCAGCGGCTGCTGCCGTCGGCGGCGGCGCTGCGCCCGTCCAGGGTGGCGGCGTACTTCCAGGTCACGTGCGGGCGGCCGAGTCGGGTCGCGGTCAGCCAGGCCCGGTTGCCCGCCTCGGCCTCGGCGGCGAGCAGGCCGCCCTCGGCGTCGATGCCCGCCGCGCGCAGCACCGCGCCGCCGCCGGCCGCGGCCGGGTTGGGGTCGGCGACCGCGTAGCGCACCCGGCGGATGCCGGCGTCGATCAGGGCCTGGGTGCAAGGGCCGGTGCGGCCGGTGTGCGAGCAGGGTTCGAGGGTGACGAACGCGGTGCCGCCGCGGGCCGCGGATCCGGCCGCGCGCAGTGCCTCGACCTCGGCGTGCGGGGCGCCGGCGCGGGTGTGGAAGCCCTCGCCGACCACGGTGTCGTCGGGGCCGAGCACGACGCAGCCGACCACGGGATTGGGGCTGGTGTGACCGAGGGCGCGGCTTGCCAGGGCGACGGCGCGGCGCATCGCGGTGGCCTCGTCGACCGGCGGGACGGTGTTGCCCTGCACCTCGTGCCTCCTCGCGTTGCGACGCGGGGCACCGGGGTGTTTCCGGGCAGGACGGCACGACGAATCGACGGGCGGGGATGTCGGCGCACCGTGGGTACGCGGACATGCCGCAGTCGCTCGCCGCGCGCTGCCTCCCATCCGGACTTTAACCGTCGGTACCGGAATTCCACCGGTTCAGCCGGCCGTCGCTCCACGTGCTGTGGGGCATCGACCGGGTCGCGGACTGTAACCGCCGGTTCGGATTTTCACCGACCCCGGAGCGCGCGTACGTGACTTTCGTACACCTCGAAGTGTGCCACGGCGGCCGACAACGTTGACCTTGGCCAACCTGTGCCGTCCGTCACGGTGCGTTCGTATATCCGAACGCGACTGCGGTGTGGATGATCTGACGTATCGTCAGCTCGACGGTCGAGGCGGTGCCGAAGGACTGTCCCGACGATGAGATTCTGTGCGCATGACCGTGCAGATCAATCCGAGCATCCTGTCCGCCGACTTCGCCCGCCTCGCCGACGAGGTCGCGCAGGTGCGCAACGCCGACTGGCTCCACGTGGATGTCATGGACAACCACTTCGTCCCGAACCTGACCATCGGCCTGCCCGTGGTCGAGAGCCTGATCAAGGCCACCGAAACGCCCATCGACATGCACCTGATGATCGAGGACCCGGACCGTTGGGCGCCCGCCTACGCGGAAGCCGGCGCGGGCAGCGTGACCTTCCACGTCGAGGCCGCGACCGCCCCGGTCAAGCTCGCCCGGGACCTGCGGGCCAAGGGCGCACGGGCGTCGATGGCCCTGCGGCCGGCCACCCCGATCGAGCCGTACGAGGACCTGCTGCCGGAGCTGGACATGCTCCTGGTGATGACCGTCGAGCCGGGCTTCGGCGGGCAGAGCTTCCTGGACATCATGCTGCCCAAGATCCGCCGGACCCGGCAGTTGATCGCCAAGCACGGCCTGCAGATGTGGCTCCAGGTGGACGGCGGGGTGTCCGCGAAGACCATCGAGATGTGCGCGGAGGCCGGCGCGGACGTGTTCGTGGCCGGGTCGGCGGTGTTCGACGGGCGCGATCCGGGTGCGGCGGTGGACCGGTTGCGCGCGTTGGCGACGGGGGCCGCAGAGCGCTGCGCTCACTAGGGCGGACGGGTTCCGCGTGCCCGCCCGTTGCATTGGGTAGTCGGGCGGCGGATTTCGGGCTCGGGTGGAGTCCCCGGGGCCGCGCGAGCTTCGTCACAATGAGTGAATGGATTGGGCCTCTCGTCGTCCTCGCCGGGGCGGGAGGCCCTTTGCCTTCGGTTCGCGGGTGGTCGACCAGAGGGTCCAGTGGTCGGTTTCGTGGATGGGGCCCCGGGTGGGCAGCCGGGCCTGGATGTAGGCGGCCAGGTCGTCGAGTTCGGGGTCGGTGAGGTCGTGCAGGATCGAGCGGCCGGTGCGGGCGCGCAGGTCGGCGGCCACCTCGTGGGCGTCGGCGTACTCGCGGCGGGTCTCGGTCAGCGCGGTGGTGCGCACGGCACCGAAGCCGGCCGCGTGCAGCGCCGCCTCGACCGCCGCCGCGATGGGTCGGCGGGCGGCTTCGATGCCCAGCAGGGCCGGGTATCGCTCGAAGAACCAGCCGCGCAGGTGGGTCGGCGAACCGGGGCGGGTGACGTCGGCCGGGGTGCGGTCCTGGACGATCAGCGTGCCGCCGGGCGCGAGCAGCCGGCGGGCCTCGCGAAAACATCCGGTCAGGTCGTCGAGGTGGTGGATCAGGGCCCGCTCGAAGACGATGTCGGCCGCGCCGTCCGGCAGGCCGGTGGCGTACGCGTCGCCCTGGTGGAAGGACAGGCCGGGGCGCCGCCCCGCCCGCTCCCGGGCGCCGGAGAGGATCGCGGCGGAGAAGTCCACCCCGACCGCGCTCGCCGCGCCCAGATCCAGCCACTTCGTCGTGTACACCCCGCCTCCGCAGCCCACGTCCAGCACACGCGCGCCGGCCGGCCGGACCAACTCGCGCACCACGCGCGCCCATTCCTCGCCGGCCGTGCGCCGGGCGTAGGTGAGCCGGTTGGCGTCGCTGTGGAAGTCGATGGGCATGGCCGCCCTTCCGGTCGAGCCGCGTTCGGTATATCTCGATATCAAGATACTTGAAGACGAGACGACCCTTCAAGGGTCCTCGGGTCCTCGGGGCTCTCCGATTCCTCGGATTCCTCTGGATCCTCGCCGAGGATCGGCGGCGAACATCACCGGCGATCGCGGGCGACTTCCTTCGGTCGCGGGTGGTCGCCGCCGTCCGGCCGGCCCGGAGGGTCGCCGGCCCGGTCGAGCCGGATACGGCGGCGCTGCCGGGCCAGGTACACGCCGGTGCACACCGTGACGCCGGTCATCGCCGCGATGTGCTCGCGGCCGGCCAGGTTCGGTTTGACCACGACCTCGGCGATCATCAGGGCCCACACGCCGACGAACAGGATCGGCGCACGGCGCACCATCGCGATGCACACCACCAGGCCGACCACCGCGGCCGAGGGACCGGTGTCCAGGATGTCGCCGTCCCGGGCGTCGATGCCCAGCAGGTGGTCCGGGCCGAGCCCGACCATCACCCGCGCGGACAGCGTGCCGCACAGCGTGGCCACGTAGGCGATCACCAGGGTGCGGCGGGCACCCAGGTCGAGTTCGGCCAGCCCGAACAGGATCAGCACCTGGATCAGCGCGCCCCACACCGGCAGGTCGGGCGCGGGCACGAACAGCGACACCGGCGTCCGCAACAACGCGAGCGGCAGCGGGATGCCCGCGCTCACCCCGCCGAGCACGCGCACCACGTCGCCGCCCCACGCGGTGCGCCAGGCGAGCCAGAAGCCGAGGGTCAGCAGCACCGTGCACACCGTGAGCGGGATGGCCAGCAGGCCGTGCGCGCGCAGTTCGCGCACCGGGACCGCGGTGAGCCTGCGCCACTCGCCGCGCACCGCTCCCCCCGTGCGGGCGAGCGGACCGGGACGCGGAACACGGCGAGCGGGCGAGGACATGGGTACGGCGGCTCCTGCGGTGACGACCGGCGATCGCCCTCGGATTTCCTGCGATCCGAGGGGCGACCGGTGCGGTCGAGCCCGGAGTGACGACCACCCACGCCGTTATGCCCCACTTGGGAGTGATTCAGCCGCGTATCACCCCATTCGCGCGGGTGATCCGCGGCGCGCCCATGAGTGGTTCAGCCGGTACGACGAAGCAGCGCGAGGTACATCGCGTCGGTGCCGTGCAGGTGCGGCCACAGTTGTACGTCCGGCCCGGTGCCCAGATGCGGCACACCCGGGAACAGCGGCCGGGCGTCGAACAGCTCGGCCTCGCCCGCGCGCAGCACGTCGTCCACCACCACGCGCGTCTCCGCCGGATGCGGCGAGCACGTGACGTACGCGATCACCCCGCCGGGGCGGGCCGCGGCCACCGCGCTGCGCAGCAACGCGCGTTGCAGCTCGCCCAGTTCGGGGATGTCCTCGGGCTTGCGGCGCCAGCGGGATTCGGGTCGGCGGCGCAGCGCGCCCAGGCCGCTGCACGGCACGTCGGCGATCACCCGGTCGAAGCCGCCGGGCTGCCACGCGGGCCGGGTGCCGTCGGCGGTGATCACCTGATGGTGGGTCAGGTGGCCGATCGCGTTGCGGACCAGGCGGGCCCGGTGCTGCCGGCGCTCGACCGCGAGCAGCGACACGTCGCGGCCGGTGGCGATCGCGGCGAGCAGGCCGGCCTTGCCGCCGGGGCCCGCGCACAGGTCCAGCCAGCGGCTCTCGGTGCCCTCGACCTCCGCGTTCGCCAGCGCGGTGGCGACCAGTTGGCTGCCCTCGTCCTGGACCGCGGCCCGGCCGTCGCGGATCGCCTTGATCCCGGCCGGGTCGCCCTCGGGGAGGGTGGCCGCGTACGGCGACCAGCGGCCGGGGGTGGCGCCGGCCTCGTACAGTTCGGCGAGTTCGACCCGGCCCGGGCGGGCGACCAGGGAGATCGTCGGGGCGATGTTGTCGGCGGCCAGCAGCGCCTCCATCGCGGCGCGGTCGTGCGGGTTGCCGCGCGCGCCCAGCGCGTCCCACAGGGCCTGCACGATCCAGCGCGGGTGCGAGTGCAGGACCGCGAGGTGGCCCTCGGGGTCCTCGTCGTAGGGCGGCGCGATCTGCCGCAGCCAGGTGTCCAGGTCCTGCTTGGAGACCCGGCGCAGGATCGCGTTGACGAACTTGGCGCGGCCGTCGCCGAGCACCGCGCGGGCCAGTTCCACGGTGGCCGAGACGGCGGCGTGGACGGGGGTGCGCATGCTCAGCAACTGGTGCACGCCGAGCGCGAGCACGTCCAGCACCGGCGGGTCGATCTCCTTGATCGGCCGGTCGGTACAGGCCGCCACGATCCGGTCGTAGGTGCCCTGGCGGCGCAGCGTGCCGTGCACGAGCTCGGTCGCGAAGGCGGCGTCGCGCGGGATGATCCGGCGTTCACGTAGCAGCGCGGGCAGCACCAGGTTGGCGTACGCGTCGCGTTCGCCGACCGCGTGCAGGACGTCGTAGGCGGCCAGCCGCGCGGCGTCGGGACGCGGGCGGCGGTAGGGGCGTGCGGCGGGGGCGTTGGTCACGGTGCTCAGTTCGTGCCGAGGGTTTCACCGGGCTCGGGGTGTGCGCCCCGGGCCCAGTCGGTGGCGGCCATCATGCGTTTGCCCTGGGGCTGGACCTGGGTGAGTTCGATCGCGTGGCTGCCGGTACCCACTCGGACCACCTTTTTCTCCACCGCGATCTCGCCGGGGGCCAGCGCGTTGTCGCCGCCGCGCAGCCGGACCGGGGCGAGCTTGAGGCGCTCGCCGCGGAAGGTGGTCCACGCGCCGGGGGCGGGTGTACAGCCGCGCACCACCCGGTCCACCCGCAGCGCGGGTGCGGTGAAGTCGACCCGGGCGTCCTCGACGGTCAGCTTGGGCGCGAGGGTGACCCCGTGCGGCGGCTGGGGGCGGGCCTCCAGGCTGCCGTCGGCGATCCCGTCCATGGTCGCCACGAGCAGGCGCGCGCCGGACCGGGACAGCCGTTCCAGCAGGTCGCCGCTGGTGTCGGTGGGGCGGATCTCGTCGGTGACCGTCCCGTAGACCGGGCCCGAGTCCAGGCCCTGCTCGATCAGGAAGGTGCACGCGCCGGTGATGTCGTCGCCCGCCAGCACCGCGTGTTGTACCGGCGCCGCGCCACGCCACGCGGGCAGCAGCGAGAAGTGCAGGTTGACCCAGCCCTGGGCGGGGATCTCCAGCGCGGCCTTGGGCAGCAGCGCGCCGTAGGCGACCACGGGGCAACAGTCGGGGGCGATCTCGGCGAGCCGGGCCAGGAACTCCGGCTCGCGCGGCCTGGCCGGGCGCAGGATCTCGATCCCGGCCTCGGCGGCGCGCTCGGCCACCGGGCTCGCGACGAGCTTGCGACCGCGGCCGGCGGGCGCGTCCGGCCGGGTGACGACGGCGACCACCTCGTGCCGGGATTCCAGCAGGGCTTCGAGCGCGGGTACGGCGACCTCGGGGGTGCCGGCGAAGACTAGGCGCATGGGGATTTAGAGGGCCTTCCCGAAGGTGCCGTGGGGGGAGAACTTGACCTGCGGGGCGGGCTGACCGGCCCACTCCGCCTCGCGCAGCGCACGCAGTGCGGCCTTGCGCTGCTCGCGGTCGAGCCGGTCGATGAACAGGATGCCGTCGAGATGGTCGGTCTCGTGCTGGATGCAGCGCGAGAGCAGTCGGGTGCCCTCGATGGTGACGGGGTCGCCGTGCATGTTGAAGCCCTTGGCGACCACGCCGTACGCGCGCTTGGTGTCGTAGCGCAGGCCCGGCAGCGACAGGCAGCCCTCGGGGCCGTCCTGTTCGTCCTCGGACAGGTCCAGGTCGGGGTTGATCAGGTGTCCCACCTCGCCGTCCACCTGGTAGGTGAACACCCGCAGGGCGACCCCGATCTGCGGCGCGGCCAGGCCGCTGCCGGGCGCGTCGCGCATCGTGTCGGTGAGGTCGGCGACCAGTCGCCGCAACTCCTTGTCGAACACGGTGACCGGGTCGGCCTTGCTCCGCAGGACGGGATCCCCGAACAGGCGGATCGGCTGGACTGCCACGGGTGTGCTCCCCCATCGGTGGTCGGGCGGTGATCGGACGTACTGCCGAGTGTGTCGCCGGCGCGCGGCGGCGTTCCGGCGCGGTGGCCGCGCGGTGGCGCCGGTCGAGCGGAACCGGAGAGCGGCAAGTCTACTGAGCGGCCGGGCCCGCTCCCCGCACGCGTCGCGGCCCGGGGCGTGCGGGAGCGAATGGGCTCGGGGCGGGCTCGGGGCGGGCCGGGAATCGGCTCGGGGCGCGGCAACCTCGGGGCGCGCGGCGGACACTCTCGGGGTGTGACGACGGATCAGGAGCAGGAGGACGGGGATCACGTGTTGTGGTCCCGGGTCCGGGCGGGGGATCGCGATGCGTTCGCGGTGGTGTTCGACCGACACGCGGGGGCGGTGTATGGGCATGTGCTGCGGCGGATCGGGGACGGAGCCGAGGCCGAGGACCTGACGTCGGCGGTGTTCCTGACCGCGTGGCGCCGGCGCGCGGAGGTGACCTTCGACCGGGACAGCGCGCTGCCGTGGTTGCTGGGTACGGCCAACCGCACGCTCGCGAACCGGCGCCGCGCGCTCAAGCGCTATCGGGCGCTGGCCGCGCGCGTACCGCTGCCTCGGGACGTCCCCGACCACGCGGACGAGGTGGCCCGGCGGATCGACGAGGAGCACGCGGCACGGGCGTTGCGGCGCTCGGTGGCCCGGCTGCCCCGACACGAGCGCGACGTCGTGGAGTTGTGCGTGTGGGGCGGCCTGGACCAGCAGGCGGCCGCGACGGCCCTCGGCGTCGCGCTGGGCACGGTCAAGGCGCGGATGCACCGGGCGCGCAAACGATTGGGCGGCCTGCTGGCCGAAGAGGGCGTGCACGCGAGTACGTACCGAGGCATCGAGGAGGCACGGTGAGCCCGTACGGCGAGGATCGACTGCCGGGACACGAACGACGCAGGCGCGAGTTGCTCGCGATGCTGGACACGGATCGGCCGTCGCGGACCCGGGCGCTGCTGCCGGGCGTCGCGGCGGGGGCGGTGCTCGTGGTGTGCGCGGGCGCGATCCTGGCCGCGCAGCCGTGGCGCGACCCGCAACATCCGACGCCGGCCGGCCCGGTGGTCGGACAGGATCCGGCCCAGGGCGTGGCCAGGGAAATGGCGAAGCCGGGCGATCCGGTGCCGTGGGACGTGGCGACCCGGACCTTGACGGCGTGTCTGGCACAGGGACGGCGGGCCGCCGTCCCGCCGCCGCAGCCGACCGGATTCACCGCGCCACCGCCGACGATGCCGCCGCCGGGATCGGGTGCGCCCGGGACGGCCGCGCCGCCGAGCATGGGGTACACCCCGCCGCCGGGCACGCCGCCGGCCTCCGCGGTGTACACCGGCGACATGCCGACGCGGATGCCGGAGAAGGGCCTGCCGACGGGATCGACCGCGACTCCCCCGGGGTGGCCGACGCAGGGGTCGATCGCACCGCCCGGATCGAGTGCGCGACCGCCCGGTGCCTCGGCCAAGCCCGATCCGAAGTTGTGGCAGGTACGCGAGCCGGACACGGCGTTCAAGCCGTACTTCACCGCGTGGGAGCTGGTCGGGGACGGCGAGTTGCGCCCGTTCGTGCTGGGCAAGGCCGGCGAGCCGGGCCTGGTCGTATGCCACGGCGAACTGTCCCTGCCGGAGTTTCCGACGCCGAAGGCCGCCGACGGCCTGCTCGCCGGGGCGTTCGAGGTGCGCCGGACCCTGGCCTGGACGCCGCCCACGGTCGAACCGCCTCGGATCGCCCTGCTCTCCTCGACGACCTGGTGGGGCCGTACGACCGGCGCGGTGGCGCGGGTCGTGGTCGAGTTGCCCGACGGGACGACGGTGGGCGCGGTGGTACGCAACGGCGTGTGGCTCGCGAGCGTGCCGAACAGCGACACCGAGCCGACCCGGATCCGCGCCTACGACGCGGCCGGCACGCTGCTCGACGAACGCACCGCCGCCCGCGAATCCCTGGGCTGCGCGGACGCTCCGTCGGCCGCGTCCTGCGGGAGCCGCACGCACTGGGGCTGAGGGTCCCCGGGTGAAGGAGAGTTCCGTCGAGGCGGCCGGGCGTGCTCGGCCGCCTCGGTGTGCGTCGCGCGCCGCGGGCGGCTCAGCCGATGTCCGGTGGGTCGATCCTGATGTGGACCGGATCGTTCGCGGCGCGGGCCAGGCGGAGGGTTTGGGCCGCCTTGAGGGCGTGGGCCAGCTCGGCGCCGCGGCCGGGTTCGATGCGCAGCAGGACACGTTCGTGGTGGGGCGGCGGGGCGGGGCGCGCGGGCTGCCGGCGGTCCGGCGGCGGGGTGTCGCCGAACAGGGCGCGGGTGAGTTCGGCGCGGGTCTCGGCGGCGCGCGGGTCGGCCCTGGGCGGCGGCGCGGCCGGTGTGCGCGGCGCGGTCGGTGCGACCGGGACCGGGACCGGCCCCAGCACGTCGGCCCCGTCGGGCAGCCGAAGTACCGCCAGGAAGTCGGCGATGCCGGCCGGCGGACCGGTCACCGACGCCATCCGCGACACCGGCGGCAGGTTCAATTCGGCCCGCTCGACCAGTTCGGTCAGCGCGTACCCCTGCGGGTCCCAGCGCACCAGCGCCTGCACCGGGCGCAGCGTGGACTCGGCGACCACCACCAGCGTGCCGCCCTCCCCCGCGGGCCGGACCAGGCTCGCCGCGTCCAGCCAGCGGCGCAGCGCCTGCTCGCCGGCTCGCAGGTCGGGTCGGGTGAGCAGGGCCCAGCCGTCCAGGAGCAGGGCCGCCGCGTAGCCGCCGGGCGCGACGGGTTCGGCGCCGGGCGTGGCGATGATCAGCGCGGGCAGGTCCGGCACGGTGGTCAGGATCGCGTCCCGCCCGGAGGTACGCACCGGCACGGTCGGAAACGCCCGGCCGAGTTCTTCCGCGGTGCGACGCGCGCCGATCACACCGGCCCGGATGCGATCGCCGCCGCACACCCGGCAGTGCCAGTGCGGCGCCGGCCGGGTGCACCAGCCGCAGGTCAACACGCCGTCTCCGGACGGAAGTTCGAGCGGCCCCGAGCAGTGTGCGCAGCGCGCGGGTTCGCGGCAGCGCAGACACGAGGTGCGGACCAGGTAGCCCCGGCGTGGGACCTGGACCAGCACCGGGCCGGTCTGCAGCGCCTTGCGGGCGACGTCCCACGCCAGGCTCGGCAGCCGTGCGGCGCGGGCGGCTTCGTCCCGGGCCAGGTCCAGATCGCTGCCGGTGGTGCGTACCAGCGGGGCCGCAGCGCGCACCGCCGCGCGGCCGGCGTCCAGCGGACGGGCCCACCCGGAGCGCACCAATTGGGCGGCCTCGACCGTGGTGGCGTGCCCGCCGACGGTGAACCCGGCGTGTTCGCGCGCGGCCCGCATCGCCAGTACCTCGCGCACGTGCGGGTAGGGCGCGTTCGGGTCGGCGTGCGAGTCGTCGCCGTCGTTCCAGACCAGCGCCAGGCCCAGTTCCACCACGGGCGCGAACATCGCCGCCCGGGTGCCGACCACCGCGCGTACGCTCCCGCGGTTGATCGCCAACCAGCGTCGGTAACGCTCCTCCGGCCCCAGGCCCGAGGTCAGCGCGACGTGCCGGCCCCGGCCGAGCAGGGCGGTCAGCGCCGCGTCCACGCGCTCGACCGACTTGGCGTCCGGGACCACCGCGAGTGCGCCACGGCCGCCGGCCAGGGTCGCCGCCATCGCCCGGGCGATCTCGTCCGGCCAGTGCGGCCCGGGCAGCGCCGTCCACACCGTGCGTGGCGACTCGCCGGCGGCCAACTCGGCCAGGTGCGCGGCGCCGGCCGGATAGCGCGTCCAGGGCCCGGGGGCCGGCGCCGCGGGCCGGATCAAGGGCTCGCCCGACGGCTCCGCCTCGGCGCGCGCGTGCCGGGCGGGCAGGGCGATCTGGACCACGTCGGCGAGGGTTCCCGCGTACCGGTCGGCGACCGCACGGGCCAATTCGATCATCGGCGGCGCGAGCACGATCTCGGGCGAGGTGACGCTCGCCAACGGCGCCAGCGGGCCGCCGTACGTGCTGCGCTCGACCCGTTCGACGATCACCCCGTCGATCAGCCCGCCGCCCTGCCGCCGGCCGTCCACGACCTTGGCCCCGAACCGCACCCGCACCCGCACCCCGGGCTGGGCCACCTCGGCCAGCTTGGCCGGCACCGAATAGTCGAAAAGCCGGTCCAGGTGCACCAGCCCCTTGTCCACCACGACCCGCGCCACCGGCAACGAGTCGGCCGCCGCATTGACCTTCGCCCTACGCCCCCGCACCGCCCGCCGCGCGTCCTCGACCCCAAGCGTGAGCTGCCCCTCCTCCTCGCCGCCCACACCCGGATCGTTCATCGCCACACCAGGCATCCTGACAGACGCCTACGACGAATCCGCCCAGCTCCCGAGCCGGGGAAGACCCCGGCAGCTCCGAACGCGGGTGGTCGGGCGACTCGGTCTCCCGCCTTGGGGCGCGGAGGGGGCGGGCGGGGGCGGGCGGGCGCTGGGTCGCGAGCCGGCCCGACACGCGCCCGGCGTCGAGCCCGACAGGTGGGCCCGGGTCGCGAGTGCAACGACACACGAGCCCAACCCGA